>JAZNMZ010000094.1:0-8769 GCA_045580005.1 Eubacteriales bacterium | reverse complement strand
TAACTATGGCGACGCAGTGCTTCTTGAGCGCGGCGGAGTATTCAGAGGAACTGTCACTGTAGTTTCCGGCGTAACATACTCGGCATACGGTGTGGGCGACAAGCCTATAATCTCAGGTTCAGCACAGAACTATGCCGACCCTGCCCTCTGGATTGAAACGAGAACTCCCAATGTATACAGATACAACGGACTTTTGCCAAATATCGCGATTGTCACTTTCAACGACACAAGACAGCTCGGCAATTACAACGAGCTTATCGGTATTCCCAAGGTTGTGGGCAGAGACGGATTTACAGGAATTGCAGACTTATCGCAGGATTTGCAGTTCTACAGCGACCTGCAGTCGCGCAACCTCTATATTTACAGTCTGCACGGCAACCCCGGTGAGAGATTTGAATCTATTGAGATGGGACACGATGTAAACCTTATCACAGGTGACGATATATCAGATGTTATAATTGATAACCTGCGTGGCAGACACACAAGCCGCCACTGCTTCACATTCGGAGGCAATATCAAAAACATCACAGTCCGCAACTGTATATCCGACTATGTCGGCGGAACTATTGCAAGAGGTCACCTCGGCTCTGATATCCATGGTCTTGGAAACGCATTTCAGCTCTACGGCGGCTGCGACGGCTGGTATCTTTATAACAACTGGGCATATCAGATATTCGATACAGCCTATACGCACCAGTATGCGGGCAACTACAACAAGGATTGCTATATGGATAACATAAAGTATATCGGAAATGTTGCAGAATACTGCCACTGGTCTTTCGAGTATTATAACTACGATACAAAATACAATGAGTCTTTCCACAATATATACATTGCAGACAACATCTGCAGGCTTGGCGGATACGGCTGGGGCAGCCAGTACAGATACGACTGGGCGTCGGTTATCACAAGCTGGAATCTCACGCAGAATACAAAGAATTTTGTGATAGAAAACAACATCTTTGACAGATGTGCAGACTCGATAATCGAAATAGACGGCTCGGGAAATAAAAAGCTTGAGCTTAGAAAGAATATCTTTGTACAGAACTACGGCGGTGCTATGGGCGAAACATTCGGCTCTGCGTGGTATGCAAACTTAAATGTTACAGACTCTCTCAAAGATGCAGTGAACGATACAACTTCAATCGTAATTTTCAATAACGACGCTCCAAAGCACAACTTTACAAGAATAGAAGGATAAAATTCTGCGCAGTGCTGTGTCAGTACTGCCGTCCTTATGGTAAATATGGAACAAAAAGAAATAACTCTACAAATCACGCAAAAGCTCGACGGCAAGCTGCTTCGGGATATAATAAAGGGCGAGCTTGCGGTATCCTCAAAGCTGCTGACAGTCCTAAAACGACAGGGGCTTATTTTTCTCAACGAAAGAGCCGTAAATGTCACTGTCAGGGTAAAGTGCGGTGATACAATCAAAATACAGCTTCCCGACGAGGACGGCTCGGACAATGTTATCCCAGTGAACATTCCGCTTGAGATACTCTACGAAGACGAAGACATTCTTGCGGTAAACAAGCCCGCAGATATGCCCACTCACCCAAGTATGAATAACTACGACAACACCCTCGGAAACGCCGTTATGTACTATTACAGGAACAGTGGCTTTGTATTCCGCCCTGTAAACAGACTCGACCGCGACACGACGGGTATCGTAATTGTAGCAAAAAACAGATTTGCAAGCGCCGCCCTCTCGTCACAGATGCAAAAGGGTATTTTCAAAAAGACATATTTTGCTCTTGTAAGCGGCATTATAGAGAACGACACAGGCATTATCGATGCGCCCATCGAGCGTGAGCTCAACAGCGTCATAAAGCGTTGTGTAAGAGACGACGGCAAGCGAGCCGTCACCGAGTATGAGGTGGTACAAAGAAACAAGGAAAACAACACCACATTTGTTAAAATCACGCTCCACACAGGGCGCACGCATCAGATAAGAGTGCATTTTGCCCATATAGGACATCCTCTGATGTACGACTTTTTGTACGGCAAAGAGGAAAATGGCAAAACAGTGCACCTGCACTGCGGCAAGGTTTCATTCATTCATCCGACAAGCGGCAGTCAAATGTGTATTGAAGCTGAAATTAAGTAATAAAAAAGAAGTCAGCATACGCTGACTTCTTTCCTTTATGCTTTGGGTATATCATACAATATCGTCTATATCCTCAAGGTCTGCACGCCAGCCGCACTTTTCGGAATACACAAGATTATATTCCTTTGTTGAGCTGTTCGGATTGAGTTCTGTGACATCGAGAAATGTCCTTTTCTTGCTCGGGCTCGTCGGTAAAATAATCGGCAATATCTCCTTCGACGCCTTTTTCCTGCACACCAGGCACAAGCAATGTACCGAAAATTGATACCGCCGCTGTCAGTACGATAATTGCAATTGTGCTAAATAGTCTTTTCATGGTTCTCTCCTTTTATTTCGCTTATTGTGCCACTTTATCCTGTTCGATACTGAATATCGACCAGAATCTGAAGCCGCTGTTTGACTCTTTCATTGCAATCGTGGCAGTGTAATAATCGGGTTCGAGTGCGTCATCAATAACGACAAAATACCTGTATTCGTATTTATTTTCTTCAAGTGGGGTTGTTTCAACTGCAGTAGATATCCACATAGGTCCGCCTCTGTCAAAAATAATCTCAGGCGTATAGTAAAAGCCATCGTGATAATAACATTGGGTTCTAAATGACGAAGTGTGTACTTTCTCGTGGTCGACTTTGCCATTCCATACTCCCTCTATCAACCAGTCTATATACGGGGCAGAAAACCTATTGTACCCGATAAGAGTGCCATAATCCATTATACGCACAAGATCCATATCGAAATCCCCGTTTTTGTCATATGCACTCTCGGGAATTTCACCGAACATCCCAAGCGGATCTTTTTCATAAACGACCTCGTCCCAGCAAGGTTCTCCACTGTATCCCGAAGACAACGGTGGAGCAATATACTTTGCCACCTCGTCGTCATATTCGGGATATACATAATCAAGCTTATTCACCGTGAAAAGATTTGCATACATATCATCCGACAAACAGTTATAATCTCCGTCAACCATTCCGAGCACATAACCGAGGCGCTCGGGTATTTCTTCTATCTCTTCCTGCGTCGGCTCAACGATTTTGTATGTGAGTTTTTCCTGATAGCGTATTTCTTCTCTTTTCCCAAAACTAAAATTCTGAAAAACAAGAGAAAAAATGACAATTGCCACGATTGTTTTTATGCCCATACAAACCCTCCTTGATATTATTTGATATATTCTCCAATATTTAGATAAGTAACGCTTTCGCTTGGTATAAAATTTTTGGTGTTTATATCACAATTAATTCCTTTTTTGTTGGTATATGTATGGAAATAAGTTATTGCATAAGTATATTCCATCGGATTAGTTGATCCTTCCGGTTTGCTTACTACTCTAACATCAAGAACAATTCCAGTATGTCCGTAAGTTTCGTGACTAAGATTGCTTAATCCTGGTCCCTCACAATTAGGTGCCACGCTATAAACTGCTGGAGCACTTGGAATATGCGAAAGGGATAGCTCTTTGTCCTTATTAGCGTCATAAGTAGCTTGTGCTTGCTCATATCCATGACCTCTATCAGTTGTCAATGTTGTATAATTATTTAAAAACCATCGAGTTAAATCAACACATTGCATTCCAAAAGGTTGTTCTTGGATATTTCCTATACAGTCATTATAATTTTTATATTCATTAAATGCGGTCTTGAGAAATTCATAGTCACCTAAATCCACGGTTCTTGTAAGCTCCTTATCTTTCTTGAGGAAGTTTGCAAATACCCAACCTATCTCATCACCAACCTTTACCTGTGCCCAAGTGATATTCCCACTTGTGACTTTCTTGCCTGTAAATTCAACCTTGTCGCCCCGGGAAAGTGTAAGTATTACGGGAGACTTCGAATCTTCTCTCTGGAACAGCCTCATAACATCTGTTCCCACAAATCTTGTTGAATCATCAGCTGTTTCTTCCTTTGTTTCGGGCGTTTCTTCAACTGCCTCTTCCTGCTTGCTTATTTTTTCGGTATAATCCTTGCGCTTCTGCTCCAAAGAATCAAACCATTCTTTAAAGTCAGGATACAGCTTGCCAAATAACTGAGAAAAAACACTCCCCTGTTCTTCAGGTTTTGCGGGCGGCTGCTTCTCTGCGTTCTCTTCATTCTGTCTCGGCGTATCAATCGGATTGCTCAGGGCAAGATACTCATCTGCCATCCAGCCTTTCTTGCCGCTATACTCTATCTCTGCCCGGTCTTTTGTTTTACATTGTAATTGTGGGTGTCAGATGACTTCTGTCATGACAGGTAAAAATAAATATCTGATAGCTCTGTGAGAGTCTGTCAAGTATTCTTCTTACATTGCCAAGTCTTTCGTCGTCAAAATATGCGAAAGTTTCGTCAAAGACAAGAATCGGTCTGTCCTTATAAAGACTCTCTGCGAGAGCAATTCTGAGCGAAATATACGCCGCGTCAAGCGCGCCTGTGCTGAGATACTCGGCGCTATATGTGATACTGTCGCTATAGACTCCGAGTTCAAATGTCGGCGAAACCGAAAGGCTCTTATACTTGCCGCCCGTAATCTCGCAGAAAAGCTCGCTTGCACGCTGAGATATCCTCGGCGATAACCCCTGTCTTACCTCGTCGCACGCCGACTCAAGCGCCGTCATTGCAAACTCGATACCGTCGGCACGCAGGGTGCAGTCGGAAAGGATAGCCTTTGTCGCCTCAAGCTCTGCTTCTATCTCGGCAGGCTTTCTGAGGTATGAGGTGTGTACAGACGACTTCTGGATATACTCTTTTTCCTTTTCGGCAAGCATTATGTTTGCCTGCTCATGGTATTTTATGTCGCGCTCGACAGACTTTCTGTCGCGCTCGGGAACGCCCGCAAATGCCTTTGCAACCTCCTCAAGGGAAGATATGTCATAAGAAGCCAGAAGTGTGCTGTATGCCCTCGTGTCGGCCTCAAGTTCGTTCACACACTCTGTTACTCTGTCAAGCTTCCGGGCGAGTGTTGCCGCAAGAGCTTCCATATCATCTGTCCGACCGTTGTCTCCGTAAAGAGCCGAAAATCCTGCAAGCTGCTCTTGCAGTTTCTCAAGATCGGCTTTGAGCTTTTGTATATTCTCGGAAATAAGTCTTGCTCTGAGCGAATTTTCCTCAAGCAGCTTCTTTTCCTCGGGATATTTTTTCAGTGCTGATGTAAGTTCGGAACACTTTTTAAACCCATATTTTTTGCATACACGCGAATTTGCTGCAAAAAAAGCTATCGAAAGCACAAGGAACAAAGGCACAAGCACCGCCGCATAGAGAACAATCGCCGCTGCAGCTGCCGCAAGTCCTGTCAGCACAAGAAATGCTGTAGCCATAAAGCTGTTTCTTTTAATCCTGCCAAGCAGCTTCTTATCGTCAAAAACTTCTGTTTCTGCAAATTTACTAAGAATGCCGTTTTCCTCGACTGCAGCTTTTCTCTCCTTGCTGCAGGAAAGATATTTCTGTTCCTCGCGATCAATTTCGGTTTCCTTGTGCTCGCACTCGCGCAGAGTGCTGTTAATTTCATAAAGCACTTCCCGCTCAAGCAGCTTGCCGCCGTAGCTCGCCTGCTGTCTTGCCTCATATAGCTTTTGCCCGCTCAGGGCAACCTTTTGCTTTGCCTTTTCTATGCTGTCAAGCGCGGTCTTGGCTTCGTACCCCTCAATAACTGCAATCTCAGCGTAGAGCTTTTCGAGCTTTTCTTTGTTAAGCGAAATCTTTGCCTGAACCTCGTCAAGCAGATATTGGGCTTCGAGCAGCTCTCTGTGGCGCAAAATTGCCTCGTCCCTGTCGGCAGTCAAGTCAGAAATCTTCTGTGAAAGCTCGTATGTTTTGCCGGTTGAGCGGAGCTTGTTGCGATAGGTGTTTTTGAGCTCGTTTAGCTTTTTGCGCGCCTTTTCGGTGTTTACCGTTTCGTCGGCAGAAAGAATAATATTCTGCACCGCCTCTGAAATGCCGTCCATATTATCGGCGGTAGTGTCGGTCTGCTTTATAAACGCAGTCTTGGAAAATGTGCTCTCGTCAACACCTAAAAGCTCCTCACCCGGCTCTTTTCCGAGGTCGAGCTGCTCCTGCGTGTCGCTGTCAAAGATGGCACATCTGCCTCTTGCACTCTGCTGACGCTCTATTCTGTAGTTCCTGTCGCCGGACGACACAAGCATACTGCCCGAAATAGCAGTTCCGTCCCATGGCATATACTTTATCTTGTCGTTAGAGGAAATCTTTGACGCCTTGCCAGAAAAGCCGTAAAGAGCGTACTTGATAAACGAGCAGACTGTGCTCTTGCCCGATTCGTTGGAGCCGGATATTATATTGATACCGTCCGAAAAATCAAGGCTCACATTCTTGAGCTTGCCATAGGCGCCGATGTTAATTTTCTTTATCTTCAAGTTGCTTCACCTATACTTAAATTATTCTTCAAAATCGTCATCAGGTTTTTCGGTAAAATCGTCGAGTTCAAAATAGCCCTCGCCCTTGTATTTTCCGCTTTCAAAAGGCTTCTGGTCTTCGAGGTCACAAAGAGTTTTTATTCCCTTGCTTTTCCAATTCTCAACAATTTTCGACATATAAGACAAAGAGGGCTTTGAAATGTTGTGAATAGTCCTCTCATACGCCGCGGCAAGCAGCTCTGTCGGCACACTATCACGCGCCCAACCTGCAATAACAGCTCTTTCACTCTTTGTGAGAGCCCTTGACTCGGCCCCGATGAGTCTTTTTACCTCGGCTTCATACTCGTCTGACTTCTGTTTTTCGTGAAGATATATTTCAAACTTGGCATATGTATCAACACCGTCTTCCTCAAAGAGTCTCTCGGCAGTGCGCTCGATATATTTTACGGATTTTTTGCCGCCTGCGGTGCAATATTCGATAATTGCCATGATAAGGTCGCACGGAAGATCGAGCATATCCACGAGCATAAAGAGATTTGACTGCTCGGCAGGCGTGAGTATCTTGCCGAGCCTTTCGGAGGCAAAGCTCACAAGAGAAGCGAAATCCTCGTTGCCCTCAATAGCGTCGGCAAGCTCGCCCGAGCTATATGACACGCTCCTGTCAGAAAGCTTGTCGCCCGACACTATCTTAACCTCGGGAGTGCTAACATCCTCCCCGCACACAGACAAAATGCCTGTTCCGCGCAGATATGCTATAGCCTCGGAAACCTTGCTCTCGGATAGCCCGAGAGCTTCGGCAATTTCCGCTTCGTTTTCTATCATAAGGCCTCTTGAAAAAATATATACCGCAACCTTGATTTCGCTCGCAGTTGCTTTTTTTAAATATTTTACTATTTCCGACGGCATCAGGAATACCGAGGATATGCCGTCACTTTCGAATTTCATATAAATTGCCTTTCCGAAAACCTCAGATGTTCATAATAACAGGTAGAATCATAGGCTTTCTCTTTGTTTTTGCGTACAGATAGTTTGTAAGCTCGTCTTTCACCTTGGATTTTATTGCATTCCATTCGGTCATATTGCGATCCAGGCAGTCCTGCAGCGTTTCGTGTGCTATTGCGCGCACCTCGTCCATAAGTTCCTCCGCCTCACGCACATACACAAAGCCTCTTGACACAATATCGGGACCCGAAATGAGCTCGCCGTTGTCAATATCCACCGCCGCAACAACAACGATAAGTCCGTCGAGTGCGAGATGTCTTCTGTCGCGCAGTACGATGTTTCCTACATCACCGACACCGAATCCGTCAACAAGCACCTTACCCGACGGAACAGTGCCGACAACCTCGATTTTTTCCTCCGAGATTTCGTATATTTTGCCTGTTTCGGGAATCATGATATTCTGCGCAGGAGTGCCGACTTCCTTTGCGAGCTCATAGTGGCTCTTGAGGTGTCTGTACTCGCCGTGGATGGGGATAAAATAGCGTGGTTTGGTCAGGACATGCATAATCTTCAGATCCTCCTGACAGGCATGACCCGAAACATGCACATCGGCAACCTCGTCGTTAAGCACTGTAACGCCCTTTTTGAGAAGTTCGTTTATAATCTTGTTTACAAGCTTTTCGTTGCCGGGGATGGCTGTCGCCGAAATGACAACAAGGTCGTTTTCCGAAAGAGTTACCTTGTCGTGGTCTGAATATGCCATTCTGTAAAGAGCACTCATCGGCTCACCCTGGCTGCCTGTTGTGATAAGCGTCACTTCCTCGGGGCGGTATTTTTTGATGTCATTAAGCTCAATAAGCGTTCCCTTGGGGATAGTCATATATCCGAGTCTTGTGGCAACATCAACTATATTAAGCATACTTCTGCCGGTGACGGCAACCTTTCTGCCGTATTTGTGAGAAGCGTTTATAATCTGCTGTACTCTGTGAACATTTGACGAGAATGTTGCAATGGTAATGCGCTTAGTACAGCCTCTGAAAATATTGTCAAGGCTCTTGCCCACCATACGCTCGGACATTGTGTGACCGGGACGCTCTGCGTTTGTCGACTCGCACAGAAGCGCGAGCACGCCCTTGTTGCCAAGCTCGCCAAAGCGCGCGAGGTTTATAGGCTCGCCCTGTATAGGTGTGAGATCTATCTTAAAATCGCCCGTAAAGATCACCGTTCCCGCAGGGCAGGTAACTGCTATTGTGCACGAATCTGCGATAGAGTGGTTTACTCTCAAGAATTCAAGAGAGAATGCGCCGATTTTAATTGTATCTCCTGCAGCAATGCAGTTAAGGTCTGCCTGCTTCAAAATACCGTGCTCCTCGAGCTT
>JAZNMZ010000093.1:0-51111 GCA_045580005.1 Eubacteriales bacterium | reverse complement strand
TTCTCATTATGAGAAGTTAGACGGTATTGAACGTTGTATAGATGATGAAATTCCGTTTGATATACCTGATTCTTGGGAGTGGGTTCGTCTTGGTAATATAGGTGATTGGGGGTCAGGAGCAACACCAAGTCGCTCTAATCACGAATTCTATAATGGCGACATACCGTGGTTAAAAACAGGAGATTTGAATGACAACTATATTACCTATATTCCCGAAAATATAAGTGCATTAGCGTTAGAAAAGACTTCTGTTAGATTAAATCAAACGGGTTCGGTTTTAATAGCGATGTATGGTGCTACAATTGGAAAAGTCGGCATCCTAACCTTTCCTGCAACAACAAATCAAGCATGTTGTGCTTGTTTGCCAATAGAAGTATATAATGAATATTTGTTTTACTTTTTGATGTCACATAAAAATGCTTTTATTAAACAAGGTGAAGGTGGTGCTCAACCGAACATTTCAAAAGAAAAAATTGTTTCTACCTTAATGCCTTTACCACCACTAAAAGAGCAATACAGAATTGTAAATAAGATAAAAGAATTGCTACCATATTGTGACAACCTATAAAAATCGGCATACACTCAACTTTGGGTGTATGCCTTTCCATTTTACCAATCGATTATTTTATCAACTATTTCACGTTGTTCCGTGGCAGTTTTACGCAGATATATTCGGGTTGTTTCAATGCTTTCATGTCCCATAAGGTCGGCAAGGAAGGCAATATCATTGCAACGCTCCAAAAAACTCTTTGCAAAGCGGTGGCGGAATGAGTGAGGATATATAACAGCGGTATCTATACCGTATTTTGATGCCAACTTCTTTAACTGTCCTGATATTCCTCGTGTTGTAATTCTTTCTCCGTATTTGT
This sequence comes from Eubacteriales bacterium, assembly GCA_045580005.1. Lineage (GTDB taxonomy): Bacteria > Bacillota > Clostridia > Oscillospirales > CAG-382 > UMGS1052. The sequence goes on along the minus strand of JAZNMZ010000093.1, from coordinate 50,242 downwards.
TCAGGAAGATAAATCCGCTGTCCTGTTTCTTACTATCTAACCATATAAGCGCTTCGTTTTGTAGCGCTTGTGGTATGTAAATACGGCGTAATTTCCCGCCCTTTGAATACAAATCAAGATGCCCGCGCCGTATGTGTTCAACTTTGATTTGAATCAACTCGCTGACCCTTGCTCCCGTCGCTGCTAAAAAGCGGATTACAAAATACCAAAACAGTTCATCATCTTTTTTAAGACTGTTCTTAAAGTACTCGTAATCCGCTTCACTGATAACATTTTCAAGGAATGCCTTTTGCTGTATCCGTACAAAAGGTAGTTTCCACTTTTCCTTGTTGATGCTTTCTAAGTAGCAATTGATTGCTCTTAATCTCAGATTTACGGTTTTGGGTTTGTAGGTTTCAATCAACCAAACCTTATACTGCCGTAAATTCTTTTGAGTGATTTCGCCGTATTGCTCGCTGTATTGTTTTAGTGCAAACAGATACGATGAAATGGTGTTTTCCGAGAGGTTTGTACCTCTCAAATGTCTTTCAAATTTTTCTTTTTCTAACATACCGAAAGACCTCCTTTCGGTACATATTTTACCAAATTACTGTGTCAAACAGGTTATAATTGGTGTTAATTCGTCTATTCGCTTAACTATACGGCATTGTTCTTCAAACGGGGGCAAAGCAATCAATGTGTTGTAAATATCTCGCATAACCCAATTCTTATTTCCGACACCACGGGTATTTTCTTCTGCCTGTTTTTGCACAAGTGGGGAATTTATTAGTTTTATAAGGTATTGATTAAACAATAATTCTTGATTAAATTTCAAAAGTGCTACACTGACAAAAAGACTGAATTCTTTATCTGTGTCTACAATGGCGGGAATTCCTGTTGTTCCTACTTTTGTCAGTAATATATCACCTTTTTCAGGGTTGCAACGACTATATAATTCCTCGTGTTCATGTTCTGAAATATACTTGCAGTTAGAAAAATCCAATTTCCCTGCACTAACATCTTTAACAGAAATAAAAGGAACTCCCTTATCTGTATATTTGGGCGTGGAATGTGTTCCATCGCTCAATTTATGCAAGATATTTCCTAATCTACACCAACACCAATTTGATGGGATTTCAAAAGGTATTTCATCATCTATACAACGTTCAATACCGTCTAACTTCTCATAATGAGAACTTTACAAAGTGTTTATTTTACTCAGAAGTTCAGTTAATGCACTTGTAATTCTTTTCTGCTCAGCGACAGGCGGCAAAGGTACAAGCGTAGTTAATATACGTTCTATTGCTAACTTAGGTTGAGCAACCTTGTTAGTTTTATCTATAAATTGTTCTTGTACTAATGGCGAGCATAACAAATGAAGAAGAAAAAACTTGTCGATTGAGATATTGGTTAATTTAACAGCATTTTCCGTTAGATTCATCCCATCAAAACTATCAGGAACAATGCCTGCATTTCCAATTGTTCCCGCAATTGTTAAGTACAAATCATCTTTGCTTATAGTATAGTGCTTAATCTGCTCATACACATCATTGCTGATATATTTTAGTTTGTCTGTAATCAAAGTATTGTTCTTCATATCAGTTACACGAATGTATATATGCTCGGTAGGAGTATCAAGCAAGTCATATCCCTTTGGAATACGCTTGCCGCCTTTTACCGAAAGGAGATTTCCTAATCTGCACCATTGCCAAGAGGTAGGTATTTCAAACGGCAATTCATCATCTATGCAGACTTCTTCTGACCCGCGCTTTTCATAATGAGAATTATCCCTTCTGAAAATGACACTTTCATGCTTATCTTTTTTGATTTTGCCTGCCTTGACAAGCGCATCTTTCTCCTGACGGATACGCTCTAAAAGTACAGATGCAGGTTCATCATTTTCATCTTGGGGGACTAATTTACCTTGGACGGCTTCTTGGAGAATTGATTTTTTAAGTGCAGAAACAAAAGACGCATCTAAATCAATGCTTCTGTTCTGCTTATAACCATACTCTGTTATCAATGGTTCTATTTCCAATAGTTTATTAACTATTCGCTCTTGCTCGTTTAAAGGAGGAACAGGCATTAGTATTGAACCTATTTTGTCTCCTGATATGTGTATGATAATATCGCCTGTTGCCAAAGAAACTTTTCTTGATATAAGATAAGGTGATGCCATCATATAGGATAAAAATAATGGGTTCATGCCGTGTGCTGTCCAATATGCCAAATCTCCACCCGCTGCAACAGGTTCTCCGCCTAAATAAGCGGCAGTTTTTGCTATATCTTGCTTGTTTTCACCTGTTAAAGTAAAAATGACATCTCCGTAATGAAATTGCTTGCACTTATTAAATAAATCCTCTGAAACAAAGGAGACAGTACTTTCAAAAGAAGTGTTGTAAGTTGTGTATAATTCTCCGTATCTTACACACGGGAAACCACTTTCTACGGTTTCCGTTCTTTTTATTCCACATCCTCGAATGATGCTTCCGAGAGAGTTTATCCTGCACCATTCCCAACTATCGGGAATCTCAAAAGGAACTTCATCTGCTATGCAGATGGGTTCAGAATTACCAACTTTCTCATAAGGCAAATTATAGGAAATTTTTCCCCAAAAGGGGCTGACAAATTCTAAAACACGCGGTATAATAAAACCGTCATAAGAAATCATTCCTTTCTTTCGGTATATGAATACGTTGATTATAAGGGGTGTCTGTTTGATAACATTACCCGCTTATATCAAAACAGGAGAGCGAAATGCTCTCCTAATACATAAAAAACACAAGAGAGACTTCATCCGTATAGGTGAGGTCTCTCTCAGTCTTTAAATTCAAATAACTTTTTCAGCGGTATATTTAACGCTTCTGCAATATCAATCAATGTATCCAAAGTGCATGAACACGCAGCGGTTTCAATTTTCTGCATATAGGTTCTGCTTATGTCACACTTTTCGGCAAGTTGCATCTGTGTCATACCTTGCTCTTTACGGTAATGCAAGATATTTAAACCGATTGCCAACCAAGTATCAAAGTTCTTACCTTTCATCCGTTTCACCTCTTGCATAATATTATATCCTAAAAATTTCATGCTATCGACAAACAAAATTTTCTCAAATGCAAACAAATAGATTGCATTTTTGCTTGAAATGTGGTATAATGCAATCATATTATATGTATTTGATATGATTTTGTTACCATTTGAGCATAGTGTTTAGATGGCAGAAATAGATAGGTGGTGATTTGTTGAGGGCAATTTGTTGTTTTGCAGGTCACTCTGAACTGTATGATACGGGAGAAATATATGAGTATCTTTTTTCCGTAATTGAAGATTTAATTACTACTGAAAACATCAGTGAGTTTTGGGTAGGTAATTACGGCGCTTTTGATAAACTATCTGCCAAAGTGGTAAGAGAATTAAAGGTTAAATATCCTGATATACAGTTAAATTTGGTTATCCCGTATCTGACATCCGAAATAAATGAATACAGAGAATTATATTACAAGGACTATGATAATATCTTGGTTGCCGATATACCTGAAAAGACACCAAAGAAGTTGCAAATAATTAAAGGTAATCAGTATATGGTGAAAAACTCTCAGGTTCTTGTTTGTTATATAAAACACTTTTGGGGCGGTGCCGCCAAGACACTTGAATTTGCTCAAAAACGGAAAAATATACAGATTATTAACCTGGCGGAAAAGTGTATGTGATATGATATTTGCTACATTAAGTAGTTAATATAATACTTAGGAAAGAAGGAATTACAAATGAAAAATTTAAAAGGATTAGTAAGTGTATTACTTGCATTTATGATGCTTATGTCGTTAGCAACCATTGGGTCAGCACAGGAGACAACCCCACGACCCGCCCCCACAGTTGTCAAATTGGGCATTGAAGATAATGAACTTTTCACAATTATAGGTGAATCTGATAAGTTTGATGTGGGATACTTTATGCCAACAATAGCAAAAACAAGAACAAGAAGTGCATATACCCCTGTCGATTATTACGATTCAAAGGGTGATGTTAATGAAATCGGAGAACCTATTGTAGTTGAACACAAATATTATGACGGATATACCGCCAAAGATATTCATCAAATGAATTTTGAACGTTCGAGCGATCTTGATTTCCTCTACAAAAAAGCATATTTGAATATGACATCTCCTGACAGTCCATACGTATTTGGTGTAAATACCTATTATAACTATGGATATGTTCAGTTGCTTTCCGAAAGAGATGAAACCTACTGTGCTTGTTATAATCCTTTCAGTAACGTGATTTATGTTTATCCTGACCAAATGTCCTCAATAAACGATGACGGTACTGCTCTCTTGCAAGACGGAGACAAGGTTTATAAAGTTCAATTCAAACCTGCGGTTATATCAGTTCTTTTTGATGGTAAAAGAATAGCATTTGACCAACTTCCCGTAATTGAGAACGGAAGAACATTAGTCCCACTTAGAGCAATTTTTGAAAAGATAGGTGCTACTGTTGAATGGGACGGCGACACACAGACGGTAATAGCAAAAAGTACAGAAAATGGTACTATTATCAGATTAACCATTGATAGTACTACGGCATTGGTTAATGGCGAACAAGTTCCCCTTGATGTTCCCGCTAAAATCATAAACGGCAGAACGCTTGTACCTGTAAGATTTGTTTCCGATTGCTTCGGTGTTGGTGTTGATTGGAACGGAGATATTCAATCCGTAATTCTTACATCAAAATAAAATAATATCATATAAAACAACTTGACCCCACGTATTATAAACCTAAACTTATAGTTTATAATATGTGGGGTTTTCCTATTCTCCCTCGGCACTTGACGATTTGGAAGATGAAACGTATAATAGTAAAAAATTATAAAAAAGGAGATGAAGCGTATCGTTTCAAAAAAATAATTGACACAAGAAGATTTTTTAAGATTACTAAAAAATACTGACCCTATATGTTTAAAAGAACACAATAAAATAATCTCGTTAGAAGAAGCAAAGGCATTAAACGGAACCGTGGAATTACATTTTAAACCAAATAGTGGCGGGACTAAAGATGAAGATATAACAAGGTTTAATGCGTACTTTATTGACCTTGATTGTGAAAAGGATGAAAACGGAAATAACCTCGACTTGGATACGATTACCGCTTACAAGAAAAGGATGATGAAAAAACTTTCTTCCTTTACCCCCTCTTGCTCTGCCATAGTTGAGACTTATAACGGTTTGCAATGTTATTGGTTTTCAAGCGATAATCCGACTGAAACGCAATGGCGAAAAGTTGAAAAATATTTAATTGACGAATTTAATGCTGATGTAAGTGTTCAAAGTCCTTCAAATCAAATGAGGTTGCCTTGCACAGTATGGTTAAAGGATCGTGATAATCCTTTCTATTGCAGAATAGTAAAATTAGATGCCCTATACTATTCTTATATTGATTTTTCACATCATTTCAACGAGGAAAAATATGCTATTAAGGTAACTAAAAAGAAAGATGTTGTTCTTAAAAAACATAACGAGCAAGTTTTTACAAATTACCAAGATGTTTTTATCTATATAACACACGAGGTCGATTTGTTTGAATATATGAAAGAGTTCCTAAATCTTGATAGCGATAATCCTAATAATTTTTGTTGCATAATTCACAAGGATAAACATCCCTCAGCGAGCGTGTTTAGAGCAGACGGTGGCACATGGTTATACTCTTGCCGTTCAGGAAGTTGTGGATTTAAAATCGGCAACATAATTCAGGTGGTTCAAGAAAAATGTGGTCTTTCAAGACATAAGGCGATAGAAAAAATATGTACAGATTTGGGTATCAACTACAAAGAAAATGAGGAATTGAGAAATCTAATTATTGATAACATTAGGGCGATTAAAGATGATATTGTCAATTCTCATGCTGATTTGTATTCTGTTACATACAGATATTTGCCCACGCTTCTTTGGTTGCATTATATTGCTCTTGAAACTCTTGAATATGCCGATGGGAACGGATTTTTGTTCAGTGTATCCACAGATTACTTATCAAAGAGAATGAACCGCGGCAACAGAAAAACTACAACCGAGGATATAAGTTTCTTTGCTCTTCTTGAACTTATAAAGAAGATTGACATAAATAACCCCAATATCACTCCAAAATACAGAAAGATGATAAAACATTTTCAGGACAAGAACAAGAAGTTAAGGCATATAAATGTATATTCCTTGCCAATTTATGACTTGCAACAACTAAGGCACTGTGATGATATTGCAAAGATTGTAAAAGAGAAAAATATCCGTAAAACGGATTTTACATATGATACCGTCTATAATGCTTTCGGGCGTGAAGTTGCAGATGCCGTATTTCCTCAGATAAAAGGCAAAAGAACTCACGAACCCGATGAATTTTTGATTTTGAATATCTCCCGTCTGCTTGAAATAGATGGTTATTTTACACTTAAAACACTAAAAAGGTTTTATAAGGATAACCTTTGGAAATTCAACGAAACTATATTCTGCCATCAAATACCAATGATTATGGAAAGATTAGGATTGGAGAGACTATCTACTAACAACAAAATTAAGGAACAATACGGAATTACCGATAAAGGGTATCCCCGTATATTTGTCAAAAAAGGTGATTAACTCTTTTTCTATAAGATGAAAATAACAAAAATTTTCACTAATGAAAGGGGTTTTAAACCATGACAGACACTACTACATACATCAAAAAAGGCGATATTTTTTACGCCGATTTAGGTTGTTATAGTGAGCAAAAAGGTAGCATTCAATGTGGAGTTCGCCCGTGTATCATATGTGGCAACAACTTACAAAACAAGTATTCGGAAGTTATTCTTATTTCACCCATCACATCATCCACAAAAAAGAAAAACATTCCCACGCACCTTAAAATAAGGGCATCAGAATGCAATCTTTCCTCTGACAGCATAGTTCTGTTTGAGCAAATACAAACCATACAGAAAAGTCAATTGCTAGGCAAAGTTGGTTCTGTAAGTGATAGTATGATTGAAAAAGTGAATAACAAACTAATGATTGCTTTGGGGATTGACCCCGCATTCGCCTGAGAACCGCATCACGCGGTTCTTTTTTTGTGCAAATGAAAATGAGACCCAAGAATTTAACTTAGGTCTCATTTGCTAATGACTGTCTTGTGAAAGATAAGGTGAATTTTATTACAGAATAGGAGTGTGATCAAACAGCAAATATAAAGAGAGATGTCTATGAGGCGAAAGGACTATTGACTGTCATTAGCATCTATATCAACGCCCAAAAAGGCAGGAACTGTCGGGTGCATTCAAATATATTACTAATTGTTATTTTAGTTTTTTCATCTTAAACTCCTTTTTTATTCAGAACGGAATTAAAAAAATGTTATTCCCGCTTATACATATAGAAAATACGCCAAAAATAAAAGAAATAAAATCAGAAAAAATGTAAAAAATCAAAATAAATTGTCCTAAAATCATTTTCATGGCAAAATCAATGAAAATCATGCCAAAATCAATGAATTTTAGGAAATAGAAAGATCTTAAATTGATTCTAAAAAGAGGAAAAAAGAGGGCAACTGCCCCCTTATCCAATAGATGCTTCATGCTGTTTTACTCGGCGATAGAATGTATTTGATTTAATTCCCAACTCATCCATCGCTTTTCTTGCGGTAATTTCTCCTGCTTTCCATCTTGAATATACTTCTTCAAAATTATCAACAGCAATCGGTTTCCGTCCTTTGTATTTTCCCTGTGCTTTGGCAATCTCTATTCCTTGTCGCTGCCTGTTCCGTATATTAATACGTTCTTGCTCTGCCACATAAGAGAGAATTTGAAGAAACAAGTCAGAGATGAACCGCCCTGTAAGTCCATCAGTGCCATTACGGGTGTCAAGCAGCGGCATATCGAGAACCACTATATCAACCCCAAGGTCGATAAGGGAACGCCATTCGGACAATATCATATTATAATTTCTTCCAAGTCTATCAATAGAAGATATGACCAAAAGGTCTGAGTGACGTAATTGCCCTTTAAGTATCTGATATTGTTCTCGGTTAAAATCTTTTCCTGACATCTTATCAATATAAATGTCTCGTTCTTCTATACCGAATTCTCTTGCCGCCTGTAATTGTCGTTCTTCATTTTGCTCACGGGTACTCACTCTACCGTAGAAAAATTGCTTGTTTGTCATTTGTAAATCATTCCTTTCCATTTTTAATTTGTTTATAGATTTAGGTATGTCACATAAATCTCCTTGATTGTGAAACGCTGCAAAACTGTGAATTGAACTTGTGTGAAATAGAAAAACTACTGTTTTCACCCTCTCTTGTGACCGTCATATCAGTATAATCTATTGCAACACTTTTCAGCGGGAGCAAAACGACTTCTACATCTTTCTATTGCATGATGAACTTGCGGCAATAGAAAAAGAGGCAAGCAAATGCCTGCCTCTCGTGTGGAAAGGAGTTATTCTTTCCCGAAACGGTCAATAATATCGACCATAAGTTTTTTCAGTATTTCTTCCGCTTGCTCAGTTGAAAGATTGATGTCCTTAACAATATCTTCCAATTGAGTAAGTTGTGATATAACCATCAAGATGTTTTGTGATTTCAAAGAATACTCTGATTGAACACAAAAATGCAGATGCTTAACCACTCTGCCATCAACAGAAAATTTCGGAACAGCAAGTACTGAAATTATGTTTTTACCATCGGATGGCATCATACGGATGAAAAAGTCAAACTTGTTGATGTCATTTTCCGTGTGTGACGGATAGATGATAGAAAACTGCAACTCTGTCTGCATGTAAAAACCTCCCTTCATAATCAGTTGATTCTGATTTAAACGGGAGGTTTATTTTTCCTTGTTAGTCGAGTAGATTGTCCTCTTTATACTTTTGGGTCACATTGTTGATTTTTTCAGTTAATTCAGCGTCATAACTTGTACCAAGTCGTTTTATAAACTCAAAATCAACTGCAATAACATCAAAAAATCTAGTTTCCAATGCTACAAGGTTATTTCTAAATCTAAGTAACTCGGTTTCTTTTTCAGATATTGCGTGATCATCAAAATATGCTTTTACATACTCACAAAAATCGGATGCCTGCGAAATTAAATTCCTATTAGATTTTCTTTTTGGCAATTCAAATAAATCTAATTTCCAAAATGGCAACTCAATATTTTCAAGATGAAGTTTTATGCAAGTCATCTTAAATGCCTCGTTTTCGGTTGTTCCTTTGCTCAAATAATGATGATTGATAATAGAAAAAAGATGAACGAGTTTGAATTTTAATTGGCAAGCATTTCCGAGTTCTTCATCATAATAATTGAGAAAATAATTTTTTAGCGTTGCTGAGTTGCCATCTTTATAACTAGTTCTATATTTGTAATAAAATACAGGGTAATTCTCTTTGCTTATATCGTTTTCTTTTCTATCACGAAAATATATAAAATCATCATCTTCATAGTCGGCAGAATTAGGCATGTGTTCATTTCTACCGAGGATTTTGAAAATTGGCAACCAACTAACTTCTTTTTGCCCTTTTTGCAAGTAACTGTTTTTTATAAATTCATAACAGGTTGGTGCAACTGTAACCTCTTTATAAAGAAAATACATAGCAAACAACCAATATTCTTGTTTTAGATAATTTTGATTTTCTCTGTAAAGAATTCCTTCTATCCGTTTAACAATATGTGATTGAATACGCTCAAATTCACTTTTTAGTTGTGTTGCTTCTTTTATTACATCCTCATTGGAAAGTGTTCCCAAAGATAATTCTTGAACAATTTCTATATCTTTAAATTCAGGTATTTTTACATATCTCAATTCCTCGGGGAAGAGATTTTCATTAAATAACGTATCGCTATACCCATCAGTGTAGCATTTTTGTTCTTTGAAGATGCTAACGGGTGGTTTGCATAATGTTGGATTATTTCTTTCTATAATCTTCGCCTTATTCTTGAAAAGTTTTCTCAGTGTCATCTTCTCTGGCATTCTCTTATTTTCAATTGCTTGGGTCAAGATATTTTCCATCTGACTGTATTTGCGTATAAAAAGATGAACATTGTAATCTATTGCAAAAACCGCAAATAACTTTTCGGGTGTGATTGTGTTCATTCTTATATTTTTACACATGTAATAACTTGCTGATGGTTCTATGTCCAAAATATCAGCAAACTCTTCATGAGTATATCCCATATATGATTCGCGAATGTCATTGATTAAATTCGACAAATTTTTGGTTAATTTATATCTGCTTCTCAAAAAATCCCCGCCTTTGCAAACGCTATTTTTAATTATAATACCACATTTTAACCTGATTTTCAATAGAAAAGGGCGATTTTATTCTCATTTATATGTAAATATTCTCAACTATACAACACAAATGAGTATAAATTGAGAATATATTAACATCTGTCGCCGATGAAATATAATCCTGGATATGGTTTAATAAGAGTACAGCAGGAAACACAAAAACGTTCCTGACACCAAAACAGAAAGGAAGATTTTGATATGAGAGTAAGAAATAGAGAAGAATTTAAAAATTGGAGAATACAGTCAGAACTTGAAGTACAAAGAGTATATAACATGGACTGCTTAGAAGGGCTTAGAATGATTCCCGACAAATCAGTAGATGTTATAATCTCTGACCCACCCTACGAATTGGAATTAAAGAGCAAGAACACAGGTGCCGCTAAGGATGCAGCGTTCCTTGATGAAATCGGGTTTATGTCCAATGGTTTTAACAGGCAGGTACTTGATGAGTGCATGAGAGTGCTTCGTGATATTAAGGCATTTTTCTTCTGCTCAAAAAATCAGATACCTATGTATATTGATTATTTTGCAGATATGAATGTTGATATACAACTTCTCACTTGGAATAAGACAAATTGCTGTCCTTTCCTTTGTAACAATAAATATCTCAATAGTACAGAATACATTATTTTTGTTTGTGAAAGGGAAATCGCCGAGGATATTCATCTTGTTACAGACCACTACATTACCCCAAAGGTACATGTAAAAAAAGACAGCGACCTATATCACCCTACGATGAAATACACAAATCAACTTGCAGATATGATTAAGGCAGTTACCAAACCAAATGATGTGGTTATTGACCCATTCATGGGTTCGGGTTCAACAGCAGTTGCATGTATCGAGACAGGTAGATATTTTTGTGGTTTTGAAATTGATGAAAAATATTTCAATATATGTAACAAGAGAATAGAGAGCGCTCTTGCAGAACACCCTGAGTACGATCGTAAACCTGAACCTTTAAGTATGCTCCTTGATATTCCATATACACCTACTACTTTCGCTCTTATAGAAGGTTGTGGTATTGATATGGCATACTTTGACATTTGTGAGAAAGATGCTGATATTCCTTACGAACTCTTTGAAAAAGTCATTGCAAAGCAGAAGAAACCCAACTTCTACATAATGACTACCATGAAACAGTTCTCGGAAGTACTTATGTATTTCAAGAAGCAGGACTATCAGTTTGACATAATAGGCAACTTCCAAAGTGATGGTACTAAGTATCTGCTTTTCTTCCGTAAAGGCGGTGTAAAACTGTACGGGTCTTATGCCACCAAGAAGAAGTACTACGAAGATGACAGAGATATGGCGCTGCCGTATCAGGATACTATCTCGTATGAGTTGATGAGACGCATAGTCGTCAATTCCTCTTTGGAGGGCGATACCGTATTTTGCTATGGCGGATATGGGACAAGCATCAAAGTGTGTCAGGATGAAGGCAGACACTTTATTGCATACGAGCATGACATGGCAAAAATCCCATTCTGCTTAGATGCCGTTCGGTGTGAAAACACTCCTTCACCTGACCAATATACAGGACAACTTTGTTAAACACTAAAAGACAACACCATATCAGAGATTGGCTACCTCTGACAATGGTTTTACATAGAAAAAATAGAAGCAAGGGACGTAATTAACCCCATTGTACTCGGTAAAGCGCTTTACCTTCTAAAAAAATAAAAATTTTTAGGAGGTATGCAAAATGCAAATTCCATATAACGTTATGATGGTCAATTTTTCAGAGATTGACCCAAAGGCAATAGACGTATACTGTGCAATTCACGGTATAGACAAATCCAAGAATCTCGGTGATATTACCAAGATAAACCCATTTGAACTTGATTTTATAAACTTCCTCTTCGGTGGAAGTCCCTGTCAAAGTTTCTCAACGGCAGGAAAGTTAGACGGTTCTAAATGGACTTGCAATGAGTGCAGTCATGCTTTTGACCCATTGGAACTTGAAAACCTTGATGAACCTGAGTGTCCTCACTGCAAATCCAAGGATATCAAGAAAAGTGAATCTTCACTCATTGTATATTGGTTAAACATCTTCAAACATACAAGACCAAAGGTTGCAATGTTTGAAAATGTGGCAAATCTTGCAAGTAAAAGATTTAAGGCATCATTTGACCTTTTCAAGGGCAAGATTGAAAGTCTTGGTTATAACATTTACACAAAGGTTATGAATGCTAAGGACTATGGTATTCCTCAGTCAAGAAAAAGAGTTATCTGTTTAATCATCCGTAAGGATGTGGATAATGGCAAGTTCAAGTTTCCTGAAACAGTTGAAGATGGCAAGGTTTTAAATGCTCTTCTTGATGACTGTTCTCATTTGTTTGCAAACACAGACGAAAGAATTGTTGTAGATGAGACAATTTCCCCCTACACAAGAGTGAATCTTGTAAGAGAAGCAGATGCCATTGTTGTTTCAGATAAAGGCATTTACAGACCTGCTTGTAAGTCAGGTTGGAATGACCATCAGGTCGGCATCAAATATGCCCCTGCTCTCAGAGCATCTAATCCAAGTACTATTGTTTTACAGACAGTAGATACTCCTGACGGCAAAAAGTATGCCATTAGAAGATTAAAACCCAATGAAGCATACAGATTTATGGGTTTTGATGATGCCGATTATGAAAAAGCATCTAAACTCTGTGGCAAAACTGCCATCTATAAACAAGCAGGCAACAGCATTGTAGTCGATGTTATCTACCTTGTTTTAAAACAACTCTTTGATGCTATGCCATACTTATTTGAAGACTCCCGTGCGCTTTCACTTTTCAGTGGAATTGGCGCATTCGAGAAGGCGTTAGGCAAGGTCGTTGATGAGGCAAACAAGGATAGTCAATAACTACATATAATCATCTTTATAATGGGGCGGCAAGACATTCCGCCCCCGAAGGGAGGAACAAAAATTATGTCAGATTTTAATATATATGAGTTAATTACTCAAAGAATCATTCTTCTTTTAACCCAAGGTGTCATACCATGGAGGAAACCATGGGCAGGTACTCGTAATGGTGCGTATAGTCGCCATATGAAGAAACCTTATAGTTTACTAAACCAATTACTTCTCGGAAAGGCAGGAGAATGGTTGACATATAAGCAAATCATCCAACTTGGTGGTTATGTCAATGAGGGTGAAAAGTCAAGTATTGTGGTGTTTTGGAAACTTTTAAGGGTGCAAGATGAAGATGATGATGACAAGGTGAAAACAATCCCTGTACTACGTTATTACAGAGTTTTTCACATAGACCAAACCACAGGCATCAAACCTCTCAGCATTGAAGAAGAGATGGAAATCCTCTCTCCCTGTGAAGATGCTGAAAAGGTCATTGAGGACTATATCTCCCGAAGCGGTGTCAGTCTTAACATCAAAGCATCTGATAGAGCATTCTACAATCCAACAGAAGATGCTATAACAATACCTTTGATGGAGCAATTTTCAAACGAGGCAGACTATTACAGCACAGTGTTCCATGAAATTGTGCATAGTACGGGTCATAAGTCCCGTTTTGACAGAATTGGCAAAGGTTCTGTATTGAAACAAAGAGATGAGTATGCTAAGGAAGAGTTAGTTGCTGAGATCGGGGCAGCGGCATTATGTCATGCTTGCGATATAGAAACCCCTGATGCATTTGAAAATTCAGCGGCATACATACAAAATTGGTTACAAGTCTTGCAAAATGATAACCGCTTGATTGTTCAGGCAAGTAGCAAGGCACAGAAAGCAGTTGATTATATCTTAAATAATAATGAAACTAAGGAGGAACTATACTATGAAAAAAGTTTATAAAAATTGTTATGAAAACAGCATGAAGGTGCTCAAATTTATGTCTTTGAACAGAAGAACTGTTTATGGCGGCGAAACATATTGTTCTTTTTCACAGGAGGAGATGGCAGAAATCCTTAGTATTTCACGTGGGAAAGTACAAAGAAGCATTTGTGTCCTTTCCGAATTGGGATATGTGGAAAAAGTACCTCAGAAATGCAGAAAATATACAGTCACTGAAAGTGGTAGAGAGGCACTTAAAAGATTGAAAAAATAATCTTACATATAGTTTGGCAGTATCTATCCAAAACTGCCATAACATCAAGGTGTTTTCCGTCTGCTGAATAAATATTATGTAAAAGAGCAAAATATTGACAGACGGAAAATAACGGTGTTATCACCTTATTTAATATAAGCAAAGGAGGAACGCTATGAATATAAAGTTCAATAAAGAAGCAAAAAAAGTGGAAATTTGGGTTGATAGCAGTGAAAAGCAGAACTATAAGAATGCAGAAGAATACAAGAGCATTGTTTCACAGTACAAAGATGCTTACAGCATTTGCGTATTCGTAGGCGGAACAAAACCTCTACTTCCAACCATTACTACTTTGCTTGATGCACAGATGAAACCATGTTTTGCAAATGTTAGTTGAGATTTATGCAAAAGAACAAGGGTTACGTCATACGGCGTAACCTGTACATAGAAGTCAGCATTTTCTCAATCTATGGAAGATGCTGACTATATTTTTAGAAAAAGAAAGGAAGGTGGCGTCATGCCAACAAATGACAGAATTGCGGCATATGCAAGAATATCAGTTGATGATGAACTTGATAATCCCAATGTGTCTATTGAGAACCAAAAAAGCATTATTGCAGATTTTGTGAGTTCAAAATTCCCCAATACACCTGTCGATTACTTTGAGGACAGAGACAGGTCAGGATACACCTTTGAACAAAGAGAAGGTTATCAGGAAATGAGACGATTACTGTTCTCAGGACATTACAACATACTTATTGTAAAAGACTTTTCACGTTTTTCAAGAAGAAACAGTCTTGGACTTTATGAACTTGAACAACTACGTGATAACAACATACGTATTATTTCAATTTCAGATAACATTGACTTTCCAACCAATGATGCTTGGTTGAATATTCAGATGACATTCCTTATGAATGAAAGACCTGTCACCGAAACGAGCAAAAAGGTGCGTGAAGTTGTTGGAAATCGTCAAAAGAATGCTGAATGGATTTGTAATGCTCCATACGGTTACTATTTGCACCCATACAAGAAAAACACATTCTGTATTGATGAAGTGGGAGCAGAGGTAGTTAGAATAATATTTGACCTGTATATCCAAGGGTACGGTTATAAAAGGATTGCGCATTACTTAACAGAACATAACTATCCCACAGGCAAGGCACTTATGAAGAAACACCTTGAAGAAAAAGGTGCTGATTCCTCAAAGATTAAACCTAGTCGTATTTGGAGTCATGTGTCGGTATCAACAATTCTCTCTAATGACTTTTATGTTGGCACTCTCCGACAAAGGGTATGGAAAAGGGCAGGTATTAACAAGAAAGATGTTCGTGTAGATAAAAAGGACAATTATGTTTTTGAGGATTTCCATGAACCAATCATTTCAAAGGAGGTCTTTGAAAAGGCACAGGAAATAGCATCTACCCGTGGTAATGTCCATTACAAAGGTGTTAAGAAGTATCCAAATCCCTATGTTGGAAAACTTTACTGTGCTGACTGTGGAGCACCAATGTTCACGACATCTAATCCCAAAAGACCTCACGGATATATCTGTGGTTCATATCACAGAAGAGGTCTTAAAGGTTGTACATCTCACCATATTCACCGTAGTGCTTTAAATGAGCATATCAAGTCTTATATAACAACTATCAGGGACAATCTTAAAAATGAGATTGCAGGACTTGATGTGGAGCATAGCAAGGAAAGAATTGAGCAAAACCGAGAGAGTATTTTAAGACTTGAAAAAAGTCTTGCTGATGCAAAGTCTGAACTTGCTGAAAGTACAAAGCAGAGAATCAAGCAGATTGCAAGAAATCCTGATAATGAAGAACTCATTTCTCAGACATTTGATGAGGTTGATGCTGAACTGATGTCCAAAATCAAACTTTTTGAAGAACAGATAGGGTATCTTGAAGTCGATAGTCAGAAGAAGAAGGAAGTCAAGAAGAACATTGAGAGAATACTTGAAATCTTTGATATGCTTCTTTCTAAGGAAGAATTCACAGAAGAAGATATTGGTCTGATTATTGAGAAGATTATGGTTGATGAAGATAAGGTTGTTACCATCTTCCTCAAAAGCAGTATAACTGAACTCTTTGATATAATTGATGGTACAAAATCTTAAAGCATACGCTAACCTGAAATTTGTTTTTGGGTTAGCGTTTTTCTTTTGTTCTTGAAAATTTTAAGAAAACGACTCGACAAAAAGTTACATATATGATATAATTACCATAGTTTGAAAAACAGCATAATATCAAGGATTTTAGTGGGTCGTCTTTATTATCAATGAGGTATATGAGGGCGACCCCCTGGAAATTTTCACCGACAGAGACGGTGAGGTTATTTTCAAAAAATATTCGCCCATCGGTGAGCTTATGGGATTTGCGGCAGGATATGCCGATACCCTCTATAAGACAAGCTCATACCCTGTAATCATCACCGACCGAGATACGGTTATTGCCTATGCCGGCACATCAAAAAAGGAATGTGCAGACAAAAAAGTGTCCTCTGACATTGAGGAAATTATGGAATCGCGCCAGCTGTACACCAACAAAAGCGGCGCCTCGCCCAAGACTATCGTGGACGGAAACGAAAAAATAAATGTTTCCACTTGTATGCCGATTGTTTCTGAAGGGGACATTATCGGCTCTGTTGTAAGCGTGCTTCCCGAGAATTCGGATCACACGCCTGATGAAACCGAAATAAAGCTCATTCAGACGGCAGCAGCATTTCTTTCAAAGCAGCTTGAGACATAAGCAGACAAAAACCCGAAAGACATTCTTTCGGGTTTTTCTTTTCTTAGTGTATTGTGTTAAAAAGGTCTTCTTTGTAAACCTCAATCTGCATATTCGAAAACGCGTAATTGAGCACTGCGTTAATTGCAACTGCG
Organism: Eubacteriales bacterium; assembly: GCA_045580005.1. Taxonomy (GTDB): domain Bacteria; phylum Bacillota; class Clostridia; order Oscillospirales; family CAG-382; genus UMGS1052. The sequence continues at coordinate 33,041 of JAZNMZ010000093.1, read as the reverse complement.
CATATACTGTCGTCAATCTGATCAGCGAAATTTGCAAGCAGCAGGTCTTCGCCGAGCTCGAACATATCGTATTTCTTGATTATGTGATATCCGTACGCGGTCTGAATGGGTGCTGAAATCTCACCGATTTCAAGTGCAAAAGAGGCCTCCTCAAAGGCTGTTATCATTTGTCCATAAGTAAAGACATATCCTGTGCCCACATCCATTCCGTCAAGGCTGAGCTCTGCACAGAGAGACTCAAAGCTCTCGCCGCCGTTTATCCTCTCGACAGCCGCAAGAGCTTCCTGCTCGGTATGAACGAGGATGTGCTTCACTCTCACATAGTTTTCTTGCATAAACGCAAGGCGTGCTTCGTCGCTGAAGTCAAGGGTGCTAATAATTGCCTGCTGGAGCTTGGTATACATAAGATCAAGGCGAAGTATTTCTCTCAGAGCGAAATCTGTTGTGTCAAGCTGACTCATCAGAAAGGCGTACTCACCGCTCTGCTTTGACTGATAAATCATATAATCAAAAGCATATTTTTCGTGCGGAGCTAGGGTTATATCAAGCTCGTGTGTGAGCTGTTCGATTGCAGCAAACAGCTTCATCTGATTGATAAGTGTCTGCTCATCAAGCGGATTGCCGTTGGAAGCAAGCACCGCCCAGTTGGAAACAACATCATAAAAGGCGTCGGACACCATAAAATTGTTTATGCTGAACAAATATGTAGTATCGGCAGTTGTTGCGACTGCAGGCTCGAGCGTAAATGTCACAACATTTACACTTCTTGTCGCCTCATCCCACTCAACCTTGCAGTTATAGCTCTCGGCGATAGCTCGCACAGGGACAAGAGTCCTTGAATCAACTATCTGCGCCGGAACATCTACTGCTATGTCCAAGCCGTTTTTGTTAATCTTATATTCACCTATTGTAATCCTAACGGTTGTGTCAGCTTTTGACGAAACCACAGTTCTTGTAGCTTCATCCCACTCGACAACAGCACCCAGCACTTCAAAAATAGCGCGGACAGGCACCATAGTTCTGCCGTCTATAATCTGCGGCTTTACATCAAACTCAACAGAGCTGCCGTTTACATATACTGTAATGTCGGGCACTACAGGCTCTTCGGGTATCTGCCACTCGGATGCATCAACATCGTTGTCAACATCAACTGCGGCGCACGGGAAGCTACCCTGCAACAACAATAAACTTAATAAAACAAAAGCAAATCTTTTCATAAAGCACCTCCTTTATTCTTACATACACAGTATAGCACGAAAAGCTGCGAAAGTCAATGTAATCCGCTCAAAAAGCAAACCACCGGCAAAAACCGGTGGCGGGATTATATTCTGTTTACTACCCTTAAAAATCTGTCTGCCTGTGAGAAGGTGTTTATGTGTCCGACAGACACGCGCACTCCCCCCTCCTCTCCGCTTCCTATAGCTTTGTGAGCCGTGGGAGCGCAGTGAAGACCGCTTCTTGTGTAGATGCCCTTTTCGTTCAGGATTTCGGCTACTCTGCCACACGGGATATCCCCCTTGTTAAATAAAACGACAGGTGCCTTTATATCATAGTCGCCGTAAACTCTGACTCCTTTTATAACAGAAAGCCCCTCGGTAATATATCTTGAAAGAAGAAGTGTCTTGCCGAATATTGCCTCGGGTGTCTCGCGCATTACATACTTTATCCCCTCGCACAGGCCGCAGATCCCCGGTGTATTGAGCGTGCCTGCCTCGAGTCTTTCGGGAAGCAGTCCGTTCATCTCGGGGTCTGCCGAATTTACTCCGTTTCCTCCCTCAATGATGGCTGCGGGCTCAACTGTGTCGTCGCAGACAATAATGCCTGTGCCCTGAGGGCCGTAAAGTCCCTTGTGTCCTGCAAGGCACAGAATATTCACCCCGAGTAGCGAAAAATTAAGCGGCATTACTCCGCCTGCCTGTGCTCCGTCGGCAATGAGGATAATCCCCCTGTTTCTGCATATAGCGGAAATCTCCTTAATGGGAAGAATTCTACCGCAGACATTTGATGCAAGGGTAACAACAGCAAGACGGGTATTATCGCGAAGCGCGTGTCTGAAGCTGAAGATCACCTCATCATCGGTGCCTGTTGCGTCAAACATACTGTAACTCACACCCGCTCTGCTCTTTGACAAGGCATAAACAGGGCGTATAACCGAATTGTGCTCAAGGTTTGATATTACAATATGGCATCTGTCGCCGACAACACCTTTTATTGCCATATTGAGCGAGTATGTGGTGTTCTGAGTAAAAACCACTCGTTCGGGGCTATTATAGCCAAGAAGATCGCAGACACTCTTGCGGCAATCGTAAATGGCTTTTGCAGCTTCAACCGAGAGCCTGTGTGACGAGCGCCCGGGATTGCCACCTTTTTCGATTATAGCGTTTCTTACAGCCGTCAGCACCTCGGGCGGCTTTGGGTAGCTTGTGGCAGCATGGTCGAAATAGATAGGTTTTTCCATAGCTCACCACTTATTTGTAGTCTATTATCTCTATAACTTTTATTCTTTCGCCGTTCAGTATTTTTTCTGCTCTGTCGATATTGCTTTTATCTATTCTCAAGCCGTAGCCGCAGCCGCGCAGAGACTGTTCTCTCCCTAATTTTTCGAGTCTTGTTCCTATGCCCTCTCGTGCAAGAACGCCCTGGGCTTTCAGAGCGTATGTCACCGAGCTCATAACTAAAATACTGTATCTCATTTTAAAGACCCTTTCGGTAGCATGCATAATTATTTGAGTATCCTTTATTACTCATAATATGACACAATCCCACACGCTGTGATAAAGATGATTACACCGAAAACAAAAAAGCCGGCTTCCGCCGACTTTTTGTTTTGTTATTTTTACGCCTTGCCTACAGAACCGAAAAGTTCCATCTTTTCTTTTACTGTTGCCTTGATTGCTTCAAAGCCGGGAGCGAGGAGCTTTCTGGGGTCAAATCCCTTGCCCTGAGTATCCTTGCCCTCTTCTATATACTTTCTTGTAGCAGCAGCAAAGCTGAGCTGACACTCTGTGTTTACATTAATCTTGGAAACGCCGAGGTTGATTGCTTTCTGAATCATTTCTGCGGGGATACCTGTGCCTCCGTGAAGAACGAGGGGCATCTTGCCTGTCTTTTCCTGTACCTGTGCAAGAGTTTCAAAAGAAAGTCCCGCCCAGTTTTCGGGGTATTTGCCGTGGATATTGCCAATACCTGCCGCAAGCATTGTAACACCAAGGTCTGCAATCATCTTACATTCGTTGGGGTCTGCGCATTCGCCTGCACCTACAACGCCGTCTTCCTCACCACCGATAGAGCCAACCTCTGCTTCGATAGAAATACCTTTGGACTCGCAAAGAGCAACGAGCTCCTTGGTCTTGGCGATATTTTCTTCAATAGGATAGTGAGAGCCGTCGAACATAACAGAAGAAAATCCTGCTTCGCTGCACTTGAGTGCGCCCTCGTATGAGCCGTGGTCGAGGTGAAGCGCTACGGGAACTGTGATACCGAGCTCCTCGAGCATACCGTTAACCATACCTACAACTGTCTTGTAGCCGCACATATACTTACCTGCGCCCTCGGAAACACCAAGGATAACGGGAGAGTTGAGCTCCTGTGCTGTGAGAAGAATAGCCTTTGTCCATTCAAGATTGTTGATATTGAACTGACCTACGGCGTAGTGTCCTTCTTTTGCTTTTGTAAGCATTTCCTTTGCTGATACTAACATTTTTAACATCTCCATTTATTAAAAAATTTTACTCATATATTTTAACCTAAATATGCCAAAAAAGCAATACTAAATAATAATTGTTTACATTTTGAGAAATTCTGTTTAATTTTTTGCTTTTATAAGGTATATACAAAAAATCAACACAAAAAAACAAAATTTTGTATTTACAAAACAAAACAATACAGTTATACTATAAAAAACACCTTTTTGGGGAGGTAACTAATGGAAAAGATTTTGGTTAAGCTCACAGACTGGTCTCTTGCGGTATGTGAAAACTACAAGTGCAAGCATATTGCCGACAGCATAAAGACCATCTCTGATGTGAAAAACGCAGGCTTTGACATTATTCCTGCAAAGGTCCCAGGCAACTTTGAGCTTGATATGATGAGAGCGGGACTTATTGATTACGACCCTTTCTGGAGCACAAACAATATAAAAATTCAGGAGCTTGAGAACAGACACTGCTTTTACTATGTGACTTTTGACAAGCCCAAGGTTGACGCCAAGCTGTGCTTTGACGGCATTGACACTATTGCCGATATTTATATAAACGGTGTGCTCACAAAGAGTGTTGAGAATATGTACCTTGAATACGAAATCCCTCTCGTTACAGATACGCTTCGCGAGAAGGACAACGAGATACTCGTACATATAAAACCTGTTATGATAGAAGAACGAAAGTATGAAACCTCGCTTCTATCCAGATGTACAAGCTACAATATACCATCCATCAACATCAGAAAAGCTCCTCATATGTGGGGCTGGGATATTATGCCGAGAATAGTGTCGGCAGGTATATGGAAAGACTCTTACATAAAAGAGCGCAAGAGCAACAGAGTAAAGGAATTCTATATCTACACAGACTATACCGATGTGCAGAGCCGTACGGCGAGAATTTCGTGCTTCGCGAGCTTTGAGATTTCGGAAGACTACGCGCAGGATTACTCTTTTGAAATAAAAGGTGTGTGCAAGGACAGTTCGTTCCGCTACGCAAGAGAGCTTTGGGGAAGCAGCTGCCATCCCGCAACAAACGACAATATCGAAAACTGCTACTTCTGGTGGCCGAAAAACGCCGGCGAGCAGGATATGTATGATGTAACCGTAACCCTTATGTACAAAGGCGAGGTTGTGGATGTGTATACCACAAAATTCGGTATCCGCACGGTAGAGCTTGATAGAACCGACACAACAGATGAAAACGGCTCAGGCGAGTTCCGATTTATCATAAACGGCACGCCTATATTCTGTATGGGTTCAAACTGGGTGCCGCTTGACGCTTTCCACTCAAGAGATAAGGACAGGCTCGAGCAGGCATTTATGCTTATGGTCGATACAGGCTGCAACATTGTACGCTGCTGGGGCGGCAACACATATGAAAGCCGCGAGTTTTATGACCTTTGCGACAAGTACGGTATTATGGTATGGCAGGATTTTGCCATGGGCTGTGCTATCTATCCTCAGGACGACCGTTTCTGTAAGCTTCTTGAGGAGGAAGTAATACAGATTGTAAAGAGATTCCGTCAGCACCCAAGTCTTATCCTATGGGCAGGCGACAACGAGTGCGACTATCTTTATATGAACTGGGGTCCCGCATCGGTAATCAAGCGCGATCCCGACAATAACATACTCACAAGAAAAGTCATCCCAAAGCTTGTTGAAATACACGACTACACAAGACCTTATCTGCCAAGCTCCCCCTATATGTCAAACGAAGCGGCAAAGAAAGGTACAAGCGCAACCCCCTCCGAGGACCATCTGTGGGGCCCGAGAGACTACTTCAAGGGCGATTTCTACAAGAATTCGATATGTCATTTTGCCTCCGAGACAGGCTATCACGCATGTCCCTCACCCGTGTCGGTAAAGAAATTTATTCCCGAGGACGAGCTCTGGCCGTGGTATGACAAGAACGGCAAGGAGCAGACCTCTTGGCTTGCTCACGCAGTTGGTCTTGAATACGACAGGAACTGGGTCGAGTGGGCATACAGAATAAGGCTCATGGCAAGCCAGGTTGACACTCTCTTTGAAGACACGCCCGATTGCCTTGATACTTATGCGAGAATGAGTCAGATTTCCCAGGCTGAAGCAAAGAAATACTTTATCGAGCGCTTCAGGCTCTCAAAGTGGAGAAGAACAGGTATCATCTGGTGGAATATTGTTGACGGCTGGCCTCAGTTCTCAGACGCCGTTGTTGACTACTTCTTTACCAAGAAGCTTGCCTACCACTACATCAAGCGCTCGCAGGAGCCTTTATGTATGATGTTTGATGAGCCCAAAGACGGAAAAATAGATCTTTATGCCGTGAACGACTATCTGCTCGACAAGGAAATATCATACAAGGTTACAAACATCACAGACGGCAAGGAAGTGCTCTCGGGCACAGTTCACAGTCCTGCAAACACCTCGGTAAAGGCAGGAGAGCTTGAGATTGTGGACGGCGAGAAGAAATTCTATCTTATCGAGTTCATCGTTGACGGAAAGGTGCTGAAAAACCACTATTTCACAAATATTATCAAGATCGACTATCAAGCATATATGTCGGCCATCGACAAGTGCGGATTCAATCAGTTTGAGGGATTTTAATGTATTTTTTAGGATTTGATATAGGCGGCACCAAGTGTGCCGTCAGCCTCGGCAAAACCGAGGGCAGCTCTGCCGACAGCATCGAAATTCTTACAAAAGAAAAGTTTGCAACAGACGGTGCGCCGTATGTTGTGCTTGAGGCAATGTGCAAGTGTGCAAAAGCTATACTTGACGGAAGCTCGCTTTCTTTTTCGGACATAAGTGCGGCAGGTATCAGCTGCGGCGGTCCTCTTGACTCAAAAGCAGGCGTTATCCTCTCCCCTCCGAATCTTCCGGGGTGGGACGGCATTGAGGCTGTAAAATTTATTGAGGAGCGCACAGGGGTAAAAACCGTACTGCAGAACGACGCAAACGCCTGTGCTGTTGCCGAATGGAAGTTCGGCGCAGGGCGAGGCTGCAGCAATATGATTTTTCTCACCTTTGGCACGGGACTCGGTGCAGGCCTTATCCTTGACGGCAAGCTCTACTCGGGCACAAACGACAATGCAGGCGAGGCAGGTCACATAAAACTGGCATCGTTCGGTCCTGTCGGATATGGCAAGACAGGTTCTTTTGAGGGCTTTTGCAGCGGCAGCGGTATCGAGCAGCTTGGACGCAGTTATGCATTAGAGGCTTTTCAGCGCGGCGAGAAGGTGTCATACTGTGACGGCTTTGACGATTTGTCAAATATTACGGCAAAGAGAATCGCGCAGTGCGCCGACGCAGGCGACTCTCTTGCAAAAAAGGTGTATGAAAAATCGGGCGAGATGCTCGGATACGGACTGTCGATACTTGTTGACATTCTCAACCCCGAAAAAATTGTAATCGGAAGTATCTTTACAAGAAGCAGAAATCTGCTGTTTGAAGAGTGCGACAAGGTTATGAGGACACAGTGCCTTGCAGGCGCATACAGCGTCTGCTCTGTTGTGGGTGCTGCTCTCGGTGAGAATATCGGCGACTATGCAGCGCTCGCTCTTGCTGTTTCAACTATATAAGTGAGGTTATCATGAAAAACGAACTTTTACAAAGATACCCTGCCCTTGCTGTGTGCTCTGAAGATATAGACACAGCTGTTGCACTTATGAAAAAAACCTACTTGTCGGGCGGAACAATTTATGTCTGCGGTAACGGCGGCAGCTGCTCTGACAGCGAGCATATCGTAGGTGAACTTATGAAAGGCTTTATGCTCCTGAGACCTATACCCAAAGAGGACAGAGAAAAGCTCAGCTCTTTGTTTCCCAATGACGGCGACAGAATGGCAGACAACTTGCAAAGAGGTATCCCTGCAGTGGCGCTTACGGCTCAGAGCGCAATACTCACTGCATTTAACAACGATGTCGACTCTGATATGTGCTATGCCCAGCTTCTCTACGGCTACGGAAGAGAGCAGGATTTGCTAATCGGGCTTTCTACATCTGGCAATTCAAAGAATGTTGTAAACGCCATTAAGATTGCAAAGCTCAAAGGAATGTCCACACTTTCTCTCACAGGAAGAAAAGAAAGTAAGCTCTCGGCTCTGTGCGACTGCACAATCAGAGTCCCCGAGGACGAAACATTCAAAATTCAGGAATATCATCTTCCCGTCTACCACTATCTGTGCGGTAAGCTTGAAGCAGATTTGTTCGGGGAATAATTTTTACAAGGTCGGAAATCCGACCTTGTTTTTTTCATTTTTACGGTATAAATGCGAAAACTTGACTTATTTTTGATTTTGTAGTATAATTATACAAACTGTGCAAAAAAAGGAGGGCGGAAGATGTCTGACGAAAAAGCGGCACAGATAGAGCTTGACGGAGCTTCCGTCAACAAGAAAAAGCTAACAGACAAACAGAGAAAAGCGCTTATGAAGCTATACCGCAAGGGCAGCGTATCGGCGGAATATGTCGAGAAGTTTGATATCGACAAAAGTAGCTACGACTACATATATGCCTCATCACGCCGCAGTGGACTGTCTGTCCCCGAGAGCTTTTACAACGCTCTGTTTGTAAGCACACTTAACACTTTTGATAAATCAAAAAAGAAAGTTTCCGACGAGCTGAAGAACACCTACTCCCACCCAAAAGGCTGGTATGAAAATCAGTTTATGACATGGAAGAACAATTTCTGGTCTTTCTTACTGTCGTTTCTGCAGTCGATACCGCTGTTTTTAAACTCGGTGAGGTCTCTCCCCGGAAAGACTAAGGGCGCATACGACAGGTCAGCGGCAAGGATGGACAATTCTTTTAAACTTTTTGTGTCGTTTGTACGATTTTTAAAAAGATGTCTTTCTTTTATTATTCCTGCGTGTCTCGGCATTTTGCTCGTTATAGCGCTTCACAACAGCCTTGACGACACTGTAGCTGTTGATATTTTTATAAACGGTGAATACATCGGAGTTGTCGAAGACTTTGACATTATTTCCGAAACAAAACGGGACCTTGAAAGAAATATAGTATCTCCCGTTGATGACGGAATTAACTTTGATGACAAAATCACATACAGCCTGACAAGTGGCAAGAAACACGATTACCTCACAAAATCGCAGGTCTACTCTGCTCTTTATGAGGTGGTCAAGGAAGAAATCGTTCCTGCCTACGGCTTTTACATTGACGGCACGCTCGTTGCCGTTACAAAGAACAAGCACGCGCTTGAAGTGATAAAAGACGAAATAAATGAATACTTCGCCGATATGCAGAGTGTGTTCGGCTATGGGAACGATATCAAGATTGCCACAAGCAACAATATCGTCATAGAAGAGGGCAACTTCCCCACATCTGTCGTTGTGGAGGAAAACAAAGTCAGAGAGCTTCTCGGTCTTGCACCGGTTGAAAACTCCTTTACTCCCGATTACTCGATATACTCGGTATATTACAACAATATGGTAAAGCCCGTCATGGTGGAAAAGAGTAAAAGAGCTGTTGCCCAAACAATCCCGGGTATTGTCACTCTCGTTTCGGGAAGCACCGAATACGAGCCAAATGTTGATATTTCGGCAGATTATACGACATCCTCGCAGCCCAGTCTTGTTGTACTCGGATACAAGATTATCAAAACAAAGACAGTAAAGGAATCAATCCCCTTTGGTGTAGAATATGTCTATACCGACAAATACCTTGACGGTACGCTGTCTGTTGACAAGGTAGGCAAAGAGGGCACAAAAAACGCCACTTATGAAATTGCTTACTCTGATGTTGACGAAACACAGGAGCTCGAGCGTGTGCTCATATCTGAGCAGATAATAAAAGAGCCACAGAACAAGGTCGTTCTTGTCGGAACAAGGACTCCTACCGACGAAGAAGTGAGAACCCTTGCGACAGGTACTTTTATTATTCCTTATGACAACTATCTTTCTGCCGACTACGGACTCAGGACCATTACCGAGTTCGGAACAAAGGATTTTCATCAAGCATGGGATATTCCCGGTCCATACGGCGCGAAAATCGTGGCGTCTGACAGCGGTGTCGTCTCAAACATCAGCCGTACATCGGGATACGGTCTTCGCATTATTGTCGACCACGAAAACGGCTACAAAACCCTTTATGCGCATCTGAGCGACACTACTGTCAATGTCGGCGACAGAGTAGCACAAGGCGAACAGATTGCAAAAATGGGTTCGTCCGGACGGGTAACGGGTGTACATGTACATTTTGAGATAATCAAGGACGGAGTAACCGTTGATCCTGCCGACTATCTCGGCGAGGTTGATGTAAGATATTAAATAAAAAAAGGACTGCCGCACGCTTGCGGCAGTCCTTAAAATTTAAAATTTCATATCTTTTTAACAGTATTCCTGTTGATTTTTGAGCGTGGGTTAACAAGCTCGCGCCAATCAAGGCTACCCTGATCGAGTGCAAGAACAAGAGCCTCGGCTGTAGCGATGTTTGTAGCAACAGGAACATTATGTACATCGCACAGGCGCAAAATATCCGACTCGCTGTCAGAATAGCTTGCCATATTGCGCGTATCTCTGAAATAGAGCAGTATATCAATCTCATTAAAAGATATACGGGAAGCTATCTGTTCTTCGCCGCCCTGATGTCCCGAAAGAAGTCTTTCGATATGAAGTCCGGTGGCTTCGGAAATATATTTTCCCGTTATGTCGGTAGCATAGAGATCATGCTTGCCGAGAATACCGCAATAAGCAATGCAGAATTGCGTCATTAGTTCTTTCTTTGTGTCACTTGCGATAATAGCTATTTCCATACTGCTCTCCTTTTCTATTTTTGTAGTGGACTGTTGTTTTGCCTATGTAAGACGAGACTTTGCCACCTCGAGCTTGACACCCGAGAGAAGCGGTACCGAATTTTCGGTGCATCTTTTTGCTACATTCTTTATAGCGCGGTTGAAGCTGTTTTTGCCTCCCTTTACCTGATATGCAAGCTGACCGTTTTCCTGTCCTCTTGCCATGTCCTCGTCGTATGGCAAAACTCCTATGAGCTGGACAGAGGTCTTTGCGATAACATCGTAAATCGACGGCCTTATGCCACTCACCGCATCCTTGGCGTGGAAGCTGTTGATGATAAGTCTGGTTTTTAAATTCTTTCTCAAAAGCGCCGTTTCACTCTCACCGCAGCCAAACTCCTCAAGAGCCATTGCCGTCTTCTCTGCCGCTCTGATTGACGCCGCTGTATGTAATGAAACAACAAGCGCATAATTGGAATATCTGACCAGAGCGCGATAGAGCTTGTCGGGACGAGCAGGCAGGTCAAAAATCACAAAGTCATACTCAAGCTTGAGCCTGAGTACAAAAGACTCGACCTGCTCCTCGGTAAAAGAGAAGCTCTCGCTGTCAGAAAGCGAAAAATAAGCAGGGGCTGCAATAAACGAAAGGTTTGCGCTTCTTGTGTCGTGCACAATGGCATCGACAAGATTGCACTTGCCTGTAATTGCCTCGCAGATATTGAATAAAGAGGAGTTCTCAAGTCCAAGCGCAATATCAAGACATCTTGACTCAAGGTCGCAGTCAATAGCTATGACTTTAAAACCCATACGCGCAAGCGACATCGCAAGATTTGCCGAAACGGTAGTCTTGCCCACTCCTCCTTTGAAAGAAGTTACCATTATTGCCCTGCCCAAAAGAACGCTCCCTTTCCGAAAAACTCAAAATCCGTACCTTTCGGACAACATATTTCACCCGACCGAGGCACAGGATAATTATAGCAAAAAAATTGTCGTTTGTCAATGTATATAATAAACAAAAAATATAAACATTTTAGTCATTTCGCACAAAATATGCTGTTTGTTTGACGAAATAATGTGCATAATACAAAAAGCAGACCGTCAGTCACAGGTCTTTATCTGTTTGTATCTTCCTTGCAAATAATTCGTATTACTCTATTGCAAAAAATGAAATTTGATGGTATACTATTTTTATAATATAAAAACAGAATAAAGACATTTAGGAGCGTTCTATGAAATTATCCGAAATAAAGTCCGCAATCCTTGGCGGAAAATTTGACAGTGCCTTTGGCAAGCTGTATGACAGCGACAAGGCAGTAGTATACGCAAGATATGTAAAGGCAGTTGACGAATTCTGCAAGAATTTCGGCGAGCTCGGCGACTGTGATGTTTCGCTTTTTTCTGTTTCGGGCAGAAGCGAGATATGCGGCAATCATACAGACCACAATCACGGCAAAGTCATCGCCGCGTCAATCAGCCTTGATATTATTGCCGTTGCCGCAAAAACAGCTAACAACGAGATTAGAATAAAATCTGAGGGCTTCCCTCTTGATACTGTTTCGACAATCGGTGTAGACAAGGTATGTGAGAGCGAGTTTTACAAGGCATCTGCCATTATCAGAGGTATGTGCGACGCTTTCTGCAAGAGCTCACTTAAAATCGGCGGATTCTGCGCGTATACTACATCAAATGTTCTCAAGGGCTCGGGGCTTTCGTCGTCTGCAGCGTTTGAGGATATGGTCGGAAATATACTCAACCACCTTTACAATGATGGCAAGGTTGACAATATCGAAATTGCAAAGATGTCGCAGTATGCCGAGAATGTACATTTTGGCAAGCCCTGCGGTCTTATGGACCAGGTTGCGTGTGCAGCAGGCGGATTTGTCGCGATTGACTTTAAAGACACCCAAAAACCTATCGTAACCAGACCTGAATTTGACCTTTCTTCTCACGGTTACAGTCTGTGTATTGTAAATACCGGCGGAAATCATGCCGACCTCAACGAGGATTATGCCTCGATTCCCTCAGAGATGAAGTCTGTTGCAAAAGCTCTCGGCAAGGAATACCTGCGCGGGCTTGACAAGAAAGCGATATTTGACAACATATCATCTCTGCGCGAGAAATGCGGCGACAGAGCTATTATGCGTGCGCTCCACTTTTTTAACGAAAACCAAAGAGTTGAAAAGGCAACAGTTGCTCTTGCCAACAATGACATTGCTGGATTCTTGAAGAGCGTAAAGGCATCCGGACTTTCTTCGTCCTGTATGCTTCAGAACACATATACAGTCAAAAATGTGAGAGAACAGGGCATTTCCCTTGCGCTTGCAGCTGCAGGCGAGGTACTTGACAGCAAGCCGGGAACTGCGTACCGTGTACACGGCGGCGGCTTTGCAGGTACAATACAGGCTTTTGTCCCAAATCAGTATGTAGAAGAATTCAACAATATGATGACAAAGATTTTCGGCGAGGGCAATGCGTATGTTCTCAAAGTAAGAATGTACGGTGCCGTAATGCTTGACAATCTTATTGATTGACTATGGCAAAAAAATTCACAGCTAAAAGCTCCTCCGGGGCAGGCAGTCATCAAAATAACAAAAAGCTTGCTATATATCTTGTTCTAAGCTTTATTGTCGTTATGACAATATACTTTGCCTGCGTGAGGGCCATGTTTATACACATAGTATATGTGTATTGGGTTCTTGCCGCAATACTTGCGATACTGTATGCGATAGCGGCAAGGAACTTATCTATTGAAAAGCTAAAAGAAACCCCCGACAGCGTAAAGGTTGACAAGCTCGAGCGGAGCATTAAAGGCTGTATGCTGCTGCTTTTGCCCATAATTGTGACACTGCTTGCAGACTATATGCTGCTGTCACTCGGAATTTCGGGATACCTCGGGCTATAAAAACGAAAGAGTAACAAATGTTAAACACCATTCCTCTTTTCTCGGGCTCATCGGGAAATTCTTATCTTATAAAATCTGAAAAGACGCAGCTGCTTATCGATGCAGGTGTATCGTGCAAGGCACTGAGTGCCGCTCTTTGCGAGTGCGAGACAGGGATTTCGGACATTTCGTGCATACTTGTAACACACGAGCACATCGACCACATACAGGGGCTTGAAACGATAAGCAAGCGCTACGGCATACCTATTTATATAAACGCCTCCTCGGCACAGGCTATGCGCGACAGCGGTAAATACTCCAACACATGCAATAATATTCACATATTCAACCCGGGCGAGACATTTTATCTTAATGAGTGCGAGATAGTTTCTTTCAGGACTCCGCACGACTCGCACGGAAGCACCGGATTCAGAATAAATACAAGCGACGACGCCTTTGCTCTTGCAACAGATATGGGGTATGTGACGCGTGAGGCGGCTCGCAATATGTTTGGCTGCCGCACTGTTGTGATTGAATCAAATCACGATATTGATATGCTCAACTCGGGAGTATACCCCGAGTATCTCAAGCACCGCATACTGTCGGACAGAGGCCATCTATCAAACGATGCGTGTGCAAAATTTCTGCCACACATAGTGCAAAACGGTGGCAAAAGGATAATCCTTGCTCACCTTTCAAAGGACAACAACACCGAAGAGATTGCCATGAATACGGCAAAGAAAGCTCTTAGACAGTCTGAGATGTATAGCCTTGCAAGTCTTGAGGCTGCCCCCGGAAATATACTTACAAAATAAGGATAAGAAAATGCAATGCGTCTTGACAAATTTATTTCAACAGTGTGTGTCATCTCAAGAAAAGATGCAGCTTATCTTATAAAGCACGGCAGAGTTGCAAAAAACGGCGTGTGTATAAAAGACGCTTCTTCTCATATCGACGAAAAGTCGGACACAATTACACTTGATGGCGCAGCTTTAAAGTACAGCGAGTTTATTTATATTATGCTCAACAAACCCGCAGGAGTCATTTCCGCAACAGATGATGTGAGAGAAAAAACTGTTCTTTCGCTTATCCCCGAAAACTATGCCAACAAGGGACTTTTTCCTGTCGGAAGACTCGACAAGGACACTGTGGGGCTACTGTTTTTGACAAACGACGGTAAAAATGCGCACAAGCTGCTCTCGCCCAAATACTGTGTTGAAAAGACATATTATGTGGAATGTGACCGGGAGTTCACACCCGAGGATGTAGAAAACTGTAAAAACGGAGTTATGCTCTCGGACGGCATGACACGGCCGAGCAGACTCGAGCTCCTCGAGAACAAAAGATGCGCTCACATCACCCTCACTGAGGGCAGATTTCATGAGGTAAAGCGGATATGTGCAGCCTTTGACAAGAATGTGTTGTTCCTTGAGCGCATTCGCTTTGGAAAAATTGAGCTTGACAGAACTCTTGACAGAGGCGAGTGGCGCGATATGACAGATGAAGAAATCGCACTTTTGCTCGATGAAGTGAATTGATATATGACAGACGGTATATGCCGTCTGTTTTTATTTTTAAAAAAATAACAAAAAAGTCTTGGCATATACGAGAAATTGTAGTATAATAAAGTGATAAATTATTTGTAAAAAGAGGACGCATTTTGGAATATATCTCAAAAACAGTAGACGCAATAGTAATAGGCGCAGGGCATGCCGGCATTGAGGCAAGCCTTGCATGTGCACGCCTCGGGTGCAAAACAGCCCTCTTCACCCTCAATCTTGATGCTGTCGGCAATATGCCATGCAACCCCTCAGTTGGAGGAACAGGAAAAGGACATCTCGTGTATGAAATCGACGCTCTCGGCGGACAGATGGGAATATGCGCCGATATGTGTTGCCTGCAGAGCAGAATGCTCAATCTCGGAAAAGGACCTGCCGTACACTCGCTGCGTATGCAGTCTGACAGACGCAAATACCAGAGCGTTATGAAAAAAACGCTTGAGGAGTGCAAAAACCTCTCGCTTATACAGGCAGAAATTGTTTCTGTACGCAAAGACGGCAATCTATGGCAGGCAGTAACAAGGCTGGGCGCGGTATGGACGGCAAAGGCCGTTATTATCTGCTCGGGCACCTATCTCAAAAGCAATATTATAGTGGGTGAGGTATCCTACTCGGGCGGTCCTGACGGAATGTTCCCTGCAGGAGAGCTCTCGCAGAGTCTGAGCGAGCTTGGTATTCCGCTTATGCGCTTCAAAACAGGCACTCCAGCAAGACTGCACGCCGACAGTATAGACTACTCAGCACTCGAAATACAGCACGGCGACGAGAATGCCGAGTGCTTCTCGTGCACTACCGAGAACTTTTCGTCAGACGGTCAGTTCCCCTGCTATATTGCTTATACCAACGAAACAACTCACAAAATTATAAAAGACAATCTTCACTTATCCCCCATTTATTCGGGCAAAATCAAGGGTGTAGGTCCACGATACTGCCCGAGCATTGAGGATAAGGTCGTAAGATTCTCGGACAAGGAGCGACATCAGCTCTTTTTGGAGCCTATGGGCTCTGATACAAAAGAGGTGTATCTGCAGGGATTTTCCTCCTCTCTGCCTGAGAGTGTGCAGATTGAGATGATACACTCAATAAAGGGTCTTGAAAACGCGCAGATGATGCGCACAGCATACGCTATAGAGTATGACTGCATCGATCCCCTATCGCTGCTGTCCACGCTTGAGTTCAAGGAACACAAGGGCCTTTTCGGTGCAGGACAGTTCAACGGCACCTCAGGCTATGAGGAGGCGGCGGCACAGGGACTTATTGCAGGTATTAATGCCGCGATGTATATATTCGAAAGGGAGCCTGTAACTCTCACAAGAGATTCTTCATACATCGGCACTCTTATTGACGACCTTGTGACAAAAGGAACAAACGAGCCCTACAGGATAATGACCTCCCGCTCTGAATACAGACTGCTTCTGCGTCAGGACAATGCCGACCGAAGATTAACAGAGCTCGGTCACGCAATAGGGCTTGTATCGGACGAGAGATACGAAAAATTCCTGCAAAAGCAAAAGAACATAAACGACGAAATAGACAGAATCAACCACACGAGCTTCGGCCCGTCGGACGAGCTTTTTGAGCTGCTTGACAGATACGGCTCTGCAAAAAGCGAGCACGGTATAAAAATGGCAGACCTGCTGCGGCGTCCCGAGATCACCTACGAAAAGCTTGCGCCGATTGACAAAAACCGTCCGGCACACCTAACCGAGTGTGAGAAAAAGGCGGTTGAAATTGAAATCAAATACGAAGGATACATCAAAAAGGAGCTTGCCGAAGCCTCGCGCTTCAGAAAGCTTGAAGCTAAGAAAATTCCTCATGACATAGACTACTACGACATAATCGGCATCCGTGCCGAAACTCAGCAAAAGCTGACAAAGCTAAGACCGCAGAGTCTGGGACAAGCGTCGCGCGTGTCGGGAGTAAGTCCTGCGGATATTTCGGTGCTTATGCTGTATCTTGAAGGTTACAAAAACAAAAAGAACGAGGAGTAACACAATGCCTCTTGCAGACAAAATAAGACCCCGCGAACTATCCGAGGTCGTAGGACAGAAGCACCTGTTGTCAGAAGACAGTGTGTTCAGACGCGTAATAGAGTCAAAAAACATACCCAACATGGTCTTTTACGGTCCATCGGGTGTTGGAAAAACCACTGTTGCCGAGATAATTGCAAAAAGCACCGACAAAACGCTTCGCAAGATAAATGCGACAAGCGGCTCGCTGTCTGATATCAAAGCAATCTGCGCCGAAACAGGCTCGGTTTTCACCTCCGAGGGGATACTTCTGTATATTGACGAAATACAGTATTTCAACAAAAAGCAGCAGCAATCGCTGCTTGAGTTTATCGAGGACGGCAGAATTACACTTATCTGCTCAACAACTGAAAATCCGTATTTTGCAATCTACCCTGCTATACTCTCGCGCTCAAGCGTATTTGAATTTAAGAGTGTAGAAAAAGATGAAGTAAAAAAGGCTCTTGTCAGAGCTTATGGGATACTTTCTTCCACATATCATCCACAAAAGGCTGGTAATATCGGCGACGAGGAAATGAAGGTGCTTGACTTCATCTCAGGAAGCTGTACAGGTGATGTGCGGCGCGCGCTCGGGGCACTCGAGCTATGCTATCTCGGCACAGACGGAATTCTTACCGAAAAGGCAGCATACGAGGCGATGGGCGATTTCGCCCTCAAGCTCGATCGCGACGGGAACGAGCATTACGACCTGCTGTCGGCTTTGCAAAAATCAATACGAGGCTCGGATGAAAATGCGGCACTGTTTTATCTTGCCCGTCTTCTCGAGGCAGGAGATTTGCTTTCGCCATGCAGAAGACTGCTTGTTATGGCGTCTGAGGATGTAGGACTTGCCTACCCTATGGCAGCGGCTATTGTCAACGCACTTGTAGACAGTGCAAAGCAGTTGGGACTTCCCGAGGCGACACTACCCCTGTCTGAGGCTGTTGTACTTCTTGCAACGGCGCCAAAATCAAACTCTGCATATATGGCATACGCCGCTGCGGCGCAGGATGTAAGAGCGGGACTGGGTATGAAGATACCTCACTACCTGCGTGATTCCATGCAGCCGGAGGCTGAAAAAAACAAAGATTACAAATATCCGCACATATACAAAAATCACTATTGCATACAGCAGTATCTTCCCGACGATATAAAAGACAGAAAGTACTATGAATTCGGTGACAATAAGACAGAGCTTGCCGCAAAGGAATATCGCAATGCAATACTCGAGGCGGCAAAAAAGGAGAAAAATTAAATGCTCGGTACAATAGTAAACACCCTCGCGGTAGTTGCAGGAAGTATAGTAGGGCTTGTTTTCGGCAAGATGTTTGACAAAAAGCTCGGTGACGCCGTTATGCTGGGACTCGGACTTGTTGTTGTATATATCGGCATTTCCGGGTGCTTTGAGGGACAAAACATACTTATCACCATCATTTCAATAAGCATAGGCGCAATTATCGGAACGCTCCTTGACCTTGACAGCAGAATAAAATGGCTCGGAGACAAGCTTGAAGCGCTTGTGTCAAAAAACGGCGACGGCAGTATTGCAAAGGGATTTGTTACCGCAAGCCTGCTTTTCTGCGTCGGTGCGATGGCGATAGTAGGCTCGCTCGACAGCGGTCTGCGCGGCAACCACACAACGCTCTATACCAAGGCGACGCTCGACGGAATTGCCGCGATATTCTTTGCCTCAAGCCTCGGTGTCGGCGTTATATTCTCAGCTGCATTTATATTTGTATATCAGGGTGCGATAGCTCTGCTTGCGCAGTATATACAGCCGTTTATCAATTATGGAAATGTCATCGGCGAGATGACCTGTGTAGGCTCTCTTCTGATTTTTGCGCTCGGTCTTAATATGCTCAAAATTACGAATATCAAGGTTATGAACTACATACCTGCTGTATTCTTGCCGATTATAGTGTGCAGATTCTTTTAAAGTAAAAAAATCCTCCGAAAATTCGGAGGATTAATTTTTATAAGGACTTTATTTGAAAATCTTTATTTTACAAAGCAGCGGTATTTCTGTTGCCTTGCCTGCCGCAGCACTGCATACGCCGAGAACTGTCAGGACAAAAAGAGCTACTCTTAACAGCCAGCCTAATATATCGAAAATAAGCATATCGGGAAGTAGAAATTCAAACACGAGT
Source organism: Eubacteriales bacterium (assembly GCA_045580005.1). Taxonomy (GTDB): domain Bacteria; phylum Bacillota; class Clostridia; order Oscillospirales; family CAG-382; genus UMGS1052. The sequence goes on along the minus strand of JAZNMZ010000093.1, from coordinate 14,022 downwards.
GTCTTTACAAGTCCGAGAACAAACAGTCCGAAGCCCTGGTTCACATGAAATTTTGCGAAGTTTGAATTTTCAGAAAAAATGAGCGGTACAAAGAAAAATATACTGATATATGCAGGAACGCTCTTAAATCTGTTCATTCTGACATCCTGCGGGTCAAAAAGTCCTGTCACATCCGCAAACCAATCTCTCATAAGCTCAATCCTTTCTATATAAAAGTAAGTCTATACTACATTAAAAATTATAGCAAACAGCACCGTCTTTGTCAATAAATTTCTCTTTTTTTCCGAATTCTGCAACTTTTTATCAAAAACCTATTGCAAAATGAAAAAAACTGTGTTATAATGATAGGCGCTGAATAAGTGCAGCGATGTGTTTTTGCGGTAACTTTCTCACCGAGAAGTGCATTAATGGAATTCGCTGTGTAATATTTGTACGACAAGGAGGGAAAATCATGAAGGAAAATCTCCATCCCGAATACTCGGAAGTTACTGTAAAGTGCGCTTGCGGCGAAACATTCGTTACAAGATCCACAAAGAGCGATTTGCGTGTTGATATCTGTTCTAAGTGTCATCCGTTCTTCACCGGTAAGCAGAAGTTTGTTGACGCCGGCGGACGCGTTGATAAGTTCAAGAAGAAGTTCAACCTTGAGTAATTTCTACGGTATACCAAACAATCAAACTCCGAGCATTCGGAGTTTTTTGTTTTATCTTAGAGGTAAATATGAAAGTTGCGTATACAAAATTTATTTTTTCGATGCTGCTTTTCGGCACAAACGGAATTGTGGCAAGTCTTATTGCGCTGAACAGCTACGAAATAGTTTTCTTCAGAACGCTCATCGGCAGTATATTTCTTGTACTGTTATTAAAGCTGTCGGGAGAAAAGCTATCTCTTGCAAGACATAAAAAAGACCTGATTTTTATAGTTCTGTCGGGAGTGTCAATGGGAACAAGCTGGATGTTTTTATATGAAGCATATCAGCAGATAGGCGTTAGCCTTGCTTCTCTTATGTACTACTGCGGTCCTGTTATTGTAATGGTCCTTTCACCTGTTATTTTCAGAGAAAGGCTTACTTATACCAAAATTATTGGATTTTTAATCGTTCTTGTCGGACTGCTTCTTGTAAACGGCACACCCACGGGTGAGACAAGTAACACCTGGGGCATTACCTGCGGTCTTTTGTCTGCCCTTACATACTTCTTTATGGTTACTTTCAACAAGAAAGCAAAAAGGATACGCGGAATACAAAACTCCGCAATACAGCTGACAGCAGGTTTTGTTACTGTTGGGTCATTTATGCTCGCAAGACAGGGGATTTATATCGACCTTACAGGTGTGAATACAGCGGCGGTACTGCTTCTTGGTGTTGTCAATACAGGAGTCGGTTGTTATCTGTATTTTTCATCATTATCAAAGATTCCTGTGCAGTCTGTTGCAGTTTTAGGATACCTCGAGCTTGTTTGTGCAGTTATTTGCTCTGCACTGCTTCTCGATGAGAGAATGACACAGTTTCAGATTGTCGGTGCCGTGCTTATTATCAGCGGTGCAATCTTCGGCGAGCTTGCAAAAGCAAGAAACAGACACTGAGCTTTAAGCCTGGGCTTAGAGCTCTTTTTGTATAGTGACGAGATTGACATTTTTCATGCTCTATGGTATAATTTAATATTAAGATAAGACATATGAGGTGATGGTATGGTAAAGATTTTTCACACAGCGGATATACATCTTGACGCTCCCTTTTCGCTCTCCGACCCTATCGAAGCAGAAAAGAGAAGAACAGAGCTCAGAGGCACTTTTTGCTCGCTGATACACAGGGCAAAGCAGTACGGTGCCGAGGTGTTTTTGATCTCGGGTGACCTTTTTGAAGACAGCTATGTCACAAAGGACACTGCACAGATTGTCCTTCGTGAAATCTCATCCTTTCCCGAGTGCAGATTCTTCATCACTCCCGGAAATCACGACCCGTATCACAAGTCCTCGCCTTATACACTTCTGCGCTGGCCCGAGAATGTGCATATTTTTACCGAAGAAGCTCCGTCATATATCGACATCCCCGAAAAAAATCTCAGAATCTACGGTCACGCCTACGCCTCAAAGGACCTGAAGGAAGATATTCTATCGGGATTGTGTGCCGAGGATGCAGACAAAATAAACATCCTCATGGCTCACGGCTACATAAACACCCCCGGCAATAGCCAAAACACACTTATGAAAAGCGAGATAGAAAAGAGCGGCTTTGACTATATCGCGCTCGGTCACATACACTCACACAGCGGCTTTGAAAAGCTGGGAAATACAGTATATGCCTATCCGGGCTGTGCCGTCGGCAGAAGCTTTGACGAATGCGGCTACAAATGTGCAATTTACGGCGAAATTGAAAAGGGCAATGTGAATCTTGGGACATATAAGTGCTCTGAGCGCCGTTTTGAAGCAGTCAAGGTGTCTCTTGTCGGAGCAGGCTCAAAGGACAGTGCTCTTGCTGTCATAAAAGATGCCTGCAGTGAATACGGCGAGGATACAGCTCTGCGAGTTATCCTCGAGGGAGCAGTTTCACCCGAGCTTGCCATGACCTTAGACGATATAAAATCTGTCGTAAGAGCGCCCTTTTATCTCGAGCTTCTCGACAACACCCTGCCCCTTTTTGATATAGAAAAGTTAAAAGAAGACAGGACAATTCTCGGAGCTTTCTTCAGGCAGATAGAGCCGCAGCTCTACTCTGACGACATAAACGAGAGAAAAAAGGCAGCCCTTGCTCTGCGTTACGGACTGTCTGCCCTTTGCGGAAACGATATTACAAACATCTGAAAGTGAGATGCAAAATTGGCTGAAAAGTTAGAAAAAGTATCCGACACCCTGTCGATATATCAGGACGACAGTCTGTTTCCATATGGTACCGACGCGACGCTCCTGTCAGCTTATGTAAAAAGTCATATCAAAGACCGTGCCGCCCTCGGTATGGAGCTGTGCTCGGGCTCTGGATATATTGCCCTGTCGCTTCTTGACAAAAGTCCGAAACTGCGCTTTTGCGCTGTCGAAATAAACGAAAGAGCCTGCGAGCTGTCGAGAAGAAGCGCCGAGGTGAGCCGACTTTCTGACAGATTCACGGTAAGTCACGGTGATGTGTGCAAGGTCCGAGAGAGCTTTGAGAGTGAGTCGTTTGACTTTGTGCTATGCAATCCCCCGTATATGACAAACACCAGCGGGTATATGTGTGAGAATGATTATAAGAATATTGCAAGGCACGAAATTCTTTGCAATATTGAAGACATATTTAGGGCTGCGGGATATCTGCTGCGTACAAATTCCGATCTATATATCGTTTACCGTCCCGACAGACTTTCCTCCCTCTTTGCTGCAGCAAAGAAATGCGGATTTGAAATAAAGAAAATGACATTCGTACATTCAAAAATAGACCGTGCACCCGTGCTTGTTCTTTGTCAGGCAAAAAAAGGTGCGGCAGAGGGTCTTGTAACCTCAAAGCCGTTTATAATATACGGTCAAGACGGAAAGTACACCGATATGATGAACGATACCTGTAGAAAAGGAGAGATAAGCTATGTCAAATGAAATTGAAAGCGGCGCGCTTTATGTTGTTGCAACACCAATCGGCAACCTTTCGGACATAACAGAGCGTGCAAAAAAGGTTCTCTCCGAGGTAGATTTTGTTGCCGCGGAGGACACCCGCGTGTCGGGGTTGCTGCTTAACAAGTTCGGTATATCAAAAAGCATTGTAAACTACTTTGAACACAACAAGGCGTCTGCAGGCGAAAAAATAATATCAAAGCTGCTGTCGGGCGAGAGCTGTGCTCTTGTGACAGACGCAGGCACGCCTGCGATATCCGACCCCGGAAGTGAGCTGTGCGCTCTTGCGCACGAGAACGGTATAAAGGTCATTCCAATCCCCGGACCGAGTGCTGTAATTACTGCTCTTTGCGCCTCGGGATTCGACTCAAGACGATTCATATTCGAGGGTTTTCTGCCGCAGGACAGCACAAAGCAAGAGATTCTTGACTGCTATATAAACGAGAAGAGAACGGTTATATTTTATGAAGCACCTCACAGGCTGAAGAAAACTCTTGCTGACTTTTATTCAGCATTCGGCGAGCGCAGAATCTGTCTTGCAAGAGAGCTTACCAAAATCAATGAGGAGTTTGTCATTACAGGCCTTTCTGAGGCAATAGAGCTTTATAACAGCAAGGTACCCAGAGGTGAGTATGTAATTATCATAGAGGGCAAAAAGAACGGCGAGACTCTCTTCTGGGCAGATATGAGCATACAGCAGCATGTTGATTTTTATATTGGCAACGGACTATCCAAAATGGACGCAATAAAAGCCTGCGCCAAAGACAGAAGCGTATCCAAAAACACAATCTACAAGGAAATGCTGTGATGATATACCCGAACAACAAGCGATACCGCACGCTCGACTATTTTCTCAAGAGTACATTTGGCTGCAAGGTTGCAAAGGTGTCGCTCAATGCAGGCTTTTCGTGTCCAAACCGCGACGGAACAAAATCGTACGGCGGCTGCATTTACTGCTCCCCCCTTGCAAGCGGCGATTTTGCAGGAGACAGTAATCAATCGGTAACCGAGCAGTTTCACGCTATAAAAAAGATAATGTCGAAAAAATGGGTCGGAGCAAAATTCATGCCCTACTTCCAGGCAGGGACAAACACTTATGCTCCTGTAGATACCTTACGCTCGGTATATGAGGAAGCGCTGGCTCTTCCAGACATTGTCGGAGTGAGTATTGCAACAAGACCCGACTGCGTACCGGATGATGTATTTGAGCTTTTGTGCGAGATATCAAAAAAAACCTTTCTCACAGTTGAGCTTGGACTTCAGTCTGTGTTTGACAGCACCGGCGAGCTGATAAACAGGCACGCTACCTTTGATGAGTTCTGCAACACCTTCCATAGACTCAAGAGTGCAGGTATTAATGTATGCGTTCATCTGATAAACGGGCTCCCCGGTGAGACGAGAGAAATGATGCTTGAGTCTGTCAGAGTTATATCAAAAATGCAGCCCCACTCGGTGAAGCTGCACTTATTGCATATTCTCAAAGACACATACTGCGAAAAAATGTACTATGAGGGCAAAATAAAGCTGTTTGAGCTTGACGAATATGTCAGTCTTATATGTGACCAGTTGGAGATACTGCACAAGGATATTGTTGTGCAGAGAATAACAGGTGACGGCTCGCGTGACACCTTAATAGCGCCCTTATGGAGTATCAAAAAATTCAATGTAATAAACGGCGTCGACAAAGAGCTTTGCAGGCGCGACTCCTGGCAGGGAAAGTATGCTGAAAGCTAAAAGAAAATTCTTGTAATCGCACATGATGTGATAACACAAAAAAACATTATGATGAACGAGCAAGGCAGAGCGTGCCTTGTTCGTTTTGTTTTTGTATAGGCAAAGTACATTGAAAGAGTATATATAATCGTATCTGACGAGCCCATAAGGACTGACGCTGCTCTGCCTGCAAAGCTGTCAGGCCCCGATACCTCAAACAGCTCCTTCACCACAGCCGTCGCAGCGCTGCCTGAAATCGGCCTTGTAATTATCACAGGCACAAGTTCGGAAGGCAGGCCAAAAGCTCCCAGAGCGGGCGAGAACGCGTCACAGACAGCCTCGAGCGCACCCGACGCTCTGAACATACTGACAGCACATATTAAAAGCACAAGGCTCGGCAGAATATCAACACTAACCTTCATGCCGTCGCGACAGCCCTCAAGAAACTCCGAGAACAAATCAGTTTTTGAAAATAGCAATATCAGCGCCACCGCCAAAATAACAAGCGGTATGGCCCCCGCCATAAGAGCGCTCATTCTCTCTTCCCTTTTTGCATATTTTTGCGGCACACTAAGGCAAACAGCTTGCAAATAAGTGCTCCAAAGAAAATTGTCAGCAATGAGCAAATCCACACAGGCAGAATTATTTCATAAGGTCTTGCCGATCCTGTAGCGGCGCGCAGAGCAATAAGCGTTGTCGGCATAAGCTGGAGAGGCACGGTGTTAAGCACCGAAAAGGTTACCATATCGTCGGTAGCAACATCGCCGCCATCCTCACTCAGCTTCTCCATCGCGCGCAGTCCCAGCGGCAAAGCCGCATTCCCAAGTCCCAAAAGGTTTGCAGCAAAATTTGCGGCGATTTCGTCTATGCCGCGGCCTTTTTTATATGCGTCAGGATAAATAAGCCTCAGCAACGGTCTCACAAGCTTTGTAAGTGCCGAAGTGAATCCTGCTTTGTCAAGAACCCTGATAATCCCGTTCCACAGGCACATCATGCCGAGCATGGAAAAGCAAAGGGTTACGGCGTCCTGAGCGCCCATGATTGCAGCAGAGCACACCTGCTCCATTCTGCCCGCCAGAATTGCAAAGACAAAAGATATGCTCACAAGAACGGCAAATATCTTTCCAAGCATAAAAATCCTCCGTTTCGGGTGCTTTTACTGTATATTCTATTTTCAGGACCACCAAAATATGAAAAATAAAAATCTCCTGATCTCTCAGGAGATTTTTTACATCAATAAGCTTTGTATGCTTTCCTTTTGTAGTAGTACATTGTACTCTTCTTAGCGTTATTTAAAACACAACCAAGAATCTTTGTGCCTGTATCCTCAAGCTGACTCTTTACCGACTTGGCTGCTTTCATAGAAGTTTTTTCGCAGTTAAGAACAATGATTGAGCCGTCGCTTGCTCTTGCACAGATAGCAGCATCTGTTACAATACCGAGCGGAGGAGTGTCAATTATGATATAATCAAAACTCTCTTTAAACTCGGAAATCATATTGCTGAAAATGTCAGCACTCAAAAGCTCCGCAGGGTTCGGAGGATATTCGCCCGAGAAGATAACATAAAAACCGGGAATCTGTGTTTCGAGGAATACTTCGTCAAGAGTAGCCTGTCCTGAAAGGTAGTGGCTGAGGCCCTTAACCGATACACCCTTTGTGAACTGGCTGAGTATAACCGACTTTCTCATATCGGCGTCAACAAGAAGAACTTTCTTGCCGATCTGAGTCAGAGAGTGAGCAAGTTCGACAGAGATTGTACTTTTACCGTCGTTGCTCTCACAGCTTGTAACCGTGATTGCCTTGACATCGCTGCAGCTAAAAAGGATATTTGTACGGAGTGTTTTGAGCGCTTCCTCGGTAGAATAATCTTTTATAAAATTATATGTAATATCAATCTTATTCATCTTTATATTCCTTTGTTGATTTTTTAAATCCGCAGAACCACGAAAAATCATTTCCTGTTCTTCTTGATATTTATACTGCCGATAGGATGCTTGGCAGCTTCAGACTCAGCAAATGGAATTTTGCCGATAACCTTAAGTCCGAGCTTGTCCTCAACCATTTCGGGATTTTTGATTCTGTCATCAAAAATAAAGAGGAATGTAAACACAGCAAGAGGCAGAACGAATCCGATAAATCCCCATACAACCATGTCTTTCTTGACATTGGGAGAAGAACTTGATGTCGGAATGTTGGCAGTATCAATAATCTTTATTGATTCTAGCTTCATAAGGTCTTTTGTCACCTTTTCGGCTTCGATACAAACCTGATTTGCAAGTCTTGCGGCTAGCGTGCCGTCTGCATTTTTGACAGAAACATAAATAATACGGGTCTCTGTGGGGTTGGAAAGACTGACTGTTCCCTTAAGGGCGCCGACAGACATTTTACCCTCAAGACCGAGCTCTTTTATCGCACCCTCAAGAACTCTCTCAGACTTTATAAGGTACAGATAGTCCTGGGCAAGACCCTCAGCAGAGCTGAGGTCACCAGTAGAAAGAGCTGCTCCGTAATTCTGATTGTTGATTATGTAGATACTGGCAGTTGCAGAGTACATGGGAACAACAAAATTGCTGACATATACAAATGTGCCAATCATGCAAACAATCATTGCAATTACAGAAATCCACACTTTTCTGAGTAAAAACTGTAAAAGTTCGGATAAATCAAATTCGAATTCTTCTTTTCTCTCCATTTTTACCACCTTTGTTATTGTATATTGTGTTTAGTCATTAAAGCCGAAAATCTGAGACGGAATATCAAAGAACAAAAGGTCAGCATACTCACCGCCGCAGAGCCTTGCTGTCTTTTTGTAGCACTCGGAAAGCACCGGCTTGCGGTACTCGGTGTCGTGCGCATCAGACGCAACAAATCCGGGAAGTCTGTTCTTTATGATATACTTTGAAAAAGAGTGTCTTTTGCTGTTTTTTAAAAAGCCAGCAAAAGTCGCGTACTTTATGAGTTTTGTGCTGAATTGCAAAACCGCACCAAGCGAATAAAGCTCGTCTATGTCAGAGGGTTTGCCGTATACACATGGATATCTGTCTATATGCGCAAGAACACTCTGAAATCCATGCGAATGAAGCTTTATCACCGCACTTTTGATATCGGCGTAAGTGCAATCAAAGCCGAACTCAACCATTACAAGCTTGCTGCCGCACATAGTAAGACATTCGCCGTTTTCAAGCCCTTTCACACAGTCACTGTGGTACATAACCTCAGAGCCTGTCTTAAGCTCAATGTTCATGTTCCTGTCAGCAAGATAGCCCCTTACCCTTTCGGCAAGCTCGGGAATAGATCCTGTGTCGGTCATATCTCTGTACGGATTGTAATGCGGAGTGGCACATATATATCTTATGCCGTCCGAAAATGCCATATCAAGCATTTTGCAGGTGCGCTCGAAGTTTTCGGCTCCGTCGTCGATTCCGGGCAATATATGGCAGTGTAAGTCATAAAATCCTGTCACTTGCTTCACCCATTCTGTTATTTATACACAGATATTGTACCACAAGAAAGCATTTATGTCAACTAAAAAAGTTATTTATTGAAAATCTTTTTAAAAGCAAAAGAAAACCCCCGGTTTCCCGGTGGTTTTGTGTTTGTTGGATTACTCTGTTACAGAATTGGTTTTTTTGGTCGCCGCATTTGCATCGCGTGTATAAACCGCACCTATTCTGAAGAGATCGCCCGAATTGAATGTGGGAGTAATTACGATTGTGTGCCATCCTGAATCAAGACCGTCAACGATTATATCGGGGTTATAGTTGGAAACTGTAATAGGATCCAATACATTGTCGTCAACGGTAATATTAACAACCTCTTTATTCTTGAGTGCATTAGGATACATTCAGAGAGCAATCTCTGTACCATAGAACTTGAGCGTGATTGACTGTCCGGGTGTTGTAGCCTCGTAATAGCCTACATAGTCGTCGTCTGTTCTTTCCCATGATACATCCTTGAATATTTCGTCTGCAATATAGTCGAAGGTTGTTTCAACAACTGTTGCTCTATAGTCACCCTCGCCCTTTTCTTCAGCGAGCTTAGAAGCCATTGTACCTATTCTGTAGCCGTCGAAGAGAACATCAGACTTAACTTCAGGAAGTGTGTGCTCTGTAACTTCTGTAGAAGCGTACTCAGCCGCGATGTACTCAGGACTTACAAGCTGGTTGTAGAGGAATTCTTCAACTACCTTGTAGTATTCCATATAACCTGCGTCTGTAGGATGAGCATTATCTGCAAAGTATTTGTCCCAGTTTGTGATAAGGTCAACCTTTTCGTGAGCAGCAAGACCAACATTGAGCATCGAAATGCCGTAGTGCTCAGCTATTGCAGCATGGCCTCTTGCTGTCGGGAACATGTTGTCTTCGGGATATGTTGAGATGAGAATCTTATCTGTTACAATAAGTCCGAAGATGTCACATTCAGGGAACTTTGTTCTGAGCTCACGCACGATTGTTTCGTACTGACTTGCTGCTGTTGCCTCAGGAATACCGCTTTCGTCTGTCATACCGAGGTGATATGAGTCATTGATTGCATACTCGAGGATAAACAGGTCGGGCTCAAGTGTGAATATATCACGCTCAAGTCTGAATGTGCCGAGGAATGTTCCGCTCTCGCCTATAGCTGTATTGTAAAGGTTAATCTTAGCATTGGGGAACTTCTCCTTGAGGTATGTACCCGACATAGCTCTCCAGGATGTCTGCTCTGCCCATGATTTCTGGGTATTAGGATCGTCACCGACAGAAGCACCTGTACCGTGCGTTACAGATCCGCCGAGGTAAACAACATTAACTTCCTCACCAGAAATGAGTTTGTTATATGTGTTCTTGAGGTTTGTGCGGTAGCTGATATAGTCTGCATACTCATACTTGGCATTTGCTATTGCAATAAAGTCCTTGAAAGCTTCTTTTCTCTTGGCGGACATTGTGGGGTCTTCAAGACCTGCCTGTGCAACCTTGCCAACTGATGTGTAGTAAGCCTCAGAGTATGCAACGCGGTTAACACCGTTGATGTCGGTATACTCGATATAGCCTCTTGTTGTATAATCTCTTGAATAGTTCTTGTCAGAAATGTTGTAAAGAACTACTGTGTAATAGATACGGTCTTCGAGTGTCTGGTAAATCTTTGTTGCCGGAACAATGCCTACCGAGGGTGTTTCGAGCGTGAGCTTTGCGTCACCGAGAAGATTGTTGGGAAGAACAACAGAACCGAAGCCGTTAACTGTTACTCCGCCGTTTGCAAGAGCTGTATCAAGTGCTGTGCTCTTTTCAACGATGAAGCGCACGCCCTGCTTAACATCAGCAGTTGCAAATCTGATCTGAGCGCCGCGCACACCAAAGTCTGAGCTATCGTCATCAGAAGTTGTGCCGTATGCATAGTCATAGCTGATATACTGAGCTGTAAGAACTGTGCCTGCTTCAAAAGAAGACTTGTTAGCAACAGCTACACCATCAGCATTCTTCCAGCCGAGGAAGATCATACCTTCTTTTTCTGTATGAGCAATGCGTGAGAAGTCGAGTGATACGGAAGCATTGACTGTAATAGTTTCGCCGTCAAATGTGTATCTGGGCGTGCTGTCGTAAGTCACATTGTATGTGCCTGCAGGTACTTCAAGGATGCCGTCGATTGATGTATAAACATCACCTGTGTCGCTTGTAGCTATAGCATAGAGGTCGCCGTATACCTTATATACACCAATTTTGTCTGTTGTTTCAAGGTAGCTTGTATTGCCCTCAACTGCTTCGCCGTACATCTGCCAGATACCGCCCTTGTAGTAAGTGGGGTTTGCAAGTACAGAATTGATATCAGCATTTGCTGCATCCCAGTCTGTACCATTGTTGAATACGAGCTGCAAACCGGCGTTAAAGTAAGGATAGCGATAGCTTTCCTTTGCACCGAGGTTCCAGCTGCCGCCGTTTACTGTAACATTAACGGGAGCTGTAAACTTTGTTGTACCTGTTCCGCCTTCTGTACCAAACATAATAGTACCGGATCCTGCGTCGGCAACAACATTCGCTCCTGCGATTATTCTGTCGCCCGAAGCCTGTTTTGCACCAACATGTATCTGGCCTATTGCAACATCAGAAGAAATGCGGATGTTGAGAGGTACCAAAGAGTCAGCATTGTTGTTGGGTGCAAGGTTAATTGTAGGAGCTGTGCCGAGTGAAAGTGTTACATTTTCACCAATCACATACTCTTTTGCACTTGTATGGTAGATTGTTGCTGCACTGCCGTCCCATGCGATAAATCCCGAAATATTGATATTTTCAAAGGTCGCAGGACCGGACGATGCATTGTAAATTACAAGATTGCTTACATTGCTTGTATCTGCGCTTGTGAATGTAATCATCTTTGTGTAAGCGGCAAGCTGAGTTGTTGACTCAAAGTCGCCCACAATTCTTACATAAAGAGCTGTGAAGTCGCCGTTGCTTGCTTCAAGAGCTGCTATTGCAGCGTCGAGTGTTGCATAAGCTGTTTCGGGTGTGAGACCGTCTTTGTCATTCGAGCCTGTAGCCGAAACATAACGATAGTCTGAGCCCTCAATATAATCTGCAACATAAGATACTGTATACTCGCCTGAAGGAACTGTAAGTACACCGTCTGCAGAGAAGTAAACCTTACCTGTTGCTATATCCTGTGCTCTTGCTGTCTTGTCGCCTACTACAGCGAAAGAACCTACTGTGTCTGTTGTAGCAAGGGAGCTTCCCTCGATATCGGCGCTGTGCATAATCCAGTAGCCGTTTTTACAGAAGTTTGTATTTGTAAGATTGGCTCTGAGCGCTGCTGTAAGTGTATCAGCCGCACCATCATTGAAGATGAACTGTGCGCCTGCTTCAAAATAAGGCTTCATCAGCGCGTCTGTGTATGCGCTGATAGTCCAGTCGTCGCCTGAAACAACAACATTTACAGGACCTGTATAGTATGTGTTTCTGGCAACGCTTGCGATGTAGCCGTCCTGGCCAAGCATAAGAGTACCCGAACCGCCTGTGAGAAGTGCGTCAACACCATTAACTGTTCTTGTCTGTGTAGCATGTCTTGAACCTGCTGCAACACTTGAGAAATCACCGCCGTGTACTGTGATTTTAAGAGGATCAGCTACACTGGAGTTGCCGTTTGCAAGAATGAGCTTCGGGTATGCACCTGACTCGTCGCATTTGCTTACAACGAGATCCTTGCCGTAAACAATATGTGTATTGCTAGAATAAAGTGTGTCGTAACCAACTGTTGCCTTGAGAGTAATTCTGTCAAAAGTCAACGGACCGGTGAGAAGGTTGTTGGTGTAATGAACCATGTCGGATGTACCTGTCGCGCCAACAATGCTTATCATATTTGTATGAGCAACTGTTGAAGAAGCTACAGTATATGTGCCGACAACTCTTACCTCGCGGGCTGTGAATCTGTTGCTGAGCGCGTCAAGGGCAGTGATTGCCTTGTTGAGAGTAAGGAAAGGCTTTTCTGGTGTGAGACCGTCATTGTCATCGCTACCGCTATCAGAAACATAGTAGTAGGCTGTTGTTGCACCTGTTTCATCATCGTCCCATGAGAATGCGGGTTCTGCATAAGTTACTGTATAGTCGCCCGCAGGAACTGTGAGAACGCCATTCCTAGATGTATATGTGCCTGCCGAGCCTGTTGCTGTTGCTACAAGACCCTCTGCACAGTTTACATTATATACACCGACAGTGTCTGTGAATGAAAGTGCGTTTCCTGTATTATCTGCACTGCGCATGATGTAGAAGTTGGCTGTAACAGCGGGAGCTGTAAATGATACTTTGTTGTTCGCAAGAACCTGAATATCTGTAAATGTAGCATTCGCATTATACTGTGTGAATGTAAATGACCCGCCATTATAGAGAATGTCGATAGAATCTGTAAATATAGCACTGTTTGCCCATGTGCCAACGCTGCCAAAATAGAGTGTACCGCTACCACCCTCGAGGTTAATTGTTGCACCCTCGATAGTCTTGCCGTGTGTACCAATCCAGATTGCACCGTGAGTACTGCCATCCTTGATAGTAAGCTTTTCGCGGCCTGCGTTGTCTGCTGTTATACTACCTATAACCCAGCCGATTCCGTTTTTACCGCCGTTGCTGCCGTTATATACGATGCCCGAGCCGAGAACGAGCTCTTCGCCTCTTGTTTCAAACTGGTGTCCCCATTCACTTGTTGTATCGCAAATAGTGATATTTTCAAATGTAGTAGGACCGTTTATATATGTATAGGAGGTGGTTATTTCAAGCTCCTCACCCGTGTAGGTAATCATATTTGTATGTACAGGGAGAGAGTTGTTTGGGATAAGATATCTTCCGATGATTCTTACTTCACGGGTTGTATAGCGGGCGTCGAGTGCGTCAAGCAACTGAACAGCCTTGTCAAGTGTCGCAAGAGCTGCGTCGGCTTTCATACCACTGTTATCGTCGCTACCACCTGTAGCGTCTACATAGTAGTAAGCTGTATCTTCGCCTGTAATTTCATCCCATGTGAACTCGGGCTCTGTGTATGTAACATCATATACGCCAACCGGAAGTGTGATGTATCCGTTCGCAGAAACTATTGTCTCTCCTGTGCTTGCATTTACGGCGTTCGCGATTTTGTCGCCGATTACTTCAAATACGCCCTTGGTTTCTGTTGCCATAATCATGCTGCCGTCGGTAGCTGCACTGTGTATTCTCCAGGGGTTGCCACCATTGCTCGGGAGCCATGAGTAGTTATCTGGACAGCCGTTGTTGAAT
>JAZNMZ010000092.1:0-17262 GCA_045580005.1 Eubacteriales bacterium | reverse complement strand
AAGGCATATGACCTTGTTCTTAACGGCATCGAGCTCTCGAGTGGCTCAATAAGAATTACAAACCCAGAGCTCCAGGGCAGAATGTTCAAGCTGCTCGGCATGAGCGACGAAGAGGCTCACGAAAAATTCGGATTCTTAACCGACGCGTTCAAGTTCGGCGCACCACCTCACGGCGGTATGGGTATCGGTCTTGACAGACTGTGTATGCAGCTGTTCGGCTGTGAGAGCCTGCGTGATGTTATCGCGTTCCCTAAGGTACAGAATGCTTCCGAGCTTATGACTGCCTGTCCATCGCCTGTTGATGACAAGGCACTTAACGAGCTTGGCATTGCAATCAAGGAATAAAACAACAAATATATCAGGAGTGACTATGCAGCAGAGAAAAAAACTTCTCGTAATCGACGGGAACAGTATTCTCAACAGAGCCTTTTACGGTGTGCGTCCGATGACAACATCAGACGGACGCCCGACGAACGCGCTCTTTGGGTTTATAAACATCATTCTCAAGCAGCTTGAGAATATAAAACCCGATGCTGCCGCTATCGCTTTTGACCTGAGAGAAAAGACTTTCCGCCACAAGAAGTGCGAGTTTTATAAAGCAAACCGCAAGGGTATGCCCGAGGAGCTCGCCGCTCAGCTCGACGGAGCAAAAAAGGCAGCCGAGTATCTGGGACTTCATGTGCTCTCTCTTGCAGGCTACGAGGCAGACGATATTCTCGGCACCTGTGCAAAAAATGCAAACACCGACACAGAACGCGACTACGAGTGCTATATCCTCACTGGCGATAGGGACTCCTATCAGCTTGTTGACGAAAAGTCATTTGTGCTATACTGTACGCACAACGAAACGGTGCTTTTTGACAAGGCGAAGATTGACGAGGTCTATGGGCTTGCCCCGCACCAGCTTATCGACCTCAAGGCTCTTATGGGAGACAGCTCCGACAACATACCCGGCGTTGCAGGTATCGGCGAAAAAACCGCCATAAAGCTGATACAGCAGTTTGGCACTCTTGACAAGCTGTATGACGGCTACTGCGACTCCGGCCTGTCTAAAGGAATAAAGGAAAAGCTCGAAAAGGACAGGGAAATGGCGTACACCAGCCGTTTTCTTGCAGAAATATGCTGTGAGGTGCCTCTGCCCCTTGGTTTTGCAGACCTTGAGTATGACGGTATTAAAAAGAGCGAGCTTTATGCGCTTCTTTCAGACTACGAGCTCAGAGCCATAATCAAAAGGCTCGGTCTTGACAGCACGCCCGAGAGCGCAAAGCAAAGCCAAGGGCCCTCTCTCTTTGACGACGAGTCCGGCCAGGAGGTCGATTTCACCGACTTTACCGAGTGTGACAGACTCCCCGCTCTTGGGGAAACAGTCGCCGTCCACCCTGATTTTGACGGCGGCAGAATATACATCTACGACGGCATGAGCTATATTGTGCCCCTTGACGACAAGAATATAAAAGAGCTTTTTGAAAGCAAAAGGCAGATAACGCTATACGACTCAAAAGAGGTGTACAGACACCTTTTGTCGTGCAAAGCGGAGCTTTGTGCCGACATTTTCGACATCATGCTTGCCGAGTATGTGATCTCCCCGTCTGTAAAAAGGGGTGTCGAGGATGTTCTTCTCGGAAAGAGCACGGCAGGCTACAACCTCAGCGACGAAAAGCAGAAGCTGCTCTGCTGTGTAAAGACGCTCTTTGAGTGCAAAGACAGTCTCAGACAAAAAATTGCGGCAGACGGTCTTGAAAAAATATACTATGAAATAGAGCTTCCCCTTGCAAGAACTCTTGCGCGCATGGAGCACGAGGGCTTTATGCTCGACACAGACGGCATATCAGACTATGGAGATGTGCTTGAACAGCGCCTTATTATGCGCCAGAACAACATTTATTCGCTTGCAGGAGGAGAGTTTAACATAAATTCTCCAAAGCAGCTCGGCGAGGTGCTGTACAAAAGACTTTCGCTCCCGGCGTTCAAAAAGAACAAGAGCGGCTTTTCCACCGACGCTGAAACACTCGAGAAGCTCCGCCCGTACCACCCAATAATAAACGAAATTCTCGACTACCGCATTGTCGCAAAGCTAAAGTCGACTTATGTCGAGGGTCTTCTGCGTGTGTGCAACCATGAGTCAAAAAGAGTGCACACCACCTTCAAGCAGGCACTGACCATGACAGGACGACTCTCGTCTGTTGAGCCCAATCTGCAGAATATACCGATAAAGCAGGCTGAGGGCAGAGAGCTGAGAAAGTTCTTTGTGGCAAAGGACGGCTGTTATCTTATCGACGCCGACTACTCGCAGATAGAGCTGCGAATACTCGCAGAGCTGTCGGGAGACGAGGTGATGTGCGACACATTCCGCTCGGGCGAGGATATTCACACGACAACCGCCTGTCAGGTGTTTGGCGTTTCAAAAGACGCTGTCACAGTAGAGCTTCGCAAAAGAGCAAAGGCAGTAAACTTCGGCATCGTATACGGCATATCAGACTTCTCGCTTGCCGGTGATATCGGCACAACAAGAAAACAGGCAGGCGAATATATAGAAAAATATTTTGAAAAGTACCCGAAAATCAAGGCTTTCCTTGACAGTATGATAGAAAGTGCGAAGCAAAACGGCTATGTCACAACGCTTTTTGGCAGGAGAAGATATATCCCCGAGCTTTCGGCGTCAAACAAGAATATGCAGAACTTCGGCAAGCGCGTGGCGATGAACTCGCCGATACAGGGCACAGCCGCAGATGTGATAAAGCTCGCTATGCTCTGCACCGAAAAGGCTCTGCGCGACGAGCTTCCGGAGGCAAAACTCATACTGCAGGTGCACGACGAGCTCATCGTAGAATGTCCCGAGCAGCATCTTGAGCGTGCCTGCGAAATTGTAAAAGAGCAGATGGAACGCTGTATCAGCACAAAAGTGCCGCTTGAAGTATCTCTTTCTTACGGCAAGAGCTGGTATGATGCTCATGGATAATCGAAACACCATCGCAAAAAAGTCTCGCAAGGCTGTTCCCATCAAAATAAGAATTTGGAGAATAAAATGGCTGGATACAAAGCGCTCTACCGCAAGTGGCGTCCCGACAGTTTTTCGGATGTCATCGGTCAGGAGCATATAACAAGCGTACTAAAAAACGAAATAATGTCGGGCACCGTATCGCACGCGTATCTTTTTTGCGGCTCGCGCGGCACAGGCAAGACCACCTGTGCAAAAATTCTTGCAAAAGCTGTCAGCTGCTCGGATACAACCGACGGCAACCCCTGCGGGAAGTGTCCTCAGTGTATAGCGGCAGAAAACACGCTTGACATATACGAAATTGACGCGGCAAGCTTCAACGGTGTTGACAACATAAGAGAGCTCAGAGATACCGTCGTGTATCCTCCGAGCGAGATGAAACGCCGCGTATATATCATAGACGAGGTGCATATGCTCTCTCAGGGTGCGTTCAACGCTCTTCTCAAGACTCTCGAGGAGCCGCCCGCACACGCTATGTTCATACTTGCGACAACAGAGCTGCAGAAGATTCCCGCAACAATTCTATCTCGTTGCAAGCGATTTGATTTTCATAGAATAACACCCGAGAAGATTGCCGAAAGGCTGAGATTTATCTCGGACAGCGAGGGGATTAAGATAACCGACCCGGCGCTTTTGCTTATTGCAAAGCTCGCTGCAGGCGCAATGCGTGACGCGCTGTCTATGCTCGAGCTTTTCTACGGAGCAGAGTCGGAGATAAACGAGGACATAGCCTCCGAAAGGCTCGGAGTTGTGGGCCGCGAGGTGGTTATCTCTCTTATTTCGGCAATAGCGAGCGACAACACCGAAGAGGCTCTCGGCATCATATCAACAGCCTACGACAACAGCAAGGACCTGGGCGTCCTCTGCTCGGAAATGTCAGAAACTCTACGGGATATACTTATCATAAAATATACCAAAAACCCCGAAAAGCTCATCGACTCGACTCAGGCAGAAATTGACAGGCTGGAAGAGCTTGCAAAATCTCTTTCACAGGAGAGAATCATGCTCTGCTCGGATATATGCGAGGAAACTCAGAACAAGCTCTCGCGCTCGACTTTCTCTCGCAGGGCGCTGCTTGAGAACGCGGTTATCCGCATGAGTGAGCCAAGACTCCAGACGGATATCGGCTCACTGCTTTCGAGAATTGCAGACCTTGAAACAAAGCTCTCGCAGGGTATCCCTGCAAGCGCGACAAATGCGTCTGCAGATGTAAAAAAAGAAAAACCCGTGAAGATTCCTGCGGAAACTCCGCCGGAAATACCACAGGATATGCCCTTTGACGGTCCGTATGAAACACCTGTACCAAAGCCTGTAGCTCCAAAGCCGCTGGCACCCCGTCCTCTTACACCAAGATCGGCAGCAGCGAAAGCTCCCGAAGCGGCTGCCGACAGCCCGCGCAAGCAGTTGTCCGACTTTGCCGAGTTTATTGAAATATGCGAAAGGCTTGACAAAATGACAGCGTCAATGCTCGACGGCGCGATGGTATATCTCTCGGACGGACTTGCCGAAATAGAGCTTGCAAATCCGATCGCCCCCACAATACTTGGCAGGGACGACAAGGACGGTATTGTGAAAAAGGCACTCAGCGAGCTTACAGGCAAAAACTACAGCACAAAATACATTTACAAAAAATCCGACACCCAGACAAAGCTCCCAGACTTATCATCGCTGACAGACTGACTGTCCCGAATATCGTACACACACACCGATATAATATAGATAAGACAAATTATGGAGGATAGATAAAATGGCAGAAAAGAAGACAAAGAAGACAGAACTCGTAATGGACGACAAAAAGGCGGCTCTTGCCACCACTATCGCAAAGATTGAAAAGGACTACGGCAAGGGCTCGATTATGAAGCTCGGTGAGAACGCAGCTATGAATGTAAGCGCAGTTCCCACAGGCTCGCTCACGCTCGACCTTGCACTCGGTATAGGCGGCTTCCCGAGAGGAAGAATCATCGAAATCTACGGCCCGGAATCCTCGGGTAAAACAACTCTCGCACTCCATGCTGTTGCAGAGGTGCAGAAGCTCGGCGGAGAGGCGGCGTTTATCGACGCAGAGCACGCGCTCGACCCGATATATGCAAAGGCTCTCGGTGTTAATATTGACAATCTTCTCGTTTCTCAGCCAGACTGCGGCGAGCAGGCTCTTGAGATTACAGAGGCGCTCGTGCGCTCAGGCGCTATCGACATCATCGTTGTAGACTCTGTTGCTGCTCTTGTACCCAAAGCAGAAATTGAAGGCGACATGGGCGAGAGCCATGTCGGTCAGCACGCAAGACTCATGTCACAGGCGCTCCGCAAGCTCTCAGGCGCTGTTGCAAAGTCCAACTGTATCGTTATCTTTATAAATCAGCTGCGCGAGAAGATCGGCGTTATCTATGGAAATCCCGAAACAACAACAGGCGGCAGAGCCCTCAAGTTCTATGCGTCGGTGCGTATTGACATCAGAAAGGGTCTTCCCATCAAGCAGGGTGCCGAGGTTATCGGCAACAGAACAAAATGTAAGGTAGTAAAGAACAAGGTTGCTCCTCCTTTCAGACTCGCAGAGTTTGATGTGCTCTACGGCAAGGGCATTTCAAAGATGAGTGAAATTATAGATGTCGGCGTTCAGCTCGACATTATCGTAAAGAGCGGCTCGTGGTTCTACTACAACGAGGAGCGTATTGCACAGGGACGCGACAAGGTGAGAGAATATCTTGAGCAGAATCCCGCTCTTGCTCTTGAAATCGAAGAAAAGATAAAGACTGCCGCTCAGAATGTAAACTTTGATATGCTTGAGGACGCAGTTTCGTCGGGCGACGACGGCGGCATTGTCATAACAGAGGAATTTGACGAATAACAGATGGAAGTATTACATATATCCTCATCCGACTCGGGAAACGAAATGTCACTCCGCTGCGACGAGGGCTTTTACAAGGTGACAAGGGCTGATTTCAAGTCTCTTTTCGGCACAGCCGAAATATCACCCCCCTTTGTCCTGTCGCAGGACGAATGTGAAAAGCTCGAGTTTTTTGCCGAAAAGTACGGCGCGATAAAATACGCTCTGTATCTGCTCGGCTTCTCGGACAAGAGTGAAAAAAACCTTGCTTTCAAGCTAAAAAGCAAGGGGTATTCCGAGGACGCCTGCAGTGAAGCTCTCGCCGTTCTTAAAAAGAACAGATACCTCTGCGATAAAAAGTCTGCACTGCGCAGGTGCGAAATTCTCGCCGGAAGCAAGTTATATGGTATGAGAAGAATAATTTCCGAGCTTATCGCAAAAGGCTATACTCGGGATGTTGCACAGCAGGTCACCGAAGAAGCCCGGATTGACTTTGAAGAAAATCTCAAGGCTCTCTTTGCAAAGCTAACAAAGAGCAGACTTCCGCGCTCGCGCGAGGAAAAAAAGAAGCTTTTTGACAAGCTCTATCGCTATGGCTACAATTTTGACGAAATAAACAGCGTGTTTAGCCTGTTTTCAGACGATTTTGGAGATTATGATTCCGAAGATAATTTTTAGGAGGTGAAACCTATGACAAATCTTGCAATCTGGGTAAGCGTACTTATTCTTGCTCTTATCGCGGAGGGCGCAACGGCAGGGCTTGTTGCCATATGGTTTATGCCATCGGCACTTGTTTGTATACTCCTCGAGCTTGTGGGAGTGGAAAATCTGTTTTTACAGATTGCCGTTTTCTTTATTGTGTCAGGACTGCTCTTTGCCCTTTTCTACAAGAAAGTAAGGCGGCACTTTGCCGCAAAAGGAGCAAAAACAAATATTGACGCCCTTATCGGAAAGCTGGCAACCGTTGAGGTCGACATCCCCGAGGGCGGCGTCGGCAGAGCCAAGGTGGGCTCTCAGAGCTGGTCTGCTGTGACAGACGCAAACCGCACAGTAATTGCGGGTGAAAAAATCAAGATTCTCTCGCTCGACGGAGTAAAGCTCGTGTGTACCTGCGAGAGCGAGTCGGCTCCCGACGCATCTCTTGTCGGCAAAAAGGCAAGAGTCGAGGAGGAAATAGACAATTTCAAAAACTGCGGCAAAGTACTCTGCGAGGGCAGATACTACTTTGCAAAGTCAAAAGATGACGCAATTATCGCTGCAGGCAGCATTGTTGAAATCTCCTCTGTTGACGGCAACATTGTTATTGTTGAATAACTCAAATTAATTTTTTCAGGAGGCTATTATGGTTCCGATTATAATCATTGTTATTTTATTTGTACTTGTAATTTCAAACATCAAGATTGTTCCCCAGGCAAGATCCTTTGTTGTTGAAAGACTCGGAGGTTACCACGCAACATGGAAGACAGGCGTGCATTTTCTTATTCCTTTTGTTGACAGAATCGCAAAGATTATGTCGCTCAAGGAGCAGGTTTCTGACTTTCCGCCTCAGCCTGTTATCACAAAGGATAATGTTCATATGCAGATAGACACTGTTGTGTACTATCAGGTTGCCGACCCCAAGCTCTACACCTACGGAGTTGAGTATCCCATGGCAGCTATCGAGAATCTCACAGCCACAACTCTGCGTAACATCATAGGCGACCTCGAGCTTGACAACACTCTCACATCGCGCGACATCATCAACACAAAGATGCGCTCAATCCTCGACGAAGCGACAGACCCGTGGGGTATCAAGATAAACAGAGTTGAGCTCAAGAACATCATCCCTCCCAAGGACATCCAGGACGCAATGGAAAAGCAGATGCGTGCCGAGCGTGAACGCCGTGAAAAGGTTCTTCAGGCTGAGGGTGAAAAGAAAGCCGCAATCCTCATCGCAGAGGGCCAGAAAGAATCTATGATTCTCCAGGCTCAGGCAAACAAGGAAGCGGCAATCCTCAAGGCAGAGGCAGACAAGGAGGCTCAGATCCGCGAGGCTGAGGGTAGAGCTGAGGCTATCATCAAGGTTCAGCAGGCGACAGCCGAGGGTATCAGGCTTCTCAACGAGGCGGGTGCTACCAAGGAAGTTCTCGCTCTCAAGAGCTTTGAGGCTCTCAAGGAAATGGCAGACGGCCAGGCTACAAAGATTATCGTTCCCTCAAATCTCCAGGACCTGTCGGCTTACACCTCCACAATCAAGGAAAATCTCTGAATAAAACAAAGAGAAACTCCCTCGTATGAGGGAGTTTCTCTTTATGCAAGAAGCTTTTCGAGTCTTGCTCTGATCTCAAGGATAAAGTCCTTTGAATTTACGGCGCGCGCGGCGTAGCCCTCGCTTACAAGACCCACAAGGTCCTTTGTCATAACGCCGTCGTTCAGAGTGTCAAGGCACGCCTGCTCGAGCTTATCGGCATAAGAAACAAGCTCAGGCAGCCCATCGAGCTCGCCTCTTTTTCTGAAAGCGCCCGACCAGGCAAAGATAGTTGCCATCGGGTTTGTGCTCGTCTGCTCTCCTGCGAGATATTTATAATAGTGCCTTGTAACAGTGCCATGCGCCGCCTCGTACTCAAAGTTTCCGTCGGGGGACACAAGCACCGAGGTCATCATGGCAAGCGAGCCGAATGCTGTTGAAACCATATCACTCATAACATCGCCGTCATAGTTCTTGCACGCCCATATATATCCGCCGCAGCTTCTGATAACTCTTGCGACAGCGTCATCAATGAGGGTGTAGAAATACTCGATTCCCAGAGCCTCGAACTGCTCCTTGTAGCACTCGTTGTATATATCTTCAAAAATAAGCTTGAAGGTCTGGTCATACTGCTTGGAGATTGTGTCCTTTGTCGAGAACCACAGATCCTGCTTTGTATCAATAGCGTATCTGAAGCACGAGTGAGCAAAGGATATGATTGAAGAGTCCTTGTTATACTGTGCCTGGAGCACGCCCTCGCACTCAAAGTCGTATACTGTTTCTCTGAAGGTCGTGCCGTCCTCACCTGTAAACACAAGCTCTGCCTTGCCCTGTGTGGGAACGCGGTATTCTGTTGCCTTATATACATCGCCGTATGCATGGCGGGCGATGGTGATGGGTTTTTCCCAGTTTTTTACAACAGGCTTTATCGAGTCAATGATAATCGGCGCGCGGAAAACTGTGCCATCAAGCACTGCTCTTATTGTGCCGTTGGGGCTCTTCCACATTTCGGAAAGTCCGTATTCCTCAACTCTCTGCTTGTTGGGTGTGATTGTTGCGCATTTTACCGAAACGCCGTATTTCTTGGCTGCAAGAGCGGCGTCCATTGTGATTTTATCTTTTGTCTTTTCTCGCTCGGGAAGTCCCAGGTCGTAGTATTCGCTCTTGAGGTCAACAAAAGGGAGTATAAGCTCGTCTTTTATTATCTTCCAGAGAATTCTTGTCATTTCGTCTCCGTCCATCTCGACAAGAGGCGTTTTCATCTGTATTTTTGTCATTTTATTTTCCTCCTTTTGTTGTGTAGGTCAAAAGGCCGCCTGCCTTGAGAATTGCCTTCTGTCTGTCTGTGTACGAGCAGAGCAGAGTATACTTTTTGCCGTCAGCCGAAAGTGTTATCTTCCCGCTTTCCATGCCGTCGAAGATATTCTCAAGAGCAACATCGCTGCCTTGTGTGAGTGCGTCATAATCCTCGGGGTTTTCAAAGGTGAGGGGCATGATACCTGCGTTTATAAGGTTTGCAGCGTGTATTCTTGCAAAGCTCTTTGCAACAACGGCGCGCACGCCGAGATACAGAGGAACGAGCGCCGCGTGCTCACGCGAGGAGCCCTGACCGTAGTTCTGTCCGCCGACGATGATGCTCTGCCCTGCATTTTTTGCATTTTCGGGGAATTTCTCGTCGCACACCGTGAAGCAGAAGTTTGAAAGATACGGAATATTCGAGCGGTAAGGAAGAATCTTTGCTCCGGCAGGCATAATGTGGTCTGTAGTGATGTTGTCGCCGACCTTGAGAACAAGCTTTGCCTTGATTTCGTTGCCGACAGGTGCCGCATCGGGGAAAGGCTTGATGTTGGGGCCTCTTTTTACTTCAAGACTCGCAGCTTCTTCGGGTGTTGCAGGTGCGATAACCGCGCTGTCGTCTATTGCGAAGCTGTCGGGTAGCACAATCTCGGGCATCACGCCAAGCTCTCTCGGGTCTGTGATTTTACCCGTGAGGGCAGCGGCAACAGCAGTTTCGGGGGAAACAAGATAAACATTGCCGTCTTTGGTGCCGCTTCTGCCGAGGAAATTGCGGTTAAAGGTACGCAGACTCACTCCTGCCGAGCTGGGGGAAAATCCCATACCGATACACGGTCCGCACGCGCACTCGAGCACTCTTGCGCCCGAGGCTATAATATCGCCGAGCGCACCGCTCGAGGCAAGCATTGAAAGCACCTGTTTTGAGCCGGGAGAGATAGAAAGGCTCACATCAGGGCTTATTGTCTTGCCCCTTAAAAGAGCCGCAACCTTGAGCATATCAAGAAGCGACGAGTTTGTGCACGAGCCGATACATACCTGGTCTACCTTTGTATCAAGAGTCTTTACCTTTACAACATTGTCGGGACTGTGCGGGCAGGCTATCATAGGTTCAAGCTCGGAAAGATTTATATCAATAATTCTGTCATAAACTGCGTCCTCGTCGCTGCACAGCTCTGTCCAGTCGGCCTCTCTGCCCTGAGAAGCGAGAAAAGCTCTTGTAATCTCGTCCGACGGGAAAATTGAGGTTGTTGCGCCCAGCTCTGTGCCCATATTTGTAATTGTGGCACGCTCGGGGACAGACAGAGTCTTTATGCCCTCGCCGCCCCATTCGATAACAGCGCCTACACCGCCCTTTACCGAGAGGATTCTCAGTATTTCAAGGCTTATGTCTTTTGCCGAAACAAAAGGATTGAGCTTTCCTGTAAGATTGACCTTATACATCTTGGGCATTGTGATATAGTATGCGCCGCCGCCCATTGCAACTGCGACATCAAGTCCGCCCGCGCCCATTGCGAGCATACCGATACCTCCTCCTGTGGGAGTGTGGCTGTCAGAGCCGATAAGAGTCTTGCCGGGGATACCAAATCTCTCAAGATGTACCTGATGGCAGATACCATTGCCCGGGCGCGAGAAATATATGCCGTGCTTTTTTGCAACAGACTGTATGTAGATATGGTCGTCGGCGTTTTCAAATCCGCACTGGAGAGTGTTGTGGTCGATATATGCGACAGAGCGCTCTGTTCTTACTCTGTCAAGTCCCATTGTTTCAAACTCAAGGTACGCCATTGTTCCTGTAGCGTCCTGAGTGAGAGTCTGGTCGATGCGCAAGGCTATCTCGCTGCCTGCTGTCATCTCACCCGAGACAAGGTGAGCCTTTATAATTTTCTGTGCTATTGTAAGTCCCATTGTAAATACCTCTTTCGATGCTTATATGATATTTTTGATAATATTGTTTCTTGCTCTGTCTATATGCTCTGCCATGAGCTTTTCGGCTTTTTCACCGTCACGGTTTCTTATCGCAAGGCAGATATTCTTGTGCTCCTGCACTGCAGCCTTTGCTCTTTGCTCATCCTGAATCGAGAGCTTGCGGTATTTTGTGATTCTCCTGTGCAGCGAGCCCAAAATATCAAGATACATACGGCTGCCGCAAATTTCGTAGATAGTTTCGTGGAATTCGCTGTCAGTATTCTTTATTTTGTCGGCAAGGCCCTTTTCTGTATAAAACTCCTGCAAATCGACAATATCCGACAGCTTTTTTGCCTGCTCGTCGGTAATAACCTGAGCACAGCGGCGTGCCGCAAGGCCCTCAATTTTGCTGCGGATTTCGTATATATCCTCGATGTCCTTGCGGTCTACACCTGTTATCATAATACCTTTTGTGGTAATTTCTATAATATGCTCCTGCTCAAGCCGACGGATAGCCTCTCTCACAGGCGTGCGGCTCACACCGAGGCGCTCGGAAAGCGCCGATTCGGTGATAACCGTACCCTTTGGAATCTCTCCCGAGAGAATGTCGTCCTCCAGCATTTCAAAAACCTTGTCGGCAAGAGAAACAAATTTAAGATCGTTATTCATACTTCCTTACAGACTAAAACTGTCCTCCCGAAAAATTTGTCACAAGCTCCTCGAGCTCGCCGTTGGAAACCGAGTTCTGTCTGCCCTCCTCATACTGGGCGTCTACCCACTCTTTTATCCTGCACACAAGCTCCGAGCGTTTGTCAACCTCGCGGTCTGTGCCGATAAGTGCGTAGTGGTGGTTTATCCAGTATGCGATACCTGCAAGACCCGATGTCTTTGTTATCATAACAGAGGCAGGACGGTTAAGGAGTGTCTGAGTGTCAAATATATTGTAGATTTCCTCGTCCTTGAGCAGACCGTCTGCGTGGATGCCCGCTCTTGTGACATTGAAGTTTTCGCCTACAAAGGGAGTCATAGGCGGAATTTTGTAGCCCATTTCTGTTGAGAAGTAGTCGGCAATCTCGGATATTACCGTCGGGTTCATGCCGTCAAAGGTGCCCTTGAGGGCGGCATACTCAAACACCATAGCCTCAAGCGGAATATTGCCCGTTCTCTCACCTATGCCGAGCATAGAACAGTTAACTGCAGAGGCTCCGAACAGCCAGGCTGTCGACGCGTTTGCAACGGCGTTGTAAAAATCATTGTGTCCGTGCCACTCGATACACTCGCTCGGAACATCGGCATAATGCTGAAGACCGTAGATGATACCTGCAACGCTTCGCGGAAGCGCAACCTCTGCATACGGCACACCGTATCCCATTGTGTCGCAGGCGCGGATTTTGACAGGGATACCTGCCTGCACCGCCATATCCTGCAGGGCGTTTACAAACGGAACAACAAATCCGTAAAAATCTGCTCTTGTAATATCCTCAAAGTGACACCTCGGCACAACTCCCGCCTCAAAGGCATCGGATATTGTTGCAAGGTAGTGATTAAGCGCCTGAGAGCGCGTCATCTTGAGTTTCTTGAAAATATGATAGTCCGAGCAGCTCACAAGGATACCCGTTTCCTTGATGCCAAGGTCCTTTACGAGCTTGAAGTCCTCACGGCTGGCTCTTATCCAGGTTGTGATTTCGGGGAACTGAAGTCCGAGCTCGCGGCACTTGTCAAGAGCCTCTCTGTCCTTTTTGCTGTAAATAAAGAACTCTGTCTGACGGATAATGCCGTTGGGTCCTCCGAGCTTTGATATGAGCTTGTAAAGGTCCACAATCTGCTTTACTGTATAAGGCTCAACCGACTGCTGTCCGTCACGAAATGTCGTGTCGGTAATCCATACCTTTTCAGGCATATTCATAGGTGTGCGACGGTGGTTGAACGGAATCTTGGGAACCTCGCTGTACTTATATATATCGCGGTAAAGATTAGGCTCGGCTACATCCTGGAGCTGATACTTATATGACTTCTGCTCCAAGAGATTGGTTTTCTTTGATATTTCGAGCATAATTGCCTCCTTTTGCTTTAGTTTGCTAAACTTGTATGATTGTATACAATTATACAATGCTGCGTGTGGTTTGTCAAGAGGAAAAGTGACAGTTTTTGCTTATTTTCAGGGCTTTTTTGCGAGAAAAACAAAAAATATCGCAAAACCTATTTAAAAAATCTTCATTTTTTGCTATAATGTTAATAGAAAAAATATCAGGAGAGGTAAAATGTTTGAACTGCTTGATTTTGCAAAGTTTTTTATAAAAGATGTTATAAAAGAAGATTCGGTGCTATGCGACTTTACGATGGGCAACGGTCATGACACAGAGTATCTGTGCAAGGCGGCGCCCAAGGGCAAGGTCTATGCCTTTGATATTCAGAAAAGTGCGGTTGAAAATACCGAAGCGCGGCTCAATGCCGCAGGTCTTACAAACGCCGTTCTTATCCACGACAGCCACGCCGAGTGTGAAAAGTACATAAAAGAGCCGATTGACGCAGGTATGTTCAATCTCGGATACCTGCCGGGCAGCGGAAACAAGAATCTGCACACCATGCGACAAAGCACGCTGCCTGCCGTGCAGGGCGCAATAAATCTTTTGAAAAAAGGCGGAGTGCTTGTTATCTCAGTATACCCCGGACATGAGGAGGGCAGGCTGGAGGGAGAGATGCTGTGCCAGGAGCTTTCAAAGCTCGACAAGAAGCTATATTGCGTTACAAATCTACGGCTCATAAACTCACCCGACGCGCCTTTTATACTCGCTATTGAAAAATACAACAAATAAGAAAAGAGAAGAAAATGAATCCTAAAAGCAAAGCTGAAAAATTCTTAAAGCATATCACAAAGCCCGGCCGTTATACAGGCGGCGAGCTTAACGAAACAATAAAGGACAAGAGCAAGATTGCGGCGCGTTTTGCGTTCTGCTTTCCCGATGCATACGAGATAGGTATGTCAAATCTCGGTATCAAAATTCTCTACGGTGCGCTCAACTCGCACGAGGACATCTGGTGCGAGAGAGTTTTTGCGCCCTGGCGCGATATGGGTGAGCTTATGAAAAAAGAGGCTATTCCCCTGTATGCGCTCGAAAGTGGTGACGCGATAAGAGATTTTGACATTCTCGGTATCACGCTGCAGTATGAGATGTGCTACTCAAATGTACTCTATGTGCTCGACCTTGCAGGTATGCCGCTTAAAGCGTGCGACAGAGGCGACGGCGACGAATATCCGATTGTTATCGGCGGCGGTCCCTGCTCTTATAATCCCGAGCCTATGGCAGATTTTTTTGACGCGTTCAGTATCGGCGAGGGCGAGGAGTCGCTGTGCCAGTTCACAAGAGCCTATATCGACTATAAAGAAAGCTGCAAAAACCAGGGAAAGCCCTTTTCAAAAAAGGAATTTTTACATATTGCGGCAAGAGATATAAAGGGTGTTTATGTCCCTTCCTTTTATGATGTAAAATACGACGGCAAGAACGGCACAATCTCGGAAATAAAAAGAGTCTACAATGACATCCCCGAAAAAGTCGAGCGTGTTATCGTTGCGGATTTCGACAAGTCTTTCTTCCCCGAAAAATCTCCCCTGCCGTATATAGAAACAGTACACGACAGAATCATGCTTGAGGTTGCACGCGGATGTATGCGTGGCTGCAGATTCTGTCAGGCAGGTATGATATACCGTCCTTTCAGATACAAAAAGCACGAAACGCTCGAGGCGCAGGCGCGCTGTCAGTATGCCTCGACAGGCTATGAGGAAATGTCACTGACATCCCTCAGCATCAGCGACTACCCGTATCTTCCTGAGCTTGTGGACTGCCTCAAGACCTGGACAGACGAATACAAGGTCGGACTTTCGCTCCCCTCTATGAGAATCGACTCTTTTGAGAGCGACATTATGAAAAAGATTGAGGAGCTCAAAAAATCGGGACTTACCTTTGCGCCCGAGGCAGGCACTCAGCGTATGCGTGATATTATAAACAAGAATCTCTCGGAGGAAGAAATCCTGCGCACCTGCCGCAGTGCTTTCAAAACGGGCAGGACATCTGTCAAGCTCTATTTTATGCTCGGACTTCCCGGCGAGACGGATGAGGATATCATCGGTATACCAAAGCTTGCACAGAAGATTGTTGACGAATACTACAAAAACCCCGACAAGCCAAAAGGCCGCTCGTGTGAGGTTACAATTTCTGTCGCCTGCTTTGTGCCCAAGTGCGACACGCCTTTCCAGTGGTGCGGACAGGACACTCGCGAGGAGCTCATCAGAAAGCAGAAGCTGCTCGGACAGAATATTCCATCAAGAAAAATCCGATACAACTGGCACGAATCAAAGGTCAGCTACCTCGAGGCAGTATTTGCCCGGGGCGACAGACGACTGTCGGCGGCAATCGAGAGAGCTTATCTTGACGGAGCGGTGTTTGACGGCTGGGACGAGTGCTTTGATTACGAAAACTGGCTTTCGGCTTTCGAAAAGGCAGGCATAGCACCCGAGTATTATGCAAACAGACATTTCGGCTTTGACGAGATACTCCCCTGGAGCATTATCGACTGCGGCGTATCGCACGAGTATCTCAAAAAAGAGTACGACCGTGCAATGGCAGGTGTCGTCACTCCCGACTGCGGTACAAAATGCTCGGCGTGCGGTATTGCAAAATACAAGCTTCCTTTCTGCGTGGACAAGTCTTCACGCGAGGAGATCTACCGCAACCCGATGTACAAGCGTCATGTAGACGAGTCAAAAGAAAGCGAGGGCGAAAGCAATGCGTGATTTCAGAGTGACTTTTTCAAAGGTCGGACCCCTCATTTTTATCTCGCACCTTGACCTTGCACACACCTTTGTGCGAGCGCTCAACCGTGCAAGAATTCCGCTGCGCTATTCAGAGGGCTTCAGCCCCCATCCGAAGCTTGTTTTTGCGCTTCCCCTGTCGGTTGGTATGGCAGGAGAGAACGAGATATGTGATATCGGACTTCGCGAGGATATGGAAAAAGACGAGTTTGAAACAAGGCTCAGAAAGGAGCTTCCTCAGTATATCCAATTAAAATCGGTTGAAGAGCCGAATTTGAAGCTCAAATTCGTGAAGAGCGCAGACTATCTTGTGACTGCTCCCGATGTTCAGGCAGACACAGACAAAATAAGAGAAATACTCTCCCGCGGCGAGCTTATAACTGTAAGAAAAACAAAGAGCGGCGAAAAGAGCGTTGATATAAAAAGACAGATTATCTCATATGACGCATATATAAAGGAGAATAACACCTGCCTTTATCTCACTCTTGATGCAACTCCCGACGGATACTTAAATCCCGACTATGTCGTAAAGGTTCTGCGCGAGAACGGCGTGGAACTCGGCGAGAACACTGCCGTTGTAAGAAAAAAGATTGTCGTATCGGCACAGTAAGCCTGTATTGATACTTTATATGGAGAAAATAATGGATTATGTAAAACTGGGCACGCGGCCTCTTGCCACAAGCCCCGATGAGCTACCCGACGGTATTACCGTCCCCGACTTTGTCTATGTAAGCGGTGACGCGTATGTCGACCACCCGAGCTTTGGCGCGGCGATTATCACAAGAGTTCTTGAGGCGATGGGCTTTGTTGTGGGAATTATCCCACAGCCCGACTATAAAAACTCCTACAGGGACGGCTCGGGAAAGGGCGTATGCATTTTTGGCAGACCAAGACTCGGATTTCTTGTAAGCTCGGGCAATATAGACTCGATGGTTGCAAACTACACTGCCGCCAAAAAGCGCAGAAACGACGATTACTACTCTCCCGGCGGCAAGGCTGGTCTTCGCCCCGACAGAGCGGTTATAGTATACTGCAACAGAATAAGAGAAGCGTACGGCGATGTGCCGATTATAATCGGCGGACTCGAAGCGTCGCTTCGCCGCTTTGCACACTACGACTACTGGGACGACAGGGTTCGCAGAAGCATACTTGTCGACTCGAGAGCCGATATAATAAGCTACGGTATGGGCGAGAGGAGTATC
>JAZNMZ010000091.1:0-1821 GCA_045580005.1 Eubacteriales bacterium | reverse complement strand
TCACAGAACGACATGGCTACGATCCGACTTTTCTTAAATTATGTTATAATTGATGTGTATTTTAATCAGGAGGTGTTTTGCTTGATACAGTTTGAAAATGTTTCAAAAACATATGACGGTAAGAAATATATCCTCAAGGATCTCAATATAAAGATAGATGACGGTGAATTTGTATTTATCGTCGGTCGTTCGGGCGCAGGAAAGACAACTCTTACAAAGTTACTTTTGCTTGAAGAGAAGATTTCTTCGGGCTCATTGCAGATTAACGACTTTAAGCTCGAAAAATTGAAAAGCCGCAGAATCCCCGAATTCCGCAGAAACATCGGTGTTGTTTTTCAGGACTTCAGACTGTTAGAAAACAAAACGGTATATGAAAACATAGCATTCGCACTCGAGATTGTCGGAGTGCCCAAAAAGTACATAGCCGAGAGAGTTCCGTATTTTCTGTCACTTGTTGAGCTTACTGACAAGGCTAACGAGTTTCCTAATTGTCTGTCCGGCGGAGAAAAGCAGAGAGTATGTCTCGCAAGAGCACTTATCAACAAGCCAAATCTTATTATTGCAGATGAGCCTACCGGTAATCTTGACCCTGAGCTGAGTCAGGAAATAATGCAGCTTTTAATAAGAATCAACGAATATACGAAGAGAACAGTAATTGTTATAACTCACGAAAAGGAGCTTGTCGAGTTTTTCAACAAGCGTGTTATAACTCTCGGAGAAGGCGGAGTTATATCTGATGTGAAGGGCGGTGCAACCAATGAAATCATATAGACTTTCTTACTTTTTCGGAACAGGAATCAAAAGCTTCTTCCGAAACGGAGTAATGAGTACAGCTTCTATCATCATACTTGTGTGCTCGCTCATTATTTGCTGCAGCTCGGTTCTTTTACTTATTAATATTGACAAAAACATTGACAACATCGGCGATTTCAACGAGGTTGTAGTTTATGCCGCGCTTGATGCAGACGACCTTGCTCTGCAATACATAGAGGGCAGTCTTGATCATCTCGAGGAGCAAGGGTATATTCTCGACTATCGCTTTGTATCAAAGGAGGACTCCCTCGAAATAGAAAAGGAGAACTACGGCGAGGATTACCACAGTCTTTTTGACATCTACGGAGAGGACAATAACCCTCTCCCCGACTCTTACAGAATAACCTATAATCCCGACAAGGACTTTGAAACGCTTGAATATGAGCTTTCACATATAGACTACGTGGACGACATCACAAACAAGAAGGATATAGCCGATAACATTGCCAAAATCAAGCAGGTTATCTTCATAGTTTGTGCCGCTCTTACAGGTATGCTTCTTGTGATATCGGTATTCATCATCGCAAACACCATAAGACTCACTCTCAAGTACAGAGAAATAGAGATTAATATTATGAGATATATAGGTGCCACAAAGTTCTTTATCAGGACGCCTTTTATGATTGAGGCTCTTATTATCGCACTTTTGTCTTCAATAGCTGCTTTCTTCTTACAGATGTATTCCTACAACTACATTACGGGAAGCATTATTGCCGATTACGGAATTATAGAAACAATTCCCTTTACTGCGGTCAGCGGATATGTTGCGATAAGCTTTGTTGCGGTATCTGTAATATTCAGCCTTGTGGGAACCGCAATTTCCATAAGAAAATACCTCAAGGTATAAAGGAGCAACAATGAAAAACAGGATAATAAGAACACTGAGCTTCGTGTTATGTGCAGTAGTGCTTATGGTAGGTATGCCCTACTCTACAGTCCGCATGGTTTCTGCCGCAAACGATACCTCGGCACAGATAAAAACCTTGCAAAATTCTCTGTCGTCAATAG
>JAZNMZ010000090.1:0-13355 GCA_045580005.1 Eubacteriales bacterium | reverse complement strand
TATCCTCTCGCTTCAAAAGTTGCGCGCAGACCTCCGGACGGAAAACTCGAAGCATCAGACTCGCCTTTTACAAGCTCTTTCCCTGAAAATTCTAGAATGACGCTTCCGTCGCTCATAGGAGTGATAAAACTGTCGTGCTTTTCTGCAGTATAGCCTGTCATGGGCTGGAACCAGTGAGTAAAGTGCGTTGCTCCCTTTTCTACCGCCCAGTCTTTCATTGCGCAAGCTACATCGTCTGCAATAGACTTATCAAGTCTTTTGCCGTTTTCTATTGTCTTTTTTAGGGTTTTGTAGGTTTCCTCAGGCAATCTTTCACGCATTGCTCTGTCATCAAAAACCATACTTCCGAAAATTTCAGTTATGTGGCTCATTTTACCCCTCCTAAACTAAAAACAAAAGGCACTGCGAAAGGTATATTTCCGCAGCACCGTCGCTACTTAATCATTATATGTAAAAAATTCGAATTTGTCAAGATTATTTTCCTTAAAATTGGGATTGAATTGATAAAATCTACACTTTTAATGCAAAATATTATGTGTATTGTTGTGCTTGTATCATAGCTGTTTAGAAGTAACATTGTTTAAATGTTAACAAATTGACAATTTTGCAAAAAGTGTTGGGAAATTATTGGAAATCACTTGATTAAAATAAAAAATTGTTATATAATGTAAACTGTCGGAGATTTGGGATGTTTTCTGAAAACTGAGATTTCTCAAATTTACAGATAAAATATTATTATTTTCAACGGAGGTAGACTGAATGAACCCTGGATTTGTTGTTCTTATGGGAATTTCTACCGTTTTCGTTGGGCTTATTTGTATAATCTTTGTTTGCAAAATCATGAGCTTTTTGGTAAATTCTTTCCAGAAGAAGCCTGCAGACGAAGTTGCAAAAGTCCCCGCCGGAAACGCAGTTGCCGCTCAGGCAAGTGAAATCCCCAACAGAGAAGAATTTGTTGCGGCAGTATCTGCAGCAATAGCGGAAAATCTTGGAAAAGATGTTTCGGGAATTCGCATTTTATCGATCAAAAAACTTTAATTATTCTAAAAAGGATGGTATTTATCATGAAAAATTACAAAGTAACCGTAAACGGCAATCTTTATGAAATCGCTATTGAAGAAGTAGACGCTTCCGAAATCAAGAATGCAGCACCTACTCCGGCTCCTGCAACTACACCCGCCCCTGCTGCACCTGCTGCACCCGTTGCATCAGCTCCCGCCGGCGGCGAGTCTGTTAACGCTCCTATGCCCGGCAACATTCTTGCTGTAAATATCAATGTAGGCGACACTGTTAAGGCGGGCCAGGTTGGTATGATTCTCGAAGCTATGAAAATGGAAAACGAAATTATGATCCCCTGCGACGGAAAGGTAACAGCTGTTGGCGTAACAAAGGGTACAACAGTTGAATCAGGCGCATTCCTCTTCTCTATCGGCTAATTACTAAGGAAGTGATACTAACATGAATAAGAAAATTCTATCTATTATCCTCGCGACACTTGCACTTCTGTCTGTGTTCTGTTTTGGAGCATCAGCGCTCAAGGCCGAAGAGGAAGGCTGCCCTATTGTGATTGATACAGCTCTCAGTGAAGACGCTTACTCTCTTACAATCACCCTCAAGAACACAAGCACACAAGACATTTCATTTGTTAATATGTCGACTTCGGGCGATGTGCAGCTTGCAGGTCTTATCGACAACAATTACGGCTATCTCACCACTATAGAAGCAGGCAAACAGCTTGATGTTGTATACTACTCAGAAACAAAGATATCCGAAGAAGATGTTATTGACTTGTTTTTCGGATACACTTCCTCTGAAGAAACACTGGTTGATTTTGTTTCACAGGACAGCATCCTGCCTGCAAATTTTCACAATATTCTTACCGAAGAAGTTGTAACACCTCTTGGTGCTGTTATGAACTTTCTTAAGCAAACAGCTTTTGTAGGATTTGTTGAAAATCCTCTGAATCTTGTTATGATTCTTATTGCTGCATTCCTTTGTTATCTTGCTATCGGAAAAGGATATGAGCCTTTGTTGCTTCTTCCTATTGCGTTCGGTATGCTTTTAACAAACCTCCCTGGCGCTGAGATGTTCCACGAGGAGCTCTTTGCAAATGGTCATGCGCACTGGAATCTCTTTGATGCAGGAAACGCAGTAACACCCGGTCTTCTTGATATTCTCTACCTTGGCGTTAAGCTCGGTATTTATCCCTGTCTTATATTCTTCGGCGTAGGCGCAATGACAGACTTCGGTCCCCTTATCGCAAACCCCAAGAGCCTGCTTCTCGGCGCTGCGGCACAGCTCGGCATCTTTATTACTTATGTTGGAGCAACACTGCTTGGATTTACTCCTGCAGAAGCATCCTCTATCGGTATCATCGGCGGTGCCGACGGTCCTACGGCAATATATGTTACAGCAAGACTTGCACCCCACCTTCTCGGTCCTATAGCGGTTGCAGCGTACTCATATATGGCGCTCGTGCCTGTTATTCAGCCTCCGATTATGAAGGCTCTCACAACAAAGAAAGAAAGATGCATTGAAATGAAGGAGCTTCGCCCTGTTTCAAAGCGCGAAAAGATAATATTCCCGGTTGTAGTTACAATCTTTGTTTCCTGTCTTGTTCCCTCGGCAGCTCCTCTTGTAGGATGTCTTATGCTTGGTAACCTTTTCAGAGAAAGCGGCGTTACAGAAAGACTTTCTAAAACAGTTCAGAACGAGCTTATAAACATTGTAACAATCTTCCTCGGCGTATCTGTAGGCGCTACTGCCACTGCTGAAACTTTCCTTTCGTTACAGACACTCGCAATCATTGTGATGGGCGTTGTGGCGTTTGGCTTTGGTACAGCAGGCGGCGTGCTTCTCGCTAAGTTTATGAACCTGTTTATGAAGAACAAGATAAATCCTCTTATCGGCTCTGCAGGCGTTTCTGCCGTGCCTATGGCAGCACGAGTTTCTCAGATGGTTGGTCAGAAATACAACCCCAGAAACTTCCTCCTTATGCACGCTATGGGTCCGAATGTATCGGGCGTTATAGGCTCTGCTATTGCTGCAGGTGTTCTTCTCTCGCTCTTTGGAGCATAAATTCAGCTTCGCACCGACAGCGTGGCTGTGAGCACTGCTGCTCATAAAAATCATGTCGGAGAAATGAGAAAATCTATATGGCAAAAAATCCACTTAAAATATGTGATACAATACTTCGTGACGCTCATCAGTCGCAGGCTGCTACAAGAATGCGCGTAGAAGATATGCTTCCTGCCTGCGAGATACTTGACAGCGTAGGATATTGGTCATTGGAATGCTGGGGTGGCGCTACATTTGACTCTTGTATGCGTTTTCTCAATGAGGACCCGTGGGAAAGACTCCGCAAGCTTAAAAAAGCTCTTCCAAACACAAAGCTCCAGATGCTTCTGCGGGGACAGAATATCCTCGGATACAAGCACTATGCAGATGATGTTGTTGACGACTTTGTAAACAAATCAATCGCAAACGGCATTGAAGTAATCAGAATTTTCGACGCTCTCAATGACCCCCGTAATATGCAGCAGGCTATGGAAAGCTGCAAAAAGTACGGCGGTATCTGTGAGGCTGCAATCAGCTACACTACCTCCCCTGTTCATAACGAGGAATACTTTGTAAAGCTCGCAAAGCAGCTTGAGCAAATGGGCGCTGATGTCATCTGTATCAAGGATATGGCAAACCTGCTTCTTCCTTATGACGCATATTCTCTTGTTAAGAAACTCAAAGAAAATATCAATGTTCCGATTCACCTGCACACACACAATACTACAGGTACCGGTGATATGGTAAATCTGCTTGCGGCTCAGGCAGGGGTTGATATTGTTGACTGTGCGCTTTCTCCTCTCGCAAACGGTACAGCTCAGCCTGCTACCGAATCTCTCGTTGCGACTCTTGCTGGAACTGACAGAGATACAGGTCTTGATCTAAATACTCTTTCAAAGGCTGCTGTACACTTCAGAGGCGTTGCAGCAAAGCTCAAGGAACAGGGCTCTCTCGATCCCAAAGTGCTTAATGTTGATACAAACACACTTCTTTATCAGGTTCCCGGCGGTATGCTTTCAAACCTTATTTCTCAGCTCAAGCAGGCAAACGCCGAGGACAGATACTATGATGTTCTCGAGGAAATTCCGAGAGTAAGAAAAGACTTCGGCTATCCTCCTCTTGTTACTCCCACAAGCCAGATTGTAGGCTCACAAGCAGTGCTTAATGTACTCTCAGGCGAGCGTTACAAGGTTTTCACAAAGGAGTCAAAGGGCCTTCTTAAAGGCGAGTACGGTCAGCTTCCTGCACCTGTTAACGAGGAAGTAAGAAAGAAAGCAATCGGTGACGAGGAGGTTATCACCTGCCGTCCTGCCGACAATATTGCTCCCGAGCTTGAAAAGTACAAAGAAGAAACAAAAGATATTGCAAAGAGCGACGAAGATGTGCTCAGTTATGCCCTCTTCCCGCAGGTTGCTGCAAAGTTCTTTGAAGCACGCGATAAAGTTTCATCGGATACAGACGAAACAAACGACGGTGTGAGAATTCTTTATGTACAGGATCTTTCAAAGTAAATAGTTTAAAACTGCGCTGAAAAGCGCAGTTTTTATTTTAATTTGACACGAATTATCCTGTCGGCAAATGGCAACGACTACACAAATATACAGTCGAAGATTGTGATTAAATATTGACAAAATCGACAAAATAATATATAATGTATAAGTATATTTGTGTAAATTTGAAGATCAACATAAAGGAGCAGAATATATGCCAACAAACAACCGATTCTTACATACTTGTTCCGGATGCGGCTCAAAATTCTATCCCACTGAATCTGAGGGTTGTTGTCCCTACTGTCAGGCAACAACTTCCGAACTTTTGGAGTTTTACAGAAGATATCTTCATAAAAAGAAAGTAAGGCAGAAGCAAATCAAAACAGCAATTACCAGACTTTCGCTGATTGTAATTTCACTGATTGCTCTTATTGTGTTATTGATAAGCCTTATTGTCGGTGTGACCAAAGAAAGCGAAAAGCTTATATACACTACAGATGATGTCACAAATCAGCCTGTGTTCTACACAAACTCCGATGACGAGATTTATTACCTGTCCCACAAAAACGAATCTATCCTTATCGGCAAAGGTGAAATCTCCGGTTACACAGCCTCAGATGACGGTAGAATTGTCTTTCTTGTACTTGAGGGTACGACAGATGTAGATTCTCTCAACCTTGACAAATCTCTGCTTATAAAAATTTCTGACTACCGAAATGTCGAAACTATCGCCGAATCCTCTTACGGTGAGATTACTTTTGTCGCAGGCGGTAACTGTAATTATCTTTACTATCTCATCACCGAAACACTCGGAACATATCAGAGCTCAGCAAGGTTGAATCTATATAGGAGCAGCTCGGCGGATCCCGTGCGTATATGTGACTATACAACAGGCGGCGATTTTGACGACTTCAGAGTATCGGCCAACGGCAGATATCTTATTTACAAAGCTCAGGACGGCGACGGAACAAAACTGATGAAATTCTCTGTCAGAACCGGCGAGAGTGAAAATCTTGGTGTAAAAAACTCTGAGCCTATATCTATTGACAATAAAGGTAAGTATTTTTCATACCTCAGAATGAACGAATACAACCTTCTTGATTTTTATATTGAATCAAATGTAAGCGACAGAGAAAAATACACTCTTGATTCTATGTTTGCAGACAGAATCATAGTTTCTGCCGACTACAGGAACTTTATTATCGAAACAGGAGATCTGACGAGTTTTGTTTCAAGAGGCAACGAAAACTTTACAGTTGTCGCTCCTGCAGGCAGCGGACTATCTCATGGCATAGATGAATATAAGTCAACCGAGATATTCGGATATTTAGACAATCTGTACATCAAGGATATTGATTACAGTGTCAATTCGTCATTTTTACCCTATTATTACATACATTCCTATGGCGAAGGAAAATACACTCTCATGACAGTAAACCGAGATGGAGAAAAGCAGGCGCTGATTGATGGTTCTTTTGAGGGCTTTGCTACCAACGGAGATAAGTTTGCGTTCTTTACGCAAGACGCTCTTTATACCGCAAATGTAGATGTTCGCAAGATTTCACAGAAGCTTGTTTCCGAAAACTTCTCAAGATATGTCCCCCGCAGCATATCTTCTGATGGCAAGTACATTTTCCTATATGATGCAGACAAGAATGTTTACAGAATTCCATACAACTTTAATGGCTCAAATCTTGTAAACATCGCTACAGACGCTTCAATATACGAAGCATCGGACAGCGGCAAGGAAATCTATTATATATCCGGCGACACCCTTTATTACGGAACGAAAAATCAGGCATATAGAGTCTGTGAAAAGGTTGTAGATAGTTCTGTATATATAACAGATGACTTTTCAAAGGTATACTATCTTGCACAGTCTGCAAACAGCAAGGCAGAAAACACATACGGTCTTTATGTATACGACGGCAAAAACAGCAAGGCAATTTCCATGAACATCAAAAATATTGATACCTGTCCTGCAAGTCTGCTCGGATACACGGTTCTTCCCGAAAGTAAGCGTACGGCAAATACCGATTCAGCTGAAATATCTGAGTAACACAATCTGATTTAGGAGAAAGAATATGGAAAGAATAAGTAAAGAAAACTACTATCTCGATATAGCTCATACAGTAGCCACCAGAGGAACTTGCATAAGAAGAAAATATGGTGCGATAATTGTCAAAAACGACAGTATCATCTCAACAGGCTACGCAGGCGCACCGAGAGGCAGAAAAAACTGCTCTGATCTTGGCTTTTGTATGAGAAACAAGCTCGGCATTCCGAGAGGTGAAAGATATGAAATGTGTCGTTCTGTGCATGCAGAGGCGAACGCAATAATTGCAGCTCCTCGCGATCAGATGATAGGTGCAACTCTATATCTCGCAGGCGTTGATGCAGCAAGCGGGGATCTCATTCCCGACGCCTGTTGCTGTCAGATGTGCAAGCGCATGGTAATAAATGCAGGAATTGAAAAAGTAGTTGTAAGAAATACAAAGGACGAATACACTGTCATAGCTGTTGCAGACTGGATTGAAAACGACGACAGTCTTGACGGAACTTTCGGATACTGATTTATGAAAAAAATAGTTTTTGTCTGTACAGGCAATACCTGCAGAAGTCCTATGGCTCAGGCGATTTTTAATTCGCTCTGCAATGAGGATATAACTGCTATCTCCTGCGGCATTGCTGCAAATGACGGTGAGTCAATCTCGGATTATGCAAGGCAAGCTCTTTGTGAGAACGGTATAAAATTTGA
This sequence comes from Eubacteriales bacterium, assembly GCA_045580005.1. Lineage (GTDB taxonomy): Bacteria > Bacillota > Clostridia > Oscillospirales > CAG-382 > UMGS1052. The sequence goes on along the minus strand of JAZNMZ010000090.1, from coordinate 6,050 downwards.
ACACACAGCCACATCACTTACATCGCAGACTGTTGCTGATGCGGATTATATTGTTGGTATGACAGCTTCTCACGCTGCTAGAATTGCTTCGCTCTTCCCTGAGCATACGCACAAGATATTTGCTTTTCCTGCAGATATATCAGACCCTTTTGGCGGAAGTATTGACGAATACAGACAGGCTTTTGACGAAATATCAAAAGGTGTAAAATCTATTATCAAAGTTATTTGTGACAATGAACGATACTGAAATTAAAGTTATATTAGCCGGCAATGACGACACAGAGGCTCTATGCAAAATAGAGGCCGCATGTTTTTCACAGCCCTGGACCGAGATAGCTTTTAAAGATTTTTTTAACAGTGAATTTTCTGTCTGCTTCAAAGCAGAATGCAGCGGTACTGTATGCGGATATGTAGGATTTTATATCTCAGCTTGTGACGATTGTGATATTACAAACATAGCTGTTCTTCCGCAGTGTCGCAAAAATGGTATTGCAAATAAGCTTATGAATACAGTTATTTCCTATTGCAAAAGCAACAAAATAAACAAAGTAATGCTCGAGGTGCGAAGATCAAACGCTCCCGCGATAGCTTTGTATGAAAAACTGGGTTTTGCACAGGTCGGAATACGCAAAAATTATTATAAAAAGCCTGTAGAAGATGCACTGCTTATGGACTATACTATACCCTCATATGGAGAAACAGAATGAACATTCTTGCAATTGAATCGTCGTGCGACGAAACTTGTGCCGCAGTTGTAAAAGACGGCAGAGAAATCAAATCAAATATAGTTGCTTCGCAGATAGCCACGCACGCTCTGTACGGTGGTGTGGTTCCCGAAATTGCGTCAAGAGCTCACGCAGAAGCGATTTCGAAGGTTACAGAAAAAGCTCTCTTTGAGGCCTCTGTTGAGCTGTCAGACATAGATGCTGTAGCCGTTACAAACGAGCCGGGACTTATCGGCGCACTTCTTGTGGGGGTAAACTTTGCAAAAACTCTTGCATACGGAGCAGGATTGCCGCTTATACCTGTTCACCACATCAAGGGACATATCGCTGCAAACTACGCATATTTTAACGGAAAAGACGGCAAAGAGCTTCTCGAACCGCCATTCTGCGCTCTTGTCGTATCTGGAGGACATACTTCTTTTGTTGAGGTAAAAAGCTATACAGATTTTGTCGTTCTGGGTTCGACGCGCGATGATGCTGCAGGCGAGAGCTTTGACAAGGTAGCGAGAATGCTCGGGCTTGAATATCCGGGCGGAGCGAAAATGGACGCTGCAGCAAAAAGCGGTAACAAGAACGCCTATACATTTCCCGAAGCTAAGGTCAAAGACTCACCTCTTGACTTTTCTTTTTCGGGTCTTAAAACTGCAGCTGTCAATCTCATCCATAATTCACAGCAAAAGAACGAGGAGTTGTCAGTACCTGATGTATGCGCTTCTTTTACAAAGGCTGTTGTAGACTCGATAACTTCAAGAATTAAAATACTTTTTGCAAACACGGAAAATTTCACATCAGGCAAGCTGGTGCTTGCAGGCGGAGTTGCAGCCAACAGCCACCTGAGAGAGGCTCTGCAATCACTATGTAACCAATACGGCGTTAAGTTTTTTGTTCCTCCGCTGTCACTTTGCGGAGACAATGCGGTTATGATAGGCGCTCAAGCCTACTATGAATTTACGCAAAACAAAGGCAAGGATTTTTATGATTTTTCACTCAACGCATACGCATCAAGTGAGTTTTAAATCTGAGCCTTGTTTACATAATCTTTTCGAATAATCAGAGTAAAAATGTGGGTAACTTTGTGGGTAATGTGTGTAACTCTCGCTATAAGAGCGTTTTTCGAGCCAAAAACAAGGTGTTTATGTGGGTAACCTCCCATTTCCACACAATTATGTAAACCAACAGAACATATGTAAAATACATATTAAGGATAAACTAAAATGAATCAACAAACAAATTCAAAGCAGATTTCCTCTGCTGTTATCAAAAGACTCCCCCGCTATTTCAGATATCTGCGCGAGCTTATCAGAAATGATGTACTGCGAATTTCCTCAAAGGAGCTCTCGAAAAAAATGAATGTGACAGCCTCGCAGATAAGACAGGATCTTAACTGCTTCGGTGGCTTCGGTCAGCAGGGCTACGGTTATAATGTAAAGCACCTGTACTCTGAAATTTCTTCAATTCTCGGTACCGACAAAAACTACAATGCTGTTATTGTAGGTATCGGTAATCTTGGAAAGGCTCTTGCAAACAATCCTCTGTTTGAAAAAAGAGGTGTAAATATAACAGGTCTTTTTGATATCGACGAAAAAATAATCGGCACAGAAATCGCAGGAATTAAAATCAATGATTTTAACGCTGTCGAGAGTTTCTGTACCGAAAACCGTGTTGATATAGCCGTACTTACAGTTCCAAAAAATCAAGCATCGGTAGTCGCAGAGCGACTTGCAAACTGCGGAGTGCGCGGTTTCTGGAACTTTTCAAACATGGAGCTGTCACTTGACGGGCATCAAAATGTAAAGATTGAAAACATCCACCTTGGCGACACATTGATGACGCTCTGTTATGAGCTGTCTATCGACGAAAAATAGAAAATTAGAGATCGTCGTCACTAAGCATTTTTATTGCGCGCTCGACAGCATCCTTTGAGTCGCCCCAGGGCTCATCCTTATAAAGGTAATCAAACTTCTTGCAAAACCACGAAACATCGTATGCGAGCTTGTCGAAGTATGACATCTCAACTTCATTAACCCGATTTAAAAAGTCAGGATACAGCTTTTTAGGAAGTCTTACTGAAGCTACTGACAAAAACCTCTTGTAGTGAGGAAAACAAAAATACTTCTGAGTAGCTGTCTTGTCACGGAAGTTCTTGTCTTTTTCCCAAAGAATGACAGCGGTTTCATACATTTTGGATAGCTTTCCATCAATTCTGTCGCAGACATAGCAGCTCTCTTCGAGCTTTTCTATAAACTTTGCGGTATTTACCCCTGCGTCCTTTACAAGAATAGATGGTTTTGTTTCTATTCCCTTGCGGATTGAGTCCAGATGAGACTGGAGTATAAGCGCAAGACCGAGCCTGTTGCCTTTTGCGAACATCTTGTGGTAATGTATTTTGCAGAAGCCTTTTTTGTTAGTTTCAATTCGAACATCAGGCTCCATCATAGACGCGCCGAGAATAAGGTCGATCTCATCGTCCTCAAGCTTTTTGAAAAGTCTGCAAAACGGACAGCCGTCATCACTTTCAAAAGCTTCATTTACAGGTATGGTGTAGATTTTTTCTTCCATTTTTGTTTCCTTTCGGTTTTATTATTGAAATTATATCAAATATACATTACTTTTTCAATAGGCAGGTGAAAAAATATGACAGAATGTGTCAAAAACATAAATATAACTTTTGATGAAAACAGCGTGACGGTACATAATGTCAAAAATTTTTCTGCCTGTGACACATTCAACTCCGGACAGTGCTTCAGATTTAATAAAATCTCAGAGGGCGTCTTTGCAGGAGTTGCTCACGGAAGATATATTGAGGTTTCGTGCGAAAATGGAGATTTAAAAATACAGAGGTCAACCAGAGAAGATTTCTATAATATCTGGTATGATTATTTTGACCTTGCATTTGATTATGAGGGGTGTATAAAGAGCTTTTCTTTTGACAGGACACTGCAAAAAGCAAGCTCTTTTTGCAGTGGAATACGCATACTACACCAGGATTTGTGGGAAACTGTCTGCTCTTTTATAATATCGCAGAACAACAATATCCCAAGAATCAAAAAGATTATCGAAGCTTTGAGCGAAAAATACGGAAATCTGATTTACACCGACAGCAGTGGCAGGAGTTACTATTCCTTTCCTGCAGCCGACGCACTATACAGTGCAGGTGAAAAAGAAATTTTTGAAATGAAAACGGGATTCCGTGCAAAATACATATATGATGCAGCACAGAGGTTTTGCGACGGAAAAGTTGCAGCAGAAAAATTTGAAAGTATGAATACCGATGAAACGATAAACGAGCTTATGACTATAAAAGGCGTAGGCCCGAAAGTGGCATCCTGTATAGCTCTCTTTTCTTTGAGAAAATACGATGCTTTTCCTGTTGATGTATGGGTAAAGAAAATACTAGAAAAGTATTACACTCCCCAGACAGGCAAAGAGTATTTTGGAAAATACGCAGGAATAGCACAGCAATATCTGTTTTATTACGAACGGTGCACAAACGGAGTTTATCTATAAAAAGGAGAATATATATGTCAACAACAGACAATACAACGGTTGTCGCCTGCCGCTGTCCCGAATGCGGAGCGATAATAGCCGACAGAGTAAATATTTTCTGTCTTTCGGGACAGACTCTCATAATTAAGTGCAAAGTATGCGGCAAAGGATATATGACGCTGTCCCTGAGCGGGGATAAAAAGGTAAGACTCTCTGTCCCCTGCCTTGCATGCCCTCATCCACACCCTTATACGCTGAGTTCAACTAGCTTTTTTAATAAGGACCTGTTTCTTTTACAGTGCTCATACTCTGGTCTTGACACTTGCTTTATAGGGACTGAAGAAAAGGTCGACGAAGCGCTCAGAATGAATGCAATGCAGTTAAAAGAAATCTATGAAGCGAATCAAAGGGAACTTGAAGCAGAAAACTTTCTTGACGCACAGGTCATAGAAGAGGTGCTTGGCAGAATAGAAGAACTTGCTATTACAAACAAGATTCGCTGCAACTGCGAAAACGGTGAACCCAATCTTGCGATTGTAGTTGACTATGATAAAATAAGACTTTCGTGCAAGGACTGCGGCTGCAAGGAAACTATCTATGCAACCGAAAAATCCGATATTGTAAAGACAAACGAAACAAAGGTCTTGTACCTTAAATAATTGGTAACACATCCCCCCTGCTTTTCATAATATATAACAGAAGGAAAGCCGAGAGGAGGATGGCAATGAGCTGCTTCGGTAATACATTCACAGATGATAACATCTGGATTATCATTCTTATCGCAGTTATTATTCTCTGCTGCTTCTGTGGCGACTGATAGCTGAACAAGGTTAACCGTTAAATCCGCTCATAACGAGCGGATTTTTTCTTTAAAATACCGCAAAACCTTTAAAAACGCTATTGATATTTGTATATGTTTTGTGGTAAAATATAGTAGCACTTATTTTCACCATTTTTTGACGGAAAAATATATTGATTTTACTTTTTGAGAGGTATTTATACAATTATGGAAGAAAACACAGTTAAAAAGAGAATATTCTCGGGAGTACAGCCGAGCGGTGTTCTTACAATCGGCAACTACCTCGGTGCTATAAAAAACTGGGTAAAGCTACAGGATGACTATGACTGCCTTTACTGCGTAGTTGATATGCACGCCATTACAGTAAGGCAAACTCCTGCCGACTTGCGACGCAGAACACTTGAGGGCCTTGCGCTTTACATAGCTTGCGGAATAGATCCCGAAAAGAGCACAATGTTTGTGCAGAGCCATGTACCAAACCATGCAGAGCTTTCGTGGGTGCTTGGATGCAACACCATGTTCGGAGAGCTTTCAAGAATGACTCAGTTCAAGGACAAATCAAAAAAGCACGCAGACAACATTAACGCAGGTCTGTTTACTTACCCTGTTCTCATGGCGGCAGATATTCTTCTTTATCAGACAGATGTGGTTCCTGTCGGAATAGACCAAAAGCAGCACATAGAGCTTGCCCGCAACATCGCAGAGAGATTCAATGGTGTGTACGGCGACACATTTGTTGTGCCCGAGCCCTACATTTCTACTTCCGGTATGAAGATTACCTCCCTCACTGATCCTACAAAGAAGATGAGCAAGTCCGATCCGAATGCGAACTCGTATGTACAGATTATAGAAACACGCGATGAAACGGTAAAAAAGATAAAAAGAGCCGTTACCGACTCTGAAGCCTGCGTAAAATACGCACAAGGCAAGGATGGTATCAACAACCTCATGAACATATACAGCGCCTTCACAGATAAAACTTACGATGAAATCGAAAAAGAGTTTGAAGGCAAAGGATACAAGTCGGATCGTAGCCATGT
>JAZNMZ010000089.1:0-18127 GCA_045580005.1 Eubacteriales bacterium | reverse complement strand
TCGCCTGCGGCAATAAGATTTGCTGTGTGCTTGTCAAGTATATTTATTATTCCCATAAGCCTTGCGGAGCTCCTTTCATTATGTATTTACAGTAAATTTTTAAGCTCATACAGCTTTGTAAGAGCTTCGATAGGAGTAAGTGTGTTTATATCTATAGCTCTGAGCTTGTCTATTATTTCCTGTTGAGCTATAGTTTCAAGCGAAACGGCAAATATGCCGTCATCGGTGGACACGCTTTCTTTTCTCGCTCCTTTAGCCTTTGGAACATCGTTTCCGGCATTAAGGCTCTCGAGTATCTTATGTGCACGGCTTGTAACCTCAGATGGAACGCCTGCGAGCTTTGCAACCTCGACACCGTAGCTTTCGTCTGCCGCGCCCTTTACAATTTTACGCAGGAAGATAAGTTCATCTCCGCGCTTTTTGGCTGCAATATTGTAGTTTACAACGCCGTCAAACTGCACTTCAAGCTCGGTGAGCTCGTGGTAGTGGGTTGCAAACATTGTCTTTGCTCCGAGCTTTTTGCCAACGGTGTACTCGGCAACGGCGCGAGCAATGCTCATACCGTCGTATGTAGATGTACCTCTGCCTATTTCGTCATAGATAATAAAGCTCTTTGATGTTGCATTGTGAAGAATATATGCCACTTCTGTCATCTCGAGCATAAAGGTCGACTGGCCCGAGGCAAGGTCGTCAGAAGCGCCAACTCTTGTGAACAGCTTGTCCACAACACCTATCTGCGCGCTTTTTGCGGGGACAAACGAGCCTATCTGTGCCATAAGCACAATAAGAGCCGACTGTCTCATATATGTAGACTTACCTGCCATATTGGGTCCTGTGATGAGCATGAGCCTGTTTTTCGAATCAAGGTCTACATCGTTGGGTATAAACATACCTTGCTGCAAAAACTTTTCAACTATCGGGTGTCTGCCGTCTTTTATGATGATTCTGTCAGACATATCAACAGTGGGGCAGACATAATTGTTTTTCTTTGCGACGGTGGCAAGAGAAGCATATACATCAAGCTTTGCAAGCGATGAGGCTGTGAGCTGAATTCTGTATATGTTTGAAGCGATATAAGCACGCAGCTTTTCAAAAAGCTCTGCCTCAAGCGCTATGAGTCTGTCCTTTGCGCTCAGAATACTTGACTCAAGACTCTTGAGTTCCTGGGTTATAAATCTTTCGCAGTTGGTAAGAGTCTGCTTGCGGATATATCTGTCAGGCACCTGGTCGAGGAACGATTTTGTAACCTCGATATAGTAGCCGAATACTCTGTTGTAGTTTACCTTTAGATTTTTGATACCCGTAAGGTCGCGCTCGTTCTGTTCGATTTTCAAAAGCCAGCTTTCACTCTCGGTCATAAGACTGCGCAGTTCATCAATCTCGGGACTGAAGCCCTTTTTGAATATTCCGCCCTCGCGTATTGAAAAAGGCGGTTCGTTAACAATAGCTTCGGCTATTGTGCTGCCTATTTCCTCAAGGGTGTCCAGATTGTCATCAAGCGCACTCAGCTCAGCTGAGTTGAAGCCCGCGAGCAGTTTTTTTATCGTGGGTATCTGATTTATCGTCATTTCAAGCGCCTTGAGGTCACGGCCGTTTGCAGTGTTGCAGACAATCTTTGTCATAAGGCGCTCAATGTCGCTCACATTCGAAAGCCGCTCGGTTATCGAGTCTTTTGTAATCGTGTCATTGTATAGACCCGCTACTGCCTGCTGGCGCTTTTCTATAAGATTGCACGACAAAAGTGGCTGCTCGAGCCACTTGCGCAAAAGTCTTGCGCCCATAGCAGTCTTTGTCTTGTCTAGAACTCCGAGAAGCGAGCCTTTCTTTTCCTTCGAACGCATGGTTTCGCATATTTCAAGATTGCGTCTTGTGCTTGCGTCAATCTCCATGAACTGCTCGTTTGTGTAGTAGTTGAGCTTGTTAATATATGAAATGTCCGATTTTTGAGTTTCATTAAGATACGAAATAAGCGCGCACAGCGCATTTAGCGCACACGAGCTGTCGGGGATGCCGAGGCGTGTCACATAATCCTCTCCGAACTGCTTTTTCAAGGACGGCTGATTTAAAAAGAAACGCTCGCCCTGATTTGCTTCATAGTGTGCCGCAAGTCTTACTGTTGCGAAGTCTATAATCTCTTTGCACGAGCTTTCAGGGAGATTTACGATAATCTCGCTCGGCGAGAACAGACCGATTTCGTTTATGGTCTTGTGCATAATGTCGCCGTCGGCAAAATCTGTCGCATATATTTCTGCGGTGGAAATATCGGCAACAGCAATGCCCGCAGCGTCACCGTCAAGGTACACTGCGCACAGATAGTTGTTTCTGCTGTCAACAAGCATACTTCCGTCGGTAACCGTGCCGGGAGTGATAATTCTCACGACATCGCGCTTTACAATGCCCTTTGCGGTGGTAGGATCTTCTACCTGCTCGCATATTGCAACCTTGTATCCTCTTGATACGAGCTTTGCAATATATGGGTCGGCAGAATGATAGGGAACTCCACACATTGGCGCGCGCTCCTCCATACCGCAGTCCTTGCCTGTGAGAGTAATCTCGAGCTCTCTTGAGGCAATCTGTGCGTCCTCAAAGAACATCTCATAAAAATCTCCGAGCCTGAAGAAAAGTATGCAGTCTTTATAGTTTTCCTTGGTTTCAAGGTATTGCAGCATCATTGGCGTATATGGCATTAGTTTTAACTCCGTAAAAAATTAGTGTCCCGAGCAGTCTGCGTGACAGCTGCTGCAGTCGTGTGTGCAGCCACCGTGAGACGAAGGTGTCTGTGTTGAAATGTATGATGTTATTGTCATGTTCACAGCATTCAGAAGAATATTGAATTCGTCCTCTGCCTTTGTGAATTCTTTCATAATTTCGGTTGAGTAGATTTCTTCATAGAGAGTGTCAAGTCTGTCCTTGATAACGGCCACAACATCCTCGTCGACCTCTTCCTTTTCGCTTTCTATGTCGTATATTTTCTTCTGAATTTTGAATTCGTTGATTTTTGCTTCAAGTGCCTTGTCTTCCTTGCAGGCGTCCTGAGCTTTGATATAAGCCTTGAATGCATCAGAAGCTCTCAGAGCCTCTCCGAGTTTTTTTGAAAGTTCGATAATTTCCATTTTCTTATTCCTTTTCTTTAATTAATTTACCTTTTTACTTTTCCGAATATCTGTGCAGCAGTTACCTTATTCACGGTTACCTCAACAAACTTTCCGTATATGTCTGGAATGTCACAGGTGAAGAGAATCATCTTGTTTCCGCTTGTTCTTCCTGTGAAATAGCCCTTTTCGTTAGGTTGTTTGCTGTCGCACAGTACTTTTATATCTTTTCCCATATATTCCGCATTTATTTCAGCCGAAATTCTTGTCTGCAGCTCAAGCAACCTTGCCATACGCTCGGTTTTTTGCTCGTGTGTCATATTGTCTTCCATCTCGGCAGCGGGAGTTCCGACTCTGGGAGAATAGATAAAAGCGTATATCGAATCAAAACGCACCTTTTCCACAATCTCAAGCGTGTCAAGAAAGTCCTTTTCGGTTTCTCCGGGGAAACCTACGATAATGTCGGTGGTGAGAGAGATGCCGGGGATTTTTTGTTTTATCTTCTCGGCAAGCTCAAGATATTTTTCCCTTGTGTATTTTCGGTTCATACGAGAGAGAATCTCGTTGCTGCCCGACTGTACGGGGAGATGAAAGTGCTTTGCGACTCTGTCGCAGTCTGCTATGACATCAATAAGCTCGTCTGTTGCGTCCTTGGGGTGCGATGTCATAAATCTTACCCAATAGTCGCCGTTAAAAGACGCTGCCTTCCGGAGCAGGGTCGGAAAGTCACAGCCGTCGCTTTTATATGAATTTACATTCTGGCCAAGTAGCGTAAGCTCGCGGTAGCCTTTTTGCGTAAGTGAGCGTATCTCATCGAGTATTTTTGTCTGCTCCCTGCTACGCTCTCTGCCTCTCACATAAGGCACAACACAGTATGTGCAGAAATTGTTGCAGCCGTACATAATGGAAATCCACGATTTAATATCACTGGCACGCTCTGTCGGGATATCCTCTACAATCACATGAGCTTCGTCGTCTACATAATATCTTCTACGCGACGATACCATGACATCGCAGAGTATTTCAGGGAGTCTGTGCAGCATATTCGTTCCTGCCACAAAGTCTATGTACGGGTATTTCATCTTTACATCCTGCATGCGGTGCATCTGCGATACCATGCAGCCCCAAAGACCGATGATGAGGTCTTTATTCTTTTCTTTGAGGTGCTTGAGCTGGCCTGCCTTTGAAAAGGCCCTTAGCTCTGCGTGCTCGCGCACTGCACAGGTGTTGTAGATTATAAGGTCGGCATTTTCAATCGACTCCGCTTTGCTGTATCCGAGAGATATTGCTGTGCCGAGCAGCTTCTCGCTGTCTGCCTCATTCTGCTGACAGCCAAAGGTTGCAACATATGCAAGTAGTGGTCTGCCGAGCAAGGAAGCTTTTGCCGCAACAAGCTCACGGACTTTTCCTATATATTCCTCCTGCGCGGCAAGAGAGGCTGTGTCTTTTATGCTTTTGTTGTGGTTGTTCATTGCTGTTTTCCGATTTCCTTAAGTTCTTCAATCGTAAATTTGTATACCTTGTCGCAGAAGCGGCAGGTCATTTCTATATCCTCGCCGTCCTCGATAATCTCTGCAATATCTGCCTTTGAAAGGCTGTAAAGAGCTTTCTTTGTACGCTCTCTTGAACAGTCACAGATATACTCAACCTCCGCTTCGTCAAAAAGGTCAAACTCTATATCGCCGAGAAGTTCTTTTATAATTTCTGCGTTTGAAAGACCTCTGTCAAAGTATGACGAAACAGAGTATACAAGAGCCATTTTTGATTCCAGTTTTTCAATAAAGGCGTCGTCTGCTCCGGGCAGGAGCTGAATCATGAACCCGCCTGCCGCGCGGCAGGAGTGGTCGGTATCAACAAGCACACCGAGTCCGCATACGGTGGGAGTCTGCTCGCTTGTGGCAAAATAGCTTGTGATATCGTCAGCAATCTCACCCGACACGATGGGTGTAAGACCGATATACGGCTCGCCTTCGCCCTCGTCGCGGATAACATACATAGAGCCCTTTCCCACGGCTCCCGCAACATCAAGCTTGCCGTTTTTGTTGGGCGGAAGATCAGCCTTGGGATTCTGGATATATCCCTTTACATTTCCGTAGTAGTCGGATACTGCAATGATTTTTCCGCATACGCCGTCGCCATCAAAAGTAAGTGTGCACGACGCATCCTTGTTCTTTAGCATAATGCCAATCATCGAGGATGCCGTAAGACTTCTTCCAAGTGCCGCTGCGGCGGTGGGGGAGAGCTTGTGGTAGCCGATGGCTTTGTTTACGATTTCTTTTGTGTTTACGACAATGATACGGGCGCACCCGTCGCTTGTCATCGCGCGTGTTATATAGTCTTTTGTCATAATTTCCTCTTAATTAGTTTTTTGCTTTCTTTGCGACAAAGAAGATTCTTTCCTGAGTGTTCTCATCAGCGTCGCAAAAGTCAAAGCCGCCACATACGCAGGCTGTCTCAAAGCCTGCCTGCACAAGATAGCTCTTAATCTGTTTTACGGTGTACATTTTCTCACGCTGTACCTCGTCGGAACGAATATAGCTGCCGTCGGGCTGCTCACTGAAAAATGTGAGATAAAAGTCGCACATACGGCTTTTTTCGTTATAATAGTTCTGCCATCCGCAGTATATACCCTCGTCCTCGAGAACATACTGGTTGTCGGCATATATATTTTGGAATTTGTACTTGGAGTTTATGTCAAAAATAAAAATTCCGCCGTCGTTGAGGTTATCATATATACTGCCGAAAGCACTGATAACATCCTGTCTGCTTGTGAGATAGTTTATCCCGTCAAGCATACATAAGAAGCAGTCTTTTTTTGAGAACATCGAGGTGCTTCTCATATCCTGCAGAACAAATCGTATGTCAAGACCTTTTCCTCTTGCTTTGCTCTCTGCCTCGGTGAGCATATCCTCGGAAAAATCACAGGCGGTAACAGAATACTTTTGCGCAAGTTTTATTGCAAGAGAGCCTGTTCCGCAGGCAACCTCGCATACGCTTTTAACAGGAATATCCGAATATTTTTCCATACACCTTTCGGCAAACTCTGCCCATGCACCATAGTCAATGTCACAGTTGAGTATATCGTATACCCGTGCCATGGTGTAGGTATATATCTTATTATTCATCGTCGGATATTGCATCAAGAGCCTTTTTGTATCCGCCATCGCCGTACTTAAGACAGCGGTTGACTCTGCTTATTGTTGCGGTGGACAGTCCTGTCTGTGCCGCAATTTCGGTGTATTTTATCCCGTCAGACAGCATTTTTGCCGCAGTGAGCCTGCGCGCCATCTCGCCGATTTCGGGGATTGTGCAAAGGTCGGCAAAAAAACTGTAACAGTCTTCAATCGTTTCAAGAGAAAGAATAGCCTTAAAAAGGCGATCTGTCGACAGATTTGCTATTTTATCTTTCATAACTTCCTCCGTTATTATGGTCGTCTCAAAAAATAAAGCGGTATTTTTCAATACCACTTTACATTTTACTACAAAAACTTGCTTCTGTAAATACTTTTTTATTATTTTTTACAATTTAATTAAATAACTATACTTCTCTTGGGATACATTTCGAAACATATCCCCTGATAGTCGGCTGAGAAGCCTCGACAACTTCGACTCCGGAGGTATTAATCTGCGAAAGGTCTGCGTCGGTAATGATGATGTCGACATCACTCATATCGCAGAATTTGTAAGGCAGTGTTTTTTCATATTTTGACGCGTCCATAAGCATAATAACCTTGCGGGCGTTTTTTGCAACATAGTTTTTGAGCTCTGCTTCGCTGAAATTGCCGCAGGTAAAACTGCCATCGGCGCTGTATCCTGACGGCACAAGAAAGGCGATATCTATAGTTATGCTTCCGAGAGCCTGAATCGACATATCGCCAGTTACGGATATACTGTCTCTGTTGACAATACCCCCGATGAGATTTACGATAGGCAGATTTTTTTCCAAGAGCTTGAGCGCAACATTAGGTCCTGGGGTTACAATGTTGAGTATCGAATCAGGCATAACAGCGGCAAGTTGCATGATAGTAGAGCCTGAGTCAAAAAAGATTGTCTTGCCCTTTTCGAGATATACGCACGCCTTGTTGGCGAGCACTCTTTTAATTTCCTCGTTTTCACGCTCGCGGTGGTTATACTTTTCGTCGGCTGTAGAGGCAATAAACTTCATCGAGCGGGCGCCGTTACGGACCTTTATAAGCTCACCCTGCTGCTCAAAATATTCAATGTCGCGCCTCAGTGTCATACTTGTGACATCGGGGAAATATTCCTCAAGCTCCTTGAGAGATACAAAGGGCTTGCTCTGCAGTATTTTGCGAATAATCTGTCGACGCGCAGCCTTCATTGTACGCTCCTCCTTTGCATTTTTTATACAAAAATTTTGATATATAAATCCAAAATAATAATAAACTACCGGGCGAAAATAATGTTAATTTTATATATTTTACAATTAATTTTAGCATATATCTTATAAAAAGTCAAGCGTAATTTAAAAAATTATGTGCATTACCAACAAAATATTACGCAAAAATGACTTTTCCGAAAAAACGAGAAAAAAAGGCTTAAAAAAGGCGAAAACTTTTAGTAAGTTTACAGTTTGTTAAAAAACAGGCTTGACTTGCACTTGCATTTTTTTCCAAAATGTAATAAAATAATAGTGTTCGAAAATCGATTGTTTCCGGCACATAAACAAGCTGACTGTGTTCTTGCTTGTTTTGCCGTGAACAAGCAGTTTGATGAGGGAAAAATATGGCACAAAATAAATTTAAAAGAATAGCAGTCCTGACCTCTGGTGGTGACGCCCCCGGTATGAATGCCGCAGTGAGAAGCGTAGTCCGTACAGCTATCTACAACGGCATCGAAGTAATGGGCGTTTACGGAGGTTACAGAGGTCTTGTAGAAAACGATATGAAGCTTCTGTGCGCAAGAGATGTTTGTAACATACTCAATAAGGGCGGCACAATGCTCTATACAGACAGATGCCTTGAGTTCAAGGAAGAGGCAGGTATGCAGAAGGCAATAAAGACCTGTAAAGAAAACGGAATCGATGGTATAGTTGCTATCGGTGGCGATGGCACTTTCAGAGGCGCTCAGGATCTTACACGCAGAGGAATACCCTGTATCGGTATTCCCGGCACTATCGACAACGATGTTTCGGCAACAGACTATACAATCGGTTATGATACAGCAATGAACACTGTTGTTGAGATGGTGGACAGACTTCGCGACACCTGCGAATCTCACGCGAGATGCAATGTTGTTGAGGTAATGGGCAGAAATGCCGGTTATATTGCTCTCAACACTGGTCTAGCAACAGGCGCTGTAGGTGTTGTTGTCGAAGAATTTCCATTTGACCTTGACGCTACAGTCGAGAAGATGAAAGCGTCAAAGCTTGCAAAAAAGAGAAATTTCATTGTTATAGTTTCCGAAGCGTTTGGCAGCGAGTTTTCGGAAAATCTCGCGGTCGAGATTGAAAAGCGCACAGATGTCGAAACAAAGTTCTGCAGACTCGCACATGTACAGCGTGGCGGCAACCCGACGCTGCGCGACAGAGTTCTCGCAGCGCAGATGGGAAGTGCAGCGGTTGATCTTCTTCTTGATGGTAAGTCCAATCTTGTTGTATGTATCAAGAACGAAAAGATATGCAGCCTTGATATTGAATATGCACTTACATTTGATAAGCTCTGTAAGGGTAAGATAAAGGCGGAGGACATAAAGGGCTTTACTGACGCACAGGTCGCCACAATGATTGCAGAGTGCGAGCTTCGTGAGCAGAACATGAGAGAAATCTACGAAATCGCAAGCCACATTTCTATCTGAATAAAAATGCTTTTTGAACGCACGGCGTTATGCCGTGCGTTTTTTTGCATTATTTTTAAAAAGACGAAAAAATGTATGTTTTTTGTTAAAAAGTTGTTGTTAACTATTGCTTTTTTGCTCAAAAAGATGTATAATGATATAAAAGATTTTGTACAAAACATAGAAAAGTGGTAAAATATGGACAAAAATGTAAATAAAGACGCTTTGCCATCATATCTGTTTCATCAGGGTACAAATTATTATGCATATGAATATATGGGCTTCCATTATGAAAAGGACGACAATAACAAGAAAATTGCCGTTTTCAGAACCTGGGCGCCTAACGCAAAAGAGGTTTATCTTGCAGGCGACTTTACCGATTGGAATATCGGCGTGCCGATGACAAGAATTACCGATGGCGGAATATATTCTGTCTCGCTTCCTGCAAAACAAGTGCACATCGGGCATAAATATAAATATAGGATAATAACACATGACGGCAGGGAGCTGTATAAGGCAGATCCGTATGCCTTTTATGCCGAAAAGCCTCCGCTGACTGCGTCTGTTATTGCCGACTGCTCTTTCAAGTGGAATGACGGGGCGTATATGCGCCGACGCAAAAAGAATATGTCGTTGCACGAGTATGATCTGCCGATAAACATTTATGAAGTACACCTCGGTTCGTGGAAAAGACATGAGGATGGAAGCCTGCTTTCGTACTCCGAGCTTTCGGCCGAGCTTATTCCTTATCTCAAGCAGATGGGATATACCCATATCGAGCTTATGCCGATAGCAGAGCACCCGTTTGACGGCTCGTGGGGCTATCAGGTGACAGGCTTTTACGCTCCGACCTCAAGATATGGCACACCTTCCGAATTCAAGCAGTTTGTCTGCGATTTTCACAATGCAGGTCTCGGAGTAATTCTCGACTGGGTGCC
Organism: Eubacteriales bacterium; assembly: GCA_045580005.1. Lineage (GTDB taxonomy): Bacteria > Bacillota > Clostridia > Oscillospirales > CAG-382 > UMGS1052. Next base: position 8,304 of record JAZNMZ010000089.1, on the reverse strand, counting down.
GGCACATTTCCCAAAGGACGCGCATGGACTGTATGAATTTGACGGCCAGCCTCTTTACGAATTTCAGGGCGCCGACCGTATGGAGCACGCAGGCTGGGGTACAAGAAAATTCGATATTGCGCGCAACGAGGTAGAGAGTTTTCTCATTTCAAACGCGGTGTATTGGCTCAAGGAATACCATGTTGACGGCCTTAGAGTCGACGCGGTAGCGTCTATGCTGTATCTTGACTACGACAAAAAGCCCGGCGAGTGGAATCCCAATATCTACGGCGGGAACGAGTCACTCGAGGCGATAGCTTTCTTCAAAAAGCTCAATGCGTATATAGAGAGCTCTTTCCTCGATATTCTTATGATAGCAGAGGAGTCGACGGCTTTTGCAGCTGTGACAAAGCCTGTGTCAGAGGGCGGGCTTGGATTTAACTACAAGTGGAATATGGGCTGGATGAACGATACTCTGAGCTATGCTCAGACAGAGTTTGACTACCGTCCACAGTTTCACAACAAGACAAATTTTTCGCTCATGTATTCTTTTTCAGAAAGGTATGTGCTGCCTATCTCACATGACGAGGTAGTACATGGCAAGCTGTCGCTTATAGACAGAATGCCCGGCGACTACTGGCGCAAGTTTGCAGGCTCGCGGCTTTTCCTTTCGTATATGTACCTGCATCCCGGCAAAAAGCTGCTGTTTATGGGTAGCGAGATCGGACAGTTCCGCGAGTGGGACTACGAGGGAAGTATAGAGTGGTTCTTGCTCGGGTATGAAAAGCATAAGCAGCTGCAACTTTTTGTAAGAGACCTCAACAAGTTTTATCTCGACCACTCTCAGCTGTGGCACGACGATCACGACTGGCGTGGCTTTGAGTGGCTAAGAACGGATGATGCATACAATTCTGTTTCTTCGTTTATGAGAAAGGACTCTTCACTCGGTCAGGGCAGGGAGCTTATTGCCGTTATCAACTACGGATATGAGGCGAGAGCCGGTTTTGAGATAAAGGTTCCGTATGACGGAGTATATAAGGAAATTTTCTCGAGCGATGACAAAAAGTACGGAGGCGGCGGATTTATAAATGCCGATGAGTTGCGCTCGTGCTTCCATGACGGAGAGCATTTTATAAAGATAAATCTTCCGCCTATCGGAGTAAGCGTATTTGAAATTCCAAGAACCAATAAAGATAATATAAATAAGGGGGCAAAAATCAGTGTTTAAGAAAAGAGAATGTGTAGCCATGCTTCTCGCGGGAGGACAGGGCAGCAGATTGTATGCGCTGACAGAAAAAACGGCAAAGCCGGCAGTCAGCTTCGGAGGAAAGTACAGGATTATCGACTTCACTCTGTCAAACTGCATTAATTCGGGTATTGATACGGTAGGTGTACTCACTCAGTATCAGCCATTGGTCCTCAACGAATATATAGGCAACGGACAGCCTTGGGACCTTGACAGAACCTATGGGGGAGTAAAAATTCTTCCGCCTTATCAGGGCAAGTCTAAGGCAGACTGGTATAGCGGTACCGCAAATGCCATTTATCAGAACATGAACTTTATCGACCGCTACTCTCCCGAGTATGTTCTCATACTCTCGGGTGACCATATCTACAAGATGCAGTATGACGATATGCTTGCGTTCCATAAGCAGAAGGGCGCCGACTGTACAATCGCGGTTATCAATGTGCCTATCGAGGAGGCAAGCAGATTCGGTATCATGAGCGCAGAGGAGAACGGCAAGATATATAAGTTCTCCGAAAAGCCCAAGAATCCCGACAGCACACTCGCTTCAATGGGCATATATATCTTCAACTATGACAAGCTCAAGAAGTATCTTACAGAGGATGATGCAGATCCTAATTCCTCCAAGGACTTCGGCAAGAATGTTATCCCTGCAATGCTCGCAGGCGGCGAGAAGATGTATGCATATCCTTTCAGCGGATACTGGAAGGATGTAGGAACAATCGGAAGTCTTTGGGAAGCCAATATGGATCTCCTCGGAGAAAATCCCAAGCTCCAGCTTTCGGACAAGAGACAGAGAATTTTCTCGAGAAACAACGCAGAACCCCCGCACTTTGTAGGTGAGGATGCCGAGATTGTAAACTCGCTTGTCACCGAGGGCTGCGAGATTTACGGTAAGGTTGAAAATTCGGTTCTGTTCAGCGGCGTTGTTGTGGAAAAAGACGCACACATAAAAGACTCGGTTGTTATGAACAATGTCGTTATCGGCAAAAATGCCAAGGTTGAATATTCCATAATCGACTCTGATGTAAAAATCGGCGAAAACGCCTGTGTAGGAAAGGATAAGGCGGTGTCGAAGGGAATTACGGTTATCGGCTCGGGACTTGAAATTTCCGAGAACACCGTAATCGAAGACGATGTTATGGTAAACGATACCTACTATGAAGAAAACTTAAAGGGAGGCAAAAAATAATGACCGCTGTCGGACTCATTTTTTCAAATATTCATGATAAGGCAATCCCCGAGCTTACAAGACGCCGCACAATGGCGTCGATACCCTTTGGATGCAGATACAGACTTATCGACTTTACTCTTTCAAACATGGTAAATGCCGACATCAGCAAGGTTGGCGTTATAGTACATAACAACTACCAGTCGCTTCTTGATCACCTCGGAACAGGTAAGGACTGGGATCTTGCAAGACGCTCGGGCGGTATCAAGATTCTTCCCCCGTTTATTACAGCATATGACAGCACAGCTGCATCTACCGTATATACAACAAGACTCGAGGCGCTTATGGGAGTACTCTCCTTTATTGAGCACTGCACAGAGGAATATGTTGTACTTTCAGATTGCGATGTAATCTGTAATCTTGATATCAAGGATGTTCTCAATAAGCATATCGAATCAGGCGCAGATATGACCTTTGTAACAAAGAAAGAATATCTCACTCAGGACAAGGCTTCAAAAAGAGTTTTCTTTGAAACAAAGGACGGCAGGATTAAGAAAGTTTATGTCGAACCGAAGCGCATATCGGGCGAGTATGAGGTGTCGCTCAATGTGTTTGTTGTAAACACAAAGTATCTTTATAACCTGATAGTTGAGGCTATGGCAAATGACCTCAAGAGCTTCTCTCACGATATTCTTGCGAAGACAATAGACAAGTGCGATTACAGGACATACGAATACGACGGATTTTATGCGACAGTTGGCTCTATCGAGGAATATTTCAGTTGCAATATGCAGCTTCTCGACAGAAATGTCAGAAACGCCCTTTTCAGCGTTGAAAACAGAGCTATATACACAAAGGTACGCAACTCTCAGCCCACACTCTACTCCGAGGGCGCAAAGGTAAAGAACTCTCTTATCGCCGACGGATGTGTAATCGAGGGAAGTGTTGAGAACTGCATCATATTCAGAGGAGCCAAGGTCAGCAGAAATGCTGTGCTCAAAAACTGTATTATTATGCAGGACTCGTACATCGGCGAGAATGTCAAGCTCAACTGCGTTATAGCAGATAAGAATGTAATAGTAAGAGACGCCAAGGAACTGTCGGGACATCCGACAATACCCTTCTACCTCGGTAAAGGAGCTATGGTATGAAAAAAATAATGTTTGTAGGCTCTGAGGCTATGCCTTATGCTGCAACAGGAGGACTCGGAGATGTTCTGGGCTCTTTGCCCAAGGAGCTTGCAGCTCTCGGAGATATTGATTGCCGCCTTGTAATGCCCCTTTATTCGGCAATGGACGACAAGACAAGAGCAAGACTCAGTTATGTAAAATCGTTTGAGGTAGAGCTTTCGTGGAGAAAGTTGTATTGCGGAGTTTTTGAACTGCGCGAGAACGGTGTGACATATTATTTCCTCGATAATGAATACTATTTCAAAAGAGATACTCTTTATGGCAGCTATGATGACGGCGAGAGATATGCTTTCTTCTGCGCAGCGGTGCTCAAGCTTATGAGCGTGATAGACTTTTACCCAGATATTCTTCATGCACATGACTGGCAGAGCGCGCTTGCGGTTATATATCTCAATCTCAAGTATAAGCAGATAGAGGAATATAAGAATATCAAAACAGTGTTCACCATCCACAACATTGGCTATCAGGGCAAATATGATTTTGCAATTCTCGGCGATGTGTTCGGACTCAACGAGTGGGATAAGTGCTATGTCGAATATGACGGCTGTATCAACCTCATGAAAGGCGCAGTCATCTTTGCAGACAGAGTTACAACTGTTTCTCCGAGATATTCTGAGGAAATCCTCAGTGCAGAGTACGGCGAGGGACTCCAGTATGTGCTCGAGGACAACAAAGGTAAGCTGCTTGGAATTCTCAACGGTATTGACTACGATTACTACAATCCCGAAAAGGATACAGATATTACCGCAAATTACAGCGCAAAGGCTTTTATTACCAACAAAGCCAAGAACAAAACCGCTCTCCAGGCTGAGTGTGGTCTTCCTAAGAACAAGAATGTTCCGCTTTATGCAATCATTACAAGACTTGCAGGGCATAAAGGACTTGACCTTGTTAAGGAAATAATGGAGAATTTTGTTGCCAATAACGATATTCAGCTTGTGGTTCTCGGCAAGGGCGAGTATGATTATGAGGAATATTTCCGCTATCTTCACGGCAAATATCCCGACAAGGTAGCAGCTCTCATCACATACGACAGAGCGCTTTCCAAGAGAATTTATGCAGGAGCAGACATATTCATTATGCCCTCAAAGAGCGAGCCGTGCGGTCTTGCTCAGATGATAGCGTCGCGCTACGGCACAGTTCCTGTTACAAGAGAAACAGGCGGACTTTATGACTCAATCAAGGGCTACTATACCGATGAGCAGGGAAAGGTCTGCGGAAATGGCTTTACATTCAGAAACTACTCGTCATATGAGCTTGCCGACAGAATGTATGCGGCAAAAGAGCTTTATGAAAACAAGAGCGTATGGAAGAGCTTTGTGACAAAGATTATGAAGACAGATTTTTCCTGGCAACTTTCTGCAAAAAAATATCTTGCAATGTACGAGGATTTGGTGTAAAATAATATTATGTCAAATCACGAAAGGAATATAGCAAATTGAATTACACAAACGAGCAAATCAAAGAAATGCTAAGCGATAAGCTTTCGCGCCATTTTGGTACTTCTCCTGCCGACGCATCTGCAGAGCAGATGTACAAGGCAGCTGCGGTATCAGTGAGAGATATCCTTGCAAGCAAAAGAAACAAATACAAGAAACAGGTAAACAAGGTCGGCGGAAAGAGAGTGTACTATATGTGCATGGAATTTCTGCTCGGCAGAAGCCTTAAGATAAATCTTTATAACCTCGGACTCACCGAGGCATACAAGAGCGCGCTTTCCGATTTCGGTTTCTCTCTCGAGGAGCTTTTTGAAATGGAGCCCGACGCAGGTCTCGGTAACGGCGGTCTCGGCAGACTTGCAGCCTGCTTTATGGACTCACTGTCATCTCTTGACTATCCTGCAACAGGCTTTTCTATCTGCTACGAGTACGGTCTTTTCAAGCAGAAGATTGTGGATGGTATGCAGGTTGAACTTCCCGATATATGGCTGCCCGGCGGTGAGAGCTGGCTTATCCCCAGAACAGACCGAGTTTTCAAGGTACGCTTCGGCGGAAGAATCAAAGAAAGCTGGAACAACGGCAGACTTGAGATTATTTACGAAAACTGCGACGAGATAGAAGCTGTGCCGTATGATATGATGATTTCAGGCTCCGACAGCGACGCTGTCAGCCAGCTTCGCCTGTGGAGAGCAAGAGATATTACCAACTTCAATATGGGACTTTTCACTCAGGGACAGTACACTAAGGCCCTTGAGGAAAGCACCAAAGCCGAGGTTATATCAAAGGTTCTTTATCCCTCTGATAACCACGACGAGGGTAAATCACTTCGACTCACACAGCAGTATTTCCTTGTTTCTGCGTCATGTCAGAGCATTATCCGCGACCATATGGCGGTATACGGCAATCTTGACAATTTCTCCGACAAGGTTGCTATCCATATCAATGATACTCATCCTGCTATGTGTATACCCGAGCTTATGAGAATCTTTATCGATGATTATTGCTTCAGCTGGGAAAAGGCATGGGACATCGTTACAAAGACTGTTTCTTATACGAACCACACAGTTATGCCCGAGGCGCTTGAGTGCTGGGGTGAGGATCTCTTCAGACTCAAGCTTCCGAGAATTTACGCTATCATCCACGAGATTAACGAGCGCTTCTGCGCCGAGGCGTGGAATGCTTTCCCCGGAAACTGGGACAGAATTACAAACCTTTCTATCCTTTGCGATTCAAAAATCAGAATGGCAAACCTGAGTATCGTAGGCTCGCACAGCGTAAACGGTGTGTCTAAGCTTCACTCTGATATCCTCAAGGCTTCTACATTCCATGATTTTTATAAGCTGCAGCCTCACAAGTTCCGCAATGTTACAAACGGCGTTGCGCACCGCAGATGGCTCAACAGCTCAAACCCTGCGCTCGGAGCTCTGCTTGACGAGTGCATAGGCGTGGGCTACCACAAAGAGCCGGAGCAGCTTTCTGAGTTTTCAAAGTTTGCAGACGATAAGTCGGTACTCAAAAAGCTTGCACAAATCAAGCACAACAATAAGCTTGCTTTTTCTGATTATCTTTTTAAAAGACAGGGCGTCAAGCTCAACCCCGACTCGGTATTTGATGTGCAGATAAAGAGACTCCATGAGTATAAGCGCCAGCTTTTAAATGCTCTTAATATTATCAGCGTATATAATATGCTCAAGGAAAATCCTGACGCAGACATAGTTCCGCAGACATATCTGTTCGGAGCTAAGGCTGCCCCCGGATACTATATGGCAAAGCAGATTATAAAGCTTATCTGCTATATTGCAAAGGACATCGAGAGAAGTCCCAAGCTGCGAGAAAAGCTGCAGGTAGTATTTCTTGAGGACTATTGCGTAAGTATGGCAGAAGCACTTGTTCCTGCTGCTGAGATTTCCGAGCAGATTTCTCTTGCCGGCAAAGAGGCAAGCGGAACAGGTTGTATGAAGCTTATGATAAACGGCGCGCTTACAATAGGCACTCTTGACGGAGCCAATGTCGAAATGCTTGGTGCAGCAGGCAAGGACAATATGTTTATCTTCGGTCTTACTGCCGAGGAGGTAGAGCAACAGTGGCTCAACGGCTACAATTCTGCCCTTTACTGCGTGAACAACCCGAGACTCAGAGACGCAATTTCATCGCTCAATGTAGGCTTTGCAGGACAGAATTTCAGCGACATCGCAAACTACCTTCTTGCAGGTCACGGTGTTGCCGACCCGTATATGTGCATTGCTGACTTTGAGTCATATACCAAGGTTCATGATGGTATGCTCCAGGAATATAAAGACCCGATGAAGTGGAACCGTATGTCACTTATGAACATTGCTTCTGCAGGCTTTTTTGCAGCCGACAGAAGTATCGAGGACTACGCTAAAAATATCTGGAAGCTATCCAAGGTTACAATGCCTGAATAAAAAATCAGCTCGGACTGTACCTAACCGCGCGGTCCGAGCTTTTTTAATTTGGAGAAAATATGGTTGTTTTAAATCCCTGTGATATATTTTGTGACAAAAGTATAATATTAAAGAACAAAAAAGGCAAAAAATATGTGCTTGAAAAAGCATATTCTATAGAAGAAAAGGCAGATTTTGAGCTGTATGTAGAGAGGACCTTGGGACTTTTCTCGCCTGTAATGCTCATTTGTGAGGACGGCAGGGAGGAGAAGAGCTTTTCTTTTTCGTATAAGAGCACAGACGGAGGATATGATATTTACACCCTCGCTCTTGATATGAAAAAGCTAAGCGCTGCACCGGCACTCTTTTTCTTTTTGATTGGCTTCAGTATCGGCGACAATACTGTTTATTTTTACAGCGTCAACAATGTTGATGGTAGTCTTTGCTACGACAAAGGCAGCAAGCCTTTTAAGCTCACAACATACAGCGCCGACTATACTGTCCCTGAGTGGTACAGCAAGTCTGTAATGTATCATATTTTTGTCGACAGATTCAACAAATCCGAAAAGCCTATGCCCGTAAGGGAAGATGCGGAGCTCAACGAGGATTGGTACAACGGTATTCCGCAGTATGGCAAGGTCAACGGTGATTTTTGTAAGAACAATATGTTTTTCGGCGGCAGTCTTTACGGCATTGCCGAGAAGCTTGATTATCTCAAAGCCCTCGGTGTGAATCTTTTATACTTAAGTCCGATATTCAAGGCATATTCAAACCACAAGTACGACACCGGCGATTATGAGAAAATTGACGAAATGTTCGGGGGTGAGGAGGGCTTTGATTACCTTTTGTCCGAGTGTAAGGCACGGGGAATGAG
>JAZNMZ010000088.1:0-6982 GCA_045580005.1 Eubacteriales bacterium | reverse complement strand
ATCCGCGTTGGTACGGAAATTGTAAGCTCGTTCCGAAAGTGTAAAAATATTTTTCCATTTGTGCGCCTCCTATCGTTCGTATGTTTCATCAATAGAGCCATCTTCGTAGTAGCGGTTGATTCTTACCCAATCGTTACTTTGAAAAGTGGAGAGCTGATAATACTCCAAATCTCCGTTATGACCTTTTTCGATTATTACGCGTTCTCCGTCCTCGTTCTCCGCTGTAAGTGGAAGTGCTTTACCTTTTGTCATTTCTTCTAACTTTTGATAATTCATTGTGATTCTCCTTTCTACTCAATGGCGGTGTCTATATTGTCGACCGCGTCCTCAAGACTGCTGACTGCATCCTCTAAGGCTGAAACCGCTTCCTCGGCTTTTTCGTAGCGTTCGCCACTCTGCATATTTTCGGGGAAGTTGTCAAGGTATTCCTGTTCCTCGTCAAGAAGTTCCTGCAATGTGTCCTTTATAGCCTCAATCTGTTCCTTAACCTCTGTCAATGATTTTCTGCGTATCTTATTCATAATAACCGTCCTTTCTGCCGGAGAATAACCGCTCCGGCTCGGTGTGCTTTTTAGAAATTGTAATCGTATTTTTTCATCCAACCGGGATAAAGTTTTTCATCACTCTTGTTTCTCCAACCTACTTTGCGAAGCCTGAAAGTTTCTGTTTTGCCGTTTGGGTTTTCGGTAATTATCCATTGTTGCTCGTCGTTGTTTGTGCAATGTGCAGCAAAGCCACCTACTATAAATTCGGGTTTCCAATTCGGGTCTAATACCGCGTCATCATATCTTACAGTTATTGTTTTTGCAGTTCTTGCTATTACCGTTACAGGAGATACATCACTCCAATGGCAAATGTGGGCGTGGTCTCCGACCTCTAATTCGTTCCACCATTCCAACATTGCGTTGCGCTCCCAAGTATCACGGTCAGCAGTAGGAACATTCCAACGCTCTTTATGATACCATTTCCAAAACTCCTCGCTTGTCCTTTTCATTTCAACATACCTCCAATAACTTTTTGATTGCCTGCTGTGCGGCTCTGTTACCTTTTACATCTTCCATTGTACGAAAGTCTGTAAAACAAACTTCATTCAATCCATTTACACCAAGTCTGTATCTGTACTGTTCGTCTGTTCCCCGGAGCTTACTGTCGAGCTTGTCAAACAGTTCCTTTGTTCTGTTGCTGATTTTTGATAAGTCACACATTTTGATTTCCTCCTATTTCAAAAATTTGTCAGTTAGAACATTTACGACCTCAACCGCTTCTTTGTAACCGTCTATGACCTGCTGAATTTCGTTCGGGTATAAACTGCCGTAAGATGTTGTTTGGATTTTGAACTCTCTCGTTCTTCCGTCATCATCAAATAAATTGTAGTTGTAGTAAATGTCCGGGAGAAAATCAACTTCACGGTTTGCTCTTATTCCGAAATTCTCAAATGTTGAGCCTGTGTTGTAAACTGACAACTCTCTAAATACAACATAGTTTCCTATTCTGTATTCATCCCTTGTGTACTTTCCTCTCTCGTCCTGAGCTTCCTTGTGTTCGATAAATTTCAATTCCATTTTTAAGTCCTCCTATTGATATTTTTTTATTTATGTGTTATAATAGGACTTACGAGAGGGGGCGGTTGCCTCCGCCCCGTCTCTGCCTTGAAGCTACTTGCTTTCGGGGTTTTTGCCTTGCGTGAGTTTCGCGGGCTTAATCGTAATTGTTATCCTTTCTGCCAGGTCAGGATGTTCAGCGATTAGCTTTAGAAGCTCTTGCAGGGCTTTTATTTTTTCCTCTGCCATTTCGTTTTCCTCCTTTCTGTAAGGCGTTTCCTTTACCTTACATTTACATTATACACTATTTCGTGTCGTTTGTCAACACTTTTTTGCAACTTTTTTGTGAAAAAATAAAAAAATTATTGACAAAGTAAACTTTTTCGTTTATAATTGGTAATGAAAGGAGCTGATACAATATGCAATTAACAATGGGTGAGAAAATCAAGGTGCTTTTAAATCGAAAAAACCTTACTCTTGCACAACTTGCTGAAAAGATAGGTCAATCTCGACAGAATCTATCAAACAAAATGAGCCGGGATAACTTTTCGGAAAAGGAGCTTTACGAAATAGCAAAGGCGCTTGATGTGGAATTTGTCTGCAAGTTTGTTTTGCCTGACGGAGAAGAGATATGAAAAGAGAAAACCCGGACGAATGCTCGCCCGGGCAGAGAGATATGCCTACTCTTTATGTAACGGAACACCTATACGGTTGCTGATTCTGATGTCTGTGTTCGGAACGCGCTCTATCAAGTCGGACAGTTCACAGCCCAGAGCTTCACAAATGAGGTCAAGATGTTCCAAATTAACCCGTTCCGCGATTTCGTGATATAAGTCATTTATAGTTGACGGTCTTATATTAGTCATTCGCGCCAGGTCAGCCTGCGTCCATCTCCGCTCGCCAAGCCGAGTGGACAATAAAATTCTAATCATCTTTCGCCATAACTCCTTTTCGTATTATTCTAACAGTTATTTGTGTATTTGTCTGGAAAATGTTAGAAAATAACGAAATGCGTTATTTCAGGCAAAGGAACGAAAAAAAGCTTAGACCGATAAAAAGTCTAAGCTTTTTTATTTTGCCAATTTGCAACAGCTACAAGAAGTCCGCTTAAAAAGTAAACTTTTGCAGAGTTCAAATTAGCATCACTTGGCGGAGAGGACGGTGCGAAATTTGAACACAATTCCTCTCCCTCCGAAATAACCTTTTCCGCTATTTCAACAGTTATCTTGTTGTTGTTACCGCAGAAATTAAGATGCAGGAGTAGGCGGCCGTCATCAAAAAGATATGCGGCTTGCAAAAATGTTTCAACAAGATAAATTCTCCAACCAATATCATTTATATCACCCTTGCGGAATTTCCGCAGGAAGAAAACGACTTGCTTGCGTTCGAGCTTCGGAGCTTTGAGTTTCTCCTGTGCAATACCCTTTTCTACCTGCAACCGTTCCTCTTCAAGTTCGGTGATATGCTTTTTTAGACTTTCGGTAATAAATCCACTATCAATTACTGCCATAGAGTTTTTGAGAGCAACATTTATTTTTTTCAGCCGTTCCTCCATACCTACCGTTGGAGAAGCGGATTGTTGTTTCTCTTGCCATATCATAAAGCGGTCTGCAAATTCGTTTATGACATCATCATTGTTTGCTATCTCCGCGAGCTTCTGTACAACAAAGTCCTCAATGAGTTGTTTTGACACTCTTTCTTTGTCGCACTTTTTGAGCCTGCGGTTGCAACACATATAATATGAGTACACTTTGCCGGTCTTTGATGTTCCTCCGTCTCCTGTCATTGGAGCGTTACAATGACCGCAGAACAATTTTCCTGTGAGCAGAAATCCGCCCTCAATTTTTTTGGCCGCAGGTTTTTCGTGGTGGAGCTTAACCATCCGCCGAGCCTTTTCAAATGTATCTCTGCTGACTATTGCCGGAATACCGTCCTCTACTCTAATGTCGGCATATTGATATACACCGCAGTATTTTTCATTCTGTAAAATTCGATTGAGAGAGTTTTTGTTAAAGGGACCGCCTGTGATAGTTCGGAAGCCCTCTGCATTCAAATCACGGTAAATGTCGGTTGCAGGTCTGCCCGAAACATATTCATCAAATATACGCTTCACAATAGGAGCCTGAGCCGGATTTTGTTCCCATCTTCCGTCAGCTCCTTTTTGCAGTCCGTAAACTTTCTGCCCGAGCGTTTTAAGGTCTAATGCTGATTCGTATAAACCACGCTTGACATTTTGAGATAAATTTGCTGAATAGTATTCCGCATATCCCTCCATAACAGACTCAAGAATAATGCCCTCAGGACCTTCAGGGATTGTTTCTTTTACATAGATAACACGCACACCGTTTTGCTTTAACCGGTGCTTGTAGATAGCGCTGTCGTATTTAGAACGAGCGAAGCGGTCTATCTTCCAAAGGAGTACAACTGTAAACTGTCCTTTTGCACTGTCTTTTATAAGTCGCTGAAATTCGGGGCGCTTATCTGTCTTACCAGAGAGAGCATAATCGCAATACTCGCCGACAATATTTATTCCAAAGCGTTCAGCGTATTCCCGGCATTCGCGGATTTGTCCCTCAATGGATTCTTCGCGTTGTCCGCTTGATGAATAACGAGCGTATATAACCCCTCGCTCCTGGGTGATTGTTTCTTGGGGTTTTGCTTTTGCCAATAGCGCCGCCTCCTTTCTTATTTTCTTGTTTTTTCTCCTATGAGTTCCGCGAGCTTGTTTCTCTGTTCTTTAATATCAGCAATAGATTCTGATGACGGAGAAAAGTCGGAGCGGTTTATAGCCAACTCAATGCTCCACATACAATTTTGTATTGTCGAGCCTGCAAAATAATCATCAGTTCCGGGCTTAGCATCTGTTATCTCTGCTGACCTCTTTTTCAGGTCATCTATTTTTGTGTGCGCTTCCTCGGCCGTAATGTCGTAGTCTATATATTGATCCGCTATTTCTATTAACCTTTCGCTATACTGAATATGCTGATTGCTTATGTTCGGCTCTTTGCTTTTCTCATTGCAGGCCGAAAGATTAAAACATAGACAAAGGAAAAGGAATGCAAGTGTCAACTTTTTCATTTATGCCTCCAAAATAACATTATACACTATATGACCTTGAAAAACTGCGAAAAGATATTTTTTCACAAATCGCAGACAAAGTGTAATAATTGTGTTATAATATAATTCCAGCTATCGGTAGCGGATGATTAAGAAAGGAGCGATTACTGTGGATAATCAAAACACCAAAGCTATGCCCTCTAATGAAAACAATACATTAGAAATCAATCAAGCTGCCGATTTATTCTCGCAGCTTTCTACCGATGCGCAGGATGCAATTATTGATTTGATAAAATCCCTTTTATCTGAGAAACAATGAGAGATTGCTGTTCATCCGTTAATTGCGAAAACAATTCAACAAATTCGTTTACTCGCCCGTTGCTCTTTTCAGCAGCGGGCAAATTTTTTGCAGCTGAAATATCAACATCCATATCGTCAACGGTGTTTATAAGTTCGTCAAGTGTTATCCCCATAGCTCTGGCAATAGAGAGCAATGCAGTTAAAGACGGAACAAGAGGTCTGCCCGTCTTTGGATTTACATTATTTATAAGCATAGAGATGTAGCCGTTTGAAAAATTACATTTCTTTGCAAACTGTCTCTGTGACATTTGATGGTCAAGTAGATAATTGTTGATAAATTCGCCTATTGTCATTGTTTATCCCTCATTTCTTGTTTAATTTATTATACATTATATTGTTTAGTTTGTCAAGCAAGATGTAAAAATTTTTTTACAAAATTTGTCCAAAACACTTGACAAACATTTTTTCTTGGTGTATTATATGTTTAGTGGCTAAACAGCCCAACGATATTGAGAGGAGGTGCAGGTATGGGCTACAAGATTAAGGAAGTCCGCGAAAAACAGGGCATCACACAGGAAGAATTGTCAAACAAAAGCGGTGTAAGCCGTGCAATCATTGCATCATTGGAAAATGATGATAATGCTTCCACGACCACAAAAACGCTATCCAAAATAGCGCAGGCTCTTGGTGTACCCGTAAGCCAAATTTTTTTTGGATAAAGTGTTTAGTCGCTAAACATTATTGGAGGAGGTGTTGAGTTGAACACGGTAGAGCAAGAATTACATACGGTAAAAGTTGATGCCAATTTAATAACGGATGCAGATTACGATTTAGGATGCAGTATTCTTGCTTCAAGCGTGAGATGTTTCTTTGAAAGACCTGGCATCAAAGAAGAGTACGAAGAATGGCTGAAATCGGAAGCACAAAATTAGATGTGCCGACACCAGAGAGGAGTGGTTAATATACCAAAATTTATTACTTGCGAATTCTGCGGTGCAAACCTTGATTTTGGTGAGGCTTGCGATTGCAGAAAAAAAGAGGGCGCACCGCCTGAACCGGTACACCCAACAGGAAAAAATCCTGATTACATTTTACCGCGAAAGAGGTCAGTTGTCAAGCTGAACGGAGGAAAAGCCTATGGAACTTGATTTGAAAAAGCTACGAATTAGCAAAAATATTCCTGCAAAGGATATGGTCGCAGTTGTCAAGGCTCTTTATCCCAAGTACGACAAGACCGTTCAAAGTAAATGTGAAAACGGCGAAGCATACGGAGTTTGTCTTTTGCCTGATGCTGCCGAAGCTATTCGGGACACATTCGCCCCGGAGCTTAAAAAGAAGCGTAAGAAAGACCATCACCGCTTGACTTGTCGTATCTCTTGCCGATTAGAAAATGATGTCTATGAGGAGTTGCAACACAATGTAAAGGCAGATGGATATGCGACAATGCAGGATTGGTTGACGGATGTAGTAAAACGCTATAACCGCAAAAAGAAGGTGGAAAGAAATGAAAGCAATAACAGTAACAACCGATAATGTAATCTCTCTTATAGATGTTTCGGAGAACGGAAAGCCGTTATACGAAATTGTTAGAAAGGCTATTGGCGGATATATGGAAAATGTTTATCCGAAAGGACTTCCCACCGACTATGTAATGATAGTTGACGAAGAGGGCAAGTTGAAAGGAAAACCAATAAACCCGATAGGAAGTCGCTTATACCTAAGCCACATACACGGAGACCCCATTGTTGGTAACATCATTATCTTAAAATTGGGATTTTACCAAGGCGAACACGATATAGTTGGTATTCCTGATGATGAAGCAAACAAACTTATGAACGATTTATTTTCAAATTTGAAAGGAGAAAAACAATGATTAGAAAACCTAATGAAATCCAGGACGGAGCAAAAAAGATAAGAATTCTCGTAGCCGGTTATCCCGGTATTGGTAAATCCACACTCGCGCTTTCAGCGCCTAACCCTCTCCACATTGATGTGGACTTTGGTATTGACCGTATCGAGCCGAGATACAGAAAAGACTACATACAGCCTGCAAGCTATGATGAAATCCTTGCAGACCTCACACC
>JAZNMZ010000087.1:0-14695 GCA_045580005.1 Eubacteriales bacterium | reverse complement strand
CCCGAGGGAATTATCGACTGGATTGATGTTCCAAGTCTTGAGATGACAAATACTGTTATGAAAGAATCAGACATCATCCTTGCCACAGGTGGCCCCGGTATGGTCAAGGCTGCGTACTCTTCAGGCAAGCCTGCCCTTGGTGTCGGTGCAGGCAACACTCCGGCTATTATCGATGACAGTGCAGACATACTTCTCGCTGTTAACTCTATTATTCACTCCAAGACATTTGACAACGGTATGATATGCGCTTCCGAGCAGTCTGTAATTGTTCTTGAGAGTATATACGACGCGGTTAAGGAAGAATTTTCTCGCCGCGGCTGCTACTTCCTGAACGAGAGCGAAACAGAAAAGGTAAGAAAGACCATTATCATCAACGGTGCTCTCAATGCAAAGATTGTAGGCCAGAGGGCATCAACAATCGCAGAGCTTGCAGGCGTGAATGTTCCTGAGGAAACAAAGATACTCATCGGCGAGGTAGATTCGGTTGAGCTTTCTGAGGAGTTTGCTCACGAAAAGCTCTCTCCCGTGCTTGCAATGTACAAGGTAAAGACCTTTGACGAGGCTCTTGACAAGGCAGAAAGACTCGTTGCCGACGGCGGCTACGGTCATACATCTTCTGTATATCTCAATGAAGTTACACAAACCGAAAAAATAGACAGATTTGCAGGAAGAATGAAGACCTGCAGAATTTTGGTTAACACACCCTCCTCTCACGGCGGTATCGGCGACCTTTATAACTTCAAGCTCGCTCCGTCGCTCACACTCGGTTGCGGCTCATGGGGCGGCAACTCGGTATCCGAAAATGTTGGCGTAAAGCACCTTATCAACATCAAAACAGTGGCAGAAAGAAGGGAAAATATGCTTTGGTTCAGAACACCCGAAAAGGTATATATAAAGAAAGGCTGTCTGCCTGTTGCTCTTGATGAGCTCAAGAGCGTTATGGGCAAGAAGAGAGCGTTTATCGTAACAGATACATTCCTTTATGAGAATGGCTACACAAAGCCGATTACAGATAAGCTCGATGAGATGGGCATTGCTCATACAACTTTCTTTGATGTGGCTCCCGACCCGACTCTCGGATGTGCAAAAGAGGGCGCGGCTCAGATGACGGCATTCAAGCCCGACACAATAATTGCTCTTGGAGGCGGCTCTGCTATGGACGCAGCTAAGATTATGTGGGTTCTCTACGAGCATCCCGAAGCAGACTTTATGGATATGGCGATGAGATTTATCGATATCCGTAAGCGTGTTTACACATTCCCCAAGATGGGCGAAAAGGCATATTTTATCGCAATCCCCACTTCAGCCGGTACTGGCTCTGAGGTAACTCCTTTTGCAGTTATTACAGACGAAAATACAGGTGTGAAGTATCCTCTTGCCGATTATGAGCTCCTCCCCAATATGGCAATCGTTGATACAGATTTCCATATGTCGGCGCCCCGCGGACTTACAGCTGCGTCGGGTATCGACGCTGTGACACACGCTCTTGAAGCGTATGCCGCAATGCTCGCAACAGATTACACAGATGGTCTTGCGCTCAAGGCACTCAAGACAATTTTTGAATATCTTCCCAGAGCATATGAGAATGGCAGCACAGATGTGCAGGCGAGAGAGAAAATGGCAAACGCCGCTACAATGGCGGGTATGGCATTCGCAAACGCCTTTCTCGGCGTATGCCACTCTATGGCTCACAAGCTCGGCGCGTTCCACCATCTGCCTCACGGTGTTGCAAACGCTCTTATGATAGAGGAGGTTCTCCGCTTCAACGCGTCGGATGCCCCTGCAAAGATGGGTACATTCTCTCAGTACGACCATCCTCACACACTCGCACGCTATGCCGAAATTGCAGACTACCTTGGACTTGCAGGCAAGAGTGATGAAGAAAAGCTCGAGAGCCTTATCGCTGCTGTAAACGAGCTTAAGAAAAAGGTTGGTATCAAGGCAACAATTAAGGATTACGGTATAGATGAAAAGGCTTTTCTTGACAACCTTGACGAAATGGTTGAGCAGGCTTTTGATGACCAGTGCGCAGGTGCAAACCCGAGATATCCTCTTATGAGTGAAATAAGACAGATGTACCTTAACGCTTATTATGGCAAGCGCCCTGTCAAGGCAACAAAGAGCAAGGGCAAGAAAGCCTGAATTTAAGTAAAGAGAGGAACAGATTATGAAGCTTGAAAAAATTGTAGCAGTCAGCAAAAACAAGACAATATACTTTGACGAGGGAAAATGTATAAAGCTCTTTAACGAAAGCTATTCAAAGGCAGATGTTCTCAACGAAGCACTCAATCAGGCAAGAATAGAAGAAACAGGACTCAATATTCCCAAAATCCTTGAGGTCACAAAGATCGACGGCAAGTGGGCGATAGTGCTTGAATATATCGAGGGCGAAACACTCTCACAGCTTATGGAAAAGAATCCTGAAAAATCCGACGAATACCTCGACCTTTTTGTCAACCTTCAGCTTGAAGTGCATTCAAAGAAGTCGCAGCTTTTAACAAAGCTCAAGGATAAGATGACACGCAAGATTTCAATATCTGACCTTGACGCGACAACACGCTATGAGCTGCACACCCGTCTTGAGGGTATGCCCAAGCACAACAAGGTCTGTCACGGCGATTTCAATCCGTCAAATATCGTAATATCTGCTGACGGCACACCGTATATTATCGACTGGGCACACGCAACACAGGGCAATGCTTCTGCTGATGTGGCAAGAACATATCTTCTCTTCTGCCTTGACGGAAAGCGCGAGCTTGCCGATAAGTACCTCAAACTGTTCTGCAAAAAGAGTGACACTGCAATGCAGTATGTACAGAAGTGGATGCCGATAGTTGCAGCCTCTCAGTCTGTAAAGGGCAACGCCGAGGAAAGAGAATTTCTTCTCTCGTGGGTAAATGTAGTGGATTACGAATAATAAGCAAAAAACACATTCCGGGAGAAATCTCAGAATGTGTTTTTTGTTTTAAGCGTTGATAAATATTATAAAATACTTCTCAGCTTTGCTCTGATTTTACGCAATTTTTGCATAACAATCGAAATATACAGGTTCTTTTTACTTTTTGCAGTGACATTGATTCCTGCGGTTTTGCTAAATATTTCTGCCAGGTCATTCGCCAGCTCAAAGTATACGCGCTTTTCAAAATGATTGATTGTATCAAGAAAGCCCGATCTATTTCTTAAATATTTGTCATATGGCAGAAGAATTACATTTTCTTTGTCACTTGCCCATTTTCGCACCGCATTGTTCAGAAGGCTGTGCTCAAGGTGCCTTGAGGCATACGACGGCTTCTGGTTGGCTTTTGGGCATTCCTGCTCGGAGCCCAACAAAAGAACGAGCTTTGTATCTTTTCCTATATATTTGTGTATTTTCTCGAGATTTTGTATGGTAATGCTCCAGTCGCTGTTGTTCACATATTCGTATTTTTCGCAGAAGTCAGACAGAGCTGCCTCGGTCAATTTTATTCCGGATGTAAAAATACTGCCGTTTATGTAGCTTTGAGCGTTTTTGCGGTCTGTGATGTCATAGTATTTCTCACACAAAGCTATACAATGACCGCTTTTTTTGTGTCTGTATATGCCTAGATTACCGTCTGTCAGCATAGATAAAACTACGACATCATATTTTTCATTGCATAGAGATATGTCAAGCATTTTTTTATCCAAAAAAGGGGTGTCGTCAAATATGCTGTTCTTTTCTTCTGCCGAGGCGAAAAGAGCGGTTATAATCTGCGCAGTGTGATTGTGTCCCTCAACAAGCATGCCAGAATCACCTGCGTAGGTAAACTCTCTTGTGAGATTGCTGCACGAATTAAGAAAAGCGTGCATTTGTGACATATCGCAAGGTCCTTTTAAAAGAATTTTACTTGTCTGTACTGTTTTTTGTTCTTCCTGTGCGTCGTCTATCTCCTGATTAATCCAGGGAGGAAGAAAGTCGCAGTTAAGCTCAGACACGACATCTCCGACAATATCAATGCGTGGACAGCCGAGCGTTTTGTAAACATATTGTTCCACTTTCATACCAAGCGTTCTGCATGAAAAAACATAGTGTATGGCACTGCCGTTTTCTATTGCGAAAAAGCCTACAATTCCGTAGTCGCCGAATTTGTCTTTTACAGAAACATAACCGCTTTTTACATCTTTATTCTTTATTAAATGCTCGAGGTCTTCTTTTGGCTGCCTGAATTTTGTATAATTCAGCTGATTGCTACGCATTATAAGTTCATGTAAGCGGTCAAGGAGCTTTTCGCAGTCATTGTTGATTGTAACCCTAATATTACAGGAAAACAAAAAATCATCGTTGGACTCAAATTCACTGCGCGAAGCTTCCTTTTCTTCCAAAACTTTGTATTGCTTAAGCCGTTTGTGAGCGGTATCTTTGTGCTCTGCATTTTCGGCTTCAATATATAAGGGTGTTATTTCGTGCGGAAGAGCGGTCATAATGCCGGGACAGAAATGCTTTGCCTCTGCTAGATTCTGAACATTGTCATCTATAAAAAGTACATTTACAGCGCGAAGCTTCATAGTATCAATGATGTTTTTTATTCTGCTTCCTTTTGGTGTCCAGTCGACAGAGGGGAACACAAAATATTCCCACAGTTTTATTTTACCCAATCTGTCTTTGGCTACAGAAAAGTCGTTTTTGGAGCATATTGAGTGTACGATTCCCATATCTGTAGTGTTGCGTATAAACCTGATATTTTCCTCTATAGGCTGTATCTCGCCCTCACTTATTGTTCCGCGCCAAAATGTTTCGTCAAGATCCCAAATTACAAGCTTTATGTCTTGCAGTGTCATAGTTTGTACCTCCTGAAATATTTAATCTTTGCAAAACAATCCTTTTTGTCAAAACACCCGACAAACAGAATGCCTTGTTGTTGTACTATTATAACACCATACGGTGTTTTTGTCAACACCATATGGTGTTATCATCTAGTACCAAACGGTGTTTTAATGTATAATACTTCAGGAAATAATATATGTCGGCGGTGGCGTTATGCAGATTTACAGACGGGTAAAAGACCTGAGAGAAGACAGCGACAAGACACAAAAAGACATAGCGAGCTATCTTAATATGCAGCTTACCGTGTATCAGAGATATGAGAGGGGAGAGCGTGAGCTTCCGCTTTGGGCAGCAATCAAGCTCGCCGATTATTATAATGTGACGCTCGATTACCTTGTAGGACGGGCAGGTAAATATTGAAAACATATTTACTTTTTTATATGATTTCCAAGAATCTTGAAATTGATATTAATGAACTTCCATATAACATATGAGTCTGTGTTTGCCCGGGACATACCGTAGGGGCGACCATTGGTCGTCCGCAAAATATCACATGAAAGACGGGCGAGCGTCGCTCGCCCCTACAATAAAAAGAAAACAAATTTAGACAAACAAAAATCTGTGCCCGCGGGCACAGATTTTTTTATTTTGGATTTAATTACTTTGTAGCTTCTTCAACAGCAACAGAAGCACAAACTATGGGGTTGTTACCCTATGTTGAAGCGTTTTTTAAGCCATGTAAAAACGACTTATATCCAAGCGTCTGCTAAATCTGAAATTGTTTATTTACCTTGCTTTTTTGCAACGGTGCAAAGAAATAAGAGTTATTGCATCTCGTTGTTCAAATATGGTGTAAGATTTGAGGAAAGAAGAATGTGAGGAGTGATAAGATGTACGCCGGCGTCTGTCTGCTTTGTAATATAGTTATAAAACAATTTGATAACATTTCGTCCTTGTCTGTATGGATTCTGAAATATAGTAGCGTTCGCAATTTTGCTGTTCAAAAGCACTGGCGTTTCTCTCAAAAGGTCTGTGGTTATAATGCTTATATCTTTTACATTTGAATTCTTAATGCACTCGCAAGCAATTGCAGAACTTGCGGTTGCCATATATATTCCGCCAAGATTCGGATTGTCCTCCAACAGCTTCTGCGTAACTTCGATTATTTTGTCCTTGTTGTCGTAGTGGCTGTAAATTTTTATATCCGAAAAGATATTGCCTTTGGCGTATTCGGAAAAACCGTTTATGTAATCAGTATTTACCGGCGAAGTTGTACTTGCTACGAGTAGAGCTATATCTCTGCCTTCACATGATAATTCAAGCATTTCGGCTGCCATTTTTCCTGCTATAAAAGCATCAACGCCAACATGAATGACTCTACGGCTTCCGGGAATGTCGTTTGCAACGGTGGCGAAGAAAATATTTTTTTTCGTAAGCTCATCGATAAGTGCCGATAATTCATTCATTTCTTCAACCATTGAGGACATGAACAAAACAATTCCGTTGTATCTTTGTTTGGCAAAGGTGTTTATCAGCTCACAGGTTTTAGTTAAGCAGTCCTTGCTGTTTGTATAAGCGATTTTGCGGACATCTACGGTGACATTGTATTTTTCAAGGTCAGCGGCAGAAGAGCGCATTCCTTCAATGATTGAATCAACATATTCTTCTATGGGGCAAAAAAGAATTGCACCTATTGTTATAGGCGAACGCCGTAGACCTTGTGCCGCCACATTTACTTTGTAACCAAGCTTTTTTGCAGTATCAAGCACTAACTTTTTGGTTGCAGGGCTGATTCTCGGCTTGTTGCTGAGCGCACGGTTAACAGTTCCCACCGAAACCCCTGCTTTTTCTGCTATATCGTAGATGGTAACCCTTTTTTCTTTCATTTTGCACCTCCGCTTTATTCATATTGTAACAGTTTTTGCGTAAAATTTCAATATTTTTTAAATAATACTTGACAATAAATAATTTGGGGAATATAATTAATTTACAAGCGTAACCGATTACGCAAAATGAAAGGTGAGCAAAAAGAGATGAAAAACGAACTGACTCTTACATTTGCAGGACAGGCAGGTTTTATTATCCAAAGTAAGTCGGGATACAGAATAGGTGTTGATTTGTATTTGTCCGATTGCTGCGAAAGATATTTTGGATTCAAAAGATTAATGCCGTATATATTTAATCCGCAGGAGCTCAAGCTAGATCTGCTTATCGCAACACACGCCCATTACGATCATTTTGATCCTGATTCTGTTCCGCTTATAATGTCTGACAAAAAAACGCAGCTCCTTTGCGCCTACGATGTTAAGACTGAGGCTGAAAGGTTGAATCTTGAAAAAGAGCGTATTACATACATCAAAGATGGGGACATTTTTAAAAACGACTGTGTTACTGTCAAAGCTATGCCGTGTGATCACGGTGAAGAAACACCTGACGCAATAGGCTTACTTATTACGGTGGACAACAAAAGAATATACATCGCAGGTGATACAGCTTACAGAGAGGATTATTTTCTGAATGATGAGCTGAAAGAACTTGATGTTATGATTATGCCTATAAACGGGGCCTTTGGTAACCTTAACGAAAAAGAGGCGACAAAAGCAATAGAAATAATTTCTCCTAAACTCTGCATTCCGTGCCATTATTGGAATTTTGCTGAGCATGGCGGCAATCCTCATATTTTTAAGACGGAAATGGATGAAAAACACAAGGATGTTGAATATATTCTAATGCGCCCTGGTGAAACAATAAGTCTGTAAAAGGAGATATGTAAAATGATTTCAGAAGTATTTTACAAGGACAGACCGGCTATTAAAATTCACGAAGAAGGGTTTGAAGCCTTATTCTTGCCTGAAGATGGGGCAAAATTTGCATCTTTTAAAACAAAAAACGGGCAGGAACTTTTTGCTGTTGCACCGCAGGAAAAATATAAAAGGCTCTTTATAGATTCGAGTTATATTGACAGTGAGTGCAGTGCTTTTGATGATATGTTTCCTACAATAGACCCTTGTATGATAAACGGGATGGATTATATAGATCACGGCGAGGTATGCCGAAGGGAGCACAGTTGCAAAATTGAAAATGACTCGGTTAAATTTGAATGTACTCTCCCGAAGTTGAATATTACATACAAGAAAACAGTTTTTGTCGAAGATGGGACATTGTGTATAAAATACGGGATAGAGAACCATAACAAATTCGATTTTCCGTATATATGGGCAGGACATATGATGTTTAAGGGAGAAGAAGATGCACAAGTTGTGAGCGATTTTTCCGACGACAATATCAGAGTTATGTTTGGAAATCCTCCTACCGACGATAAAATCAGTAAACTTCAAAAATACGGTTCAAACAACCAATACAAATATTATTACACAGAGCAAAAAATCCCCATGAAATGCGGAATAGTATATCCAAAAAGCAATTTACGGGTATCGCTTGAATTTATTGGTGACAGTGTGAAGTATCTTGGTGTCTGGATGAATCCTGGAGACCTTAACGAAATGTATAATGTTGCCCTTGAACCCTGTACGGCGCTGTTTGATGATCCGATTAATGCTCAAAAAGCCGGTGCGGAATCTGTCATCAAGCCCGAGGAAGCTGTTGAATTTACATTAAAAATACGATGTGAGGAGAAGTAATACTATGGAAAAGCAAATGAAAGTTTTTTTGAGTGAAGGATATGGCAAGGGCGCTTTTGCGCATATGCCGATTCCTCAGGTGTCTGATAATACTGTTTTGGTAAAGGTCTGCTATTGCGGAATTTGCGGTACTGATCAGGATTTGTTTTCAAGCCAGTGTAGTTTTGCAGAAAACGGACAGGTAACATATCCGCTAAGACCAGGACATGAATGGTCGGGTATAGTTGAAGAGGTAGGAAAGGGTGTTACCGAATTCAAAAAAGGGGATAGAGTTGTTGGCGACAATGCTGTTGCTTGCGGAGTCTGCGATGCCTGCAAAAGAGGAGATTATTCCTCGTGCAGCCATATGCTGAATGTTGGTACGATTGACCCCATATATGACGGTGCGTTCTCGGAGTATTAC
Organism: Eubacteriales bacterium; assembly: GCA_045580005.1. Taxonomy (GTDB): domain Bacteria; phylum Bacillota; class Clostridia; order Oscillospirales; family CAG-382; genus UMGS1052. The sequence goes on along the minus strand of JAZNMZ010000087.1, from coordinate 5,868 downwards.
ATAATTCCAAAGCATCACCTTCACAAGATTCCTGATGGTATTTCTTTGAAAGCAGCATCTTTGGCAGAACCGCTGTCTGTTGCCTATGGCGGAATAAAAAGAATGAAAATAACAGATGAGTCTACCGTTGCGGTGATCGGTACGGGATGTATCGCTATGTCGGCAGTTCTGCTTGCAAAAGCTCTTGGAGCAAAAAGAGTTATTACCATAGGAAGAAATAATGAAAAGCTTGAGGTTGCAAAGAGCTTGGGCTCCGAAGTGATAAACATTAAAGAATGTGATCCGATTGAAAGAGTTAAAGAACTCACAAACGGAAAGGGAGTGGATTTTGTTCTTGAATGCTCGGGAGCGTCGGGAACATATATTCAGGCTATTGAAATTGCAGCAACACGAGGTATGGTAGCATTAATAGGTTTTTATGAAAATAAGGAAAAAGAAGTAAACATTGACAGCATAGTGTCAAAGTCGCTAAATATGTTTGGAGTAATGGGTGAGTTCGACAATATGTCAGGGGTACTTGCGATTTTGGAAAAGCATAAGCCAGATTTGTTACCTATAATAACAGAAGAAATACCTTTCGATGATTGCATGAAAGGTTTTGTCAGAAAAAACTATCCTAATGCAACAAAAATAACAGTGAAAATATGTGAGGAGTAAACCATGAAAAAAATCGCTATTTTAGGCAAACAACAAAAGCTTAGTATGAGAACCCGTATAAAAGATTATCTTGAGGAAAACGGGCATAAAGCAGATGTTCTTGACATGGACACGAGAAACGCACTTGACTGGGCAGATAAATTAAAGGGATATAACGCTCTTATTACCTGTGGAGAAAAACTTCCGGGAGAAGTTTTTAAAGAATTAAAAGGCGATCTCGAATTGGTTTCACGCTATGGCGTGGGAACCGATGAAATTGACAAGGTTACTGCCGCTGAATGCGGTGTGGCGGTATGTAATGCAGCAGGCACACTGTCAACTGCGGTGGCTGAATGCGCTCTTGCGCTGATGTTGGCAGTTTTTCGCAGTATTCCAAGCTCTGATAAAGAAGTAAGAAATAATGACTGGAGCAGATTTTTTGAAAGCAAAACAGGCTTTGAAATTGAAGGTAAAACAATAGGTATTATTGGTTTTGGTGATATTTCAAGAAAACTTGCTAAAATTCTTTCTGGCTTTAGTTGCCGTATAATTGCTTACGACCTATACTGGAATGAAACTGCGGCAAAGGAACTTGGTGTTGAATACGCTTCTGTTGAACAAATTCAAAAACAAGCAGACATTATAAGTCTTCATGTTCCGTCAACACCCGAAACAAACGGAATGATAAACAAAGAATTTTTATCAAAATGCAAGAAGAATGCAATTATTATCAACACAGGCAGGGGCAGACTTGTTGTGCCGGAAGATTTGGCAGACGCATTGAATAACGATGTTATTGCCGGAGCCGGTATGGATGTGTTCTTCCCAGAACCGCCGGATCCAAGCAACCCGCTTTTGACGGCTAAGAATACTGTACTTTTACCGCATACAGGTGCATGTACGATTGAAGGTCACGAGAAAGCCGGAATGATGGCGGCTAAGAATGTGGCGGATTTCTTTGCCGGAAAAACGGTTAAAACTATTCTTAACCCCGACTATATAAAAAATAAATAATTTTAAAAGCGATCTTCTAACTGAAAGGGAAAAAGCAAATGTTGAGGAAAAAGATTAAAAACAAAGAAAAAATGATAGGAACACATACATATTTAACAGACATTACGGTAGCTAAAATTATAGGTATGGCAGGGTATGATTATATATGGATTGACCTTGAACACAGTTACAAGCCGATTGAAAGTGTATTAGCGGATATAATTGCGATAAAAGCAACCGGAACGGCTGTCATTGTGCGTGTTCCTCAGGATGACCTGACATTTACCAAAAAAGTTTTGGAATTGGGTGTAGACGGCATTATTTTCCCAATGATAAAAACTGCAGAACAGGCAAATTCTTTGATTGCAAGTACTCTTTATCCGCCATACGGTACAAGGGGATTTGGACCTATGAATGCTGCTGATTACGGTTATGGGGGAGCTCAGGAGTATGTTGACAACACAAAGACAAATGTTTGCAGATTTATACAAATAGAACATATTGATGCGGTGAATAACCTTGATGAAATAATGAAAAACGAGTATATCGACGGGTACATTTTCGGGGCTAATGATTTATCGGGTTCGATAAATGAACTTGGAAATATTTACGGAAAGACTGTTACAAAGATAATAAAAGAAACAATTACAAAATTAAAAGCAGCAGGCAAATATGTTGGTTTATCAGTCGGCGAAATGGGTTGTGAAAAATTAAGATACTGGTCTGAAATGGGATTTGATATGATTTCAACTGGTGCTGATTATATGTTTCTTCAAGCCGGGGCTGTTCAGGTTAGAAAAAATCTGGAAGAGGCACACAAATATGCAAAACAGGAGCGTGCTGAGAAGTGAAAGACTGTTTGAAACTCAGACAGGAAATTATAAACACCTGTCTATGGCTTAAAGAAAAAGGCCTTATTATCGGCACCTGGGGCAATATAAGCGTAAGGCTCGATGACGGGAATATACTTATTACGCCTTCAAAGGTAGCGTATGAGACTATGAAACCCGAAGACCTCGTTGTCATTTCTATTGATGGTAATAAAGTGTCGGGAGAGTTGCTTCCGACTAGTGAAAGAGCAATACACAGAATGGTAATGCAGAAAAGACCTGATGTAGGCGCAATTATTCATATGCATTCTACCTATGCTATGGCGGCAGCTGCCCGCAATGAGGGGGTTCCCGTTATTTCTGAAGAGATGTGTCAGCTGCTCGGTGGAGAAATACCGCTATCTTCCGAATTTGTTCCGTCCGATATGCACGAAAAGCTGGGGACGGTTGTAGCAGATTCGGTTACAGTGTCAAATGCAATTCTTATCAGAAATCATGGTCCTATGTGCTTCGGCCACGACCTTGAAGAAGCAAAAGTTTGCTGTCAGGTTGTAGAGAAAAGTTGCAAAATGTATTTGCATCTTCTGGCAGCAGGGGAGATGCAGATGGTTTCTGAAGAGAATGTTATAAGAGGTAGGGACTATTTTCTTAATAGTTACGGAAAATCATAAAAAAAGGAGAGGACACAAAATGAGAGTAGTAACAATGGGTGAAATGATGGTTCGTTTTATGCCGAAGAACAACCTGCGCTTCGAGCAGGCTACAGAGTATGAGGCATATTATGGCGGAGACGAATCAATTGTAGCAGTATCGGCAGCAAGATTTGGTCTTGAATCAAGATACATAACAAAACTGCCACTGAATCCGCTTGGACAGACAGCAGTAAACAAATTAAGAGAACAGGGCGTAGACACTTCTTACATTGTAAGAGGCGGCGAGCGTATGGGACTTAATTTTTACGAAAACGGTGCTTCTGTAAGAGCATCTAATGTTGTATATGACAGAAAATATTCTGCCATTTCTGATGCTGATCCTGAAGAGTTTGATTTTGACGGTATTTTCAGCGATGCCGACTGGTTCCATGTGGCAGGTATTACACCTGCAATAAGCGCTAAGGCGGCAAAGCTCGTTGAGGCGGCAATGAAAGCGGCGAAAAAGCACGGGGTTACAGTAAGCGTGGACCTTAATTACCGCAGCAAGCTCTGGAGTCCCGAAACAGCACAGTCGGTTATGATTCCGCTTATGCAGTATGTTGATGTTTGTATCGGAAACGAAGAGGATGCGGAAAAAGTACTCGGCTTTAAGCCCGAGAACACCGACATAACAAAAGGTCAGCTTGATATAGAAGCATATAAAGATGTTTTTGTTAAGCTCAAGGAAAAATTCGGATTTAAATATATCGGCTCAACTCTTCGCGAAAGCTATTCTGCATCCGACAACGGCTGGTCTGCTCTGATTTATGACGGAAAAGAATTTTATCGTTCAAGAAATTACAGCATTCATCTTGTTGACAGAGGCGGCGGAGGAGCTTCCTTTGCGGCAGGTATGATTTATGGATTGTTGAATGGAATGTCGATAAAGGACACTTGTGAGTTTGCGACAGCTGCATCTGCTCTCAAGCAGACTATTTCAGGAGATTTTAACCTAGCAACTTTGGAAGAGGTAAAGCGCTTAATGGGCGGCGACGCATCTGGCAGAGTAAACAGATAAGGAGAAAGTTATGATTATTGATCATATTGAAAACAGAAAAAATTATTATGTTCTTGGTGACGATGTAAGAGCGGCTCTTGATTTTTTTGCAACTGTCAGTGACGCAAAGTTCGAAAAGGACGACATAAGCATCGAAGGAACTGATGTTATCGTAAAGGCTCGCCCGATGATGACAAAAGATATTGCAGAATGCAAATTTGAGGCACATAAGAAGAATATAGATATTCACTTTGTCGCATACGGCACCGAATGTATCGGATATTCGGATCTTAAAAAGCTTAAGGAAATAAGCTATGATGAGGCATCCGATGCTGCATTTTTGCAGGGAGAAGGCGACATTCTGACACTTGAAAGAGGATATTTTATGATTACTCTTCCGCAGGACGCTCATATGCCGTGTATTTGTAAGGATGAACCCATAGAGCTTGGTAAAATGATTGCAAAAATTAAAATAAAGGAGAAATAAAAATGAGAAAACAGGATATGTCACTTAAGGAGTATGTTATTCATCAGACAAAATCAACAGGTATTTTGCCTTGCATAAAGCTTCATAAGAAGGATGACTACATTGCCTATGCGCAGGCTATGTATGATGGTGGTGCAAGAGTTCTTGAGGTTACAATGACAACCCCTGGAGTTCTTGAGGCTATAGAGGCTATTTCGCAGCACTTCGGAGATGAAATGCTTGTTGCCGCAGGTACGGTACTCGATCCTGCATCTGCACGCGAGGTAATTATGCACGGTGGAAGTATCATTGTAAACCCCTGTGTTATTGATGATGTAATTGATGTTGCAAACAGATATAATGTTCCTGTATTCAGTGGGGCTTTTTCTGCAACAGAAGTGTTTAACGCTATGCGTAAGGGTGCAACAATGGTTAAGATATTCCCGGGCGCACTTGGTGGGGCAAAATACATGACCAATCTTAAAATGGTGTTCCCTGAAGTAAACCTTATTCCGTCAGGCGGCATAACACCCGAAAATGCAGCAGACTTTATTAAGTGTGGAGCTTGTGCTGTATCGGGCGCCCGTACATTTATGGATTTTGACAAAATAGAAAAAGAAGGTCTTGTATCTATAACAAATCAGGTAAGGAAGTTTATTGACATTATCGCAGAGGCGAAAAAAGATATACCGATAATTCCGTAAACCGACAATACTGTCTGAGCAATAAAAAAACAAATTTAGACAAACAAAAAATCTGTGCCCGCGGGCACAGATTTTTTTGTTATTTTGGTATTTAATTACTTTGTAGCTTCTTCAACCGCAACAGCAACAGCAACAGTAGCACCAACCATGGGGTTGTTACCCATACCGATAAGTCCCATCATCTCAACATGAGCGGGAACAGAGGATGAGCCTGCGAACTGAGCGTCACCGTGCATTCTTCCCATTGTGTCTGTAAGACCGTAGGAAGCGGGGCCTGCAGCCATGTTGTCGGGGTGAAGTGTACGGCCTGTACCACCGCCTGATGCAACTGAGAAGTACTTAACGCCGTTTTCGTTACACCACTTCTTGTAAGTGCCTGCAACGGGGTGCTGGAATCTTGTGGGGTTAGTTGAGTTACCTGTGATAGATACACCAACATTCTCAAGTCTCATGATAGCAACGCCCTCGTTTACATTGTCTGCTCCGTAGCACTTAACCTTTGCACGGGGACCGTCGGAGTATGCTGTTTCGGAAACAACCTTAACTGTTT
>JAZNMZ010000086.1:0-17361 GCA_045580005.1 Eubacteriales bacterium | reverse complement strand
AGACAGTGCCGTAGAGAAGGCGTTAAGCTCTTTTCCAAGGGTGAGCGTTGCTACACAGAAAAGTGTGCACTCAACAGAAGAAATACAGCTCCCGGCCAGCACGGCGCAGCACGCAAGAAGATAGGCGAATACGGACTTCAGCTTCGCGAAAAGCAGAAGGCTAAGAGATACTACGGTATTCAGGAAAGACAGTTCAGAAACTACTTTGCAAAGGCTGACGCAAAAGAGGGTATGACAGGTGAAAACCTTCTTACAATGATTGAGCGCAGATACGACAATGTTGTATTCAGAATGGGTCTTGGCGAATCCCGCAGAGATGCAAGACAGCTTGTTGTACACGGACACTTCCGCATAAACGGCAAGAAAGCAGACATTCCTTCAATGTTGTTGAAGGTTGGCGATGTAATCTCTATAAGAGAAGCAAGCCGCAAGTCTGAAAAGATCAAGTCACTTATCGAAAATCTCGACAACAGACAGGCTCCCGCTTGGATCGAGGTTGATAAGGAAAATGTTACAGCTAAGATTATCGCTCTTCCCAAGAGAGAAGACATCGACTTCCCCTTCGAAGAACAGCGTATCGTCGAGTTGTACTCTAAGTAATAGAAATCCTCGTACAGCGATATGAGCTGTATATGACTATTGTAAAATTACAAATTGAGGAGGGTTTTGGAATGATAGAAATAGAAAGACCGAATATAGCGACTGTTGAAACATCTGAAGACGGCTCTTACGGCAAGTTCGTTATCGAACCGCTCGAAAGGGGCTTCGGTACAACGCTCGGCAACTCTTTGAGAAGAGTTCTGCTCAGCTCACTTCCAGGTGTTGCTGCAACATCCGTTAAGATTGACGGTGTTGTACATGAGATTTCTACTGTTCCCGGAGTCAAGGAAGATGTTCCCGAGATTATTCTCAACATCAAGGGCATCACAGCCAAGCTTTTCAGCGAGGGCCCCGGCAAGACAGTTGTAATCGACGAACACGGACCCTGTGAGGTTACTGCAGGCAGCATCAAGGGAGACGCCGATATCGAAGTTCTTAACAAAGACCACCATATCGCTTATGTCAGCGAGGGCGGAAGCCTCCATATGGAGATTACTTTCAACCACGGCAGAGGATATGTTTCAGGTGATAAGAACAAGGCAGAGGTTGCAAATCCCCCGTTGGGCACAATCTATACAGACTCTATCTACACACCTGTGTATAATGCAAACTACGAAGTAGAAAACACCCGTGTAGGTAGCAGAACTGACTACGATAAGCTTACAGTAGAGGTAACAACCGACGCAACAATTACCGCAAAAGATGCGATCTCGCTTGCAGCCAAGATTCTCAATGAACACCTTAGCCTGTTTGTTGACCTCTCTGAGGAAGCAAAGAAGGCAGTAACTGTAGTTGATGCTATTGAGACTCAACAGGAAAAAGTTTATGAGATGACCATTGAGGAACTTGACATGTCAGTGCGTTCCTTCAACTGCTTGAAGCGTGCCGGCATAGATACGGTTAAAGACTTGGTTAACAGAACAGAAGAAGATATGATAAGAGTTAGAAATCTCGGAAAGAAGTCTCTCGAAGAGGTTAAGGAAAAGCTTCAGTCCTTGGGACTTTCTCTCAAGAAAGAAGAAGACTAACATTAGTTGACTCTTGAAAATACTTTGTACGAAGGAGGAATAGACAATGCCAGGAACAAGAAAACTCGGACGCCCGACAGAACATAGAATGTCTATGCTCAGAGGTCTTGTTACTTACCTGCTCGAAAACGGCAGACTTGAAACAACTGCTACAAGAGCAAAGGAAGTACAGGCTCTTACAGATAAAATGATTACTCTCGGCAAGGCAAACACCCTTGCATCAAGAAGAAAGGCTCTTGCTTTTATAACAAAGGAAGATGTGGTTTCTAAGCTTTTCAATGAAATCGCTCCCTCTTACGCTGAAAGAAACGGCGGTTATACAAGAGTTCTCAAGACAGGTCCCAGAAGAGGCGACGGCGCAGAAATGGCGATCATCGAGCTCGTTTGATCTAACTGAGTAATAAGTTTTACTAAAACAAAAACCGAAGGTTAAAACCTTCGGTTTTTTGTTATGTGAAATATGCAATCGTCTGTCTGGCGCTGTGAGCGTGCTGAGGCTGTTAATATAGACATACTTCCCTCAGGCTACAGTCCCGTAAGAAACTCCCGTATAATAGTGCGAGAGAATCTCATAGCTTGTATACCCCTGCTGTGCAAGATACTCGGCGCCCATCTGACTGAGTCCCACTCCGTGACCGTAGCCGTGTGTGGTGATTGTCACTGAGTTGTCATAAAAGGCTATGTCAAACTTGCGTGAGCGCAGACCGAAAGAGCTTACAAAGGCAGAGGCGCTGATTTTCACATCACCCACCAAAACACTATGACATCTGCCTGAAGAAGTGAGGTTTTGCGACAAACACTGGGAAGCTTCACCATAAGAAAATGTCGAAAGAGCAGAATTCAGTGATGAAATTCTTTGCATAAACTCATCAGATGTGAATGTGTAGGTCTTGTCTACCGAAAGAGTAGGAATAGAACTCTCAAAACTTTGTACAGACTGCAAATATGCTCTGTCGCCTCCCCAGACCTCGGCGGACGAGCTTGTGACTCCGTAGCTGGACGAGTGGTATGCTGCAAGAATGGGTGCTGAGTCGTACATCATAATTACACCTTTTGTCGAATCAACTGCCTCTTTTGCCTTTTTATATTTGTCAGAGTCTTGTGATATATCCGACAGCTGTGCAAAGGCCTGACAATGCGCTGAGCTTGTACATATATCGGCACCGCTTGCGTGTGCGCCGCCCGATGCCTTGTATACAGCGTATGTCCTGCACGCTATTGCCTGTGCTTTAAGCGCCTCTATCCCATAAGATGACGGCATTTCCGCCAGCAGTACCGACAGAACATATTCCTCAAGCGGAATTATGAGATTTTGCTCTGTGGATGTGTTGTATACCGTCAGCTGCGAGAAGCCGTGTACAGTCTGTTCTGTTATAACAGGTGTGCTTTCTTGCACATTTTCTGTTTGATCCTGCACGGTCTCAGCCTTTTTTTGTGTCAATATTGTGTCTTCTTTTGGCTCTTCTGCTTTATTTTGCGATATCATAGTAAGTTTGTCGGAAATAGTCGGTTGCTGCATTGTTGGCAGTTGAGAGCTCTCGCTTTTCAGTATCAGCAGACTATCAGATATTGAGTAATCGAGTGATGCTGTGTCTGCAGCACTGTAACTGTCAAACCGTAACATAATATCCCTGTTTTTTGTATTGTCGCTTAGCACGAGAGGCAGAAGCATACAAACTGAAAAGAGTAGAACATAGGCTGCGGCAAGAAGTTTAATTGAGCTTTTTCTGAGAAATATTTTTGTTTCTTTCATATTACACCTCTTTTTCCGATTGTTGCCTTGAGAGGAACTTTTATTCATTCTATGAAATAATTGAGGTATATATGAAAAAGGCCCGACAGACCTGGGGTTCTGTCGGACTTTTATGCTCTATTATATTGCCTATGCCTTGCCTTTTGCTCCGCCGAATGACATACCCGAAAGGATATTTGTATCAAACGAGTAGTTGATGTTCTCGCTTTCGCGCTCACGCTTGAGTGCGAGCCTTATCAGCTCGTCAAGCAGCTGTGCAAATTTGATTCCGCTTGCCTCCCAGAGGTAGAATGACAGCGAGCCGGGGATTGTGTTGATTTCGTTTATATAAATTTCATTACTGTCTGTGTCTATAAGAAAATCGACTCTCGACACACCAGCGCAGCCGAGCGACATAAAAGCGTTTACCGCAAGGCGCTGAATTGTACTCTTTGTCTGTTCGTCAATGTCGGCAGGGAGTCTGCGCTTGGTATCAGCCATACCTGCGCTTTTGGCGCCGGTTTTGCCACCTTTTGCACCGCCGAGGTATTTGTCGGCGTAGCTTAATATTTCGTCGTGATTGATAGGCTCCTCGCACTCAGAGGCCTTTGCACTTTCCTTATCGCCGAGTACTGAGCAGTTTATCTCTTTCATATTGACAACTGCATTTTCGACAAGCACCTTGTCGGCAAAGGTGAATGCATATTCAAGAGCTTCTTTTAACGATTCGGTATCGTATGCTTTTTTGATACCCACACTTGAACCGAGATTTACGGGTTTTACGATAACCGGGTATCTTGTGGCTTGTTCAACCTTGTTTATAAAGCTGTCTTCATCCGTAAGGTACTCTGTATTTTTGATAACAACACAGTCAAGAACGGGAAGACCGGCACCTTTCATAACCATTTTTGCCGCATACTTATCCATGCCGAGCGCAGAAGAAAGAATGTCGCAGCCTGCATAGGGGCAGGAGATGGCGTGCAGATATCCCTGCAGTGTGCCGTCCTCAACATTTGTACCGTGTACAACAGGAAGCGCGACATCAATATAGTCGATTACATCCTTTGTAAAGGTCTTTGACGGATAACGGACAATATTAACTCTGCCTTTGTCGTTTACAAGAGTAACTCTTGTGCTATGCGCGATAAGAGCCGAAATGTTGCTTCTGTAGCTCTCTATCTTTGAGATATCTTCGCCGACATACATTTCACCGTTCTTTGTTATGTAGATTGCAATAGGTTCGTATTTTTCTTTGTCAAGATTCATATATGCCTGAAGTCCCGAGATGACCGAAACCTCATGCTCCACGCTCTTTCCGCCAAAAAATACACCTACTTTGATTCTGATTGCCATTTATGCTTTCTCCTTTTTGAAGTATCAATATCAGAAATTGTCAGGTAAATCGTTCTCTATAAGTATGATATTACGCTTGCCGGACGGATACGATTTTGCCTTTATTATAGCGTCCTCAACTCTTGAGAACACCTCTAAATTCGCATTGTCAAAGCCTGCATCGAGCACGCCCTTTTTTATGCTTGTTGTCTGCCTTTCTCCTATAAGGTAGATTATGTCGCATACGCTTGCGGCATATCCGCCAAGCTTGTAGTTGAGCTCATCCTGCTTCTCGCCGAGCTCTATCATGCCGGGGGTTATGAGGATTTTGCATCCGTCAAAGCCTGACAGAACTTTAAGCGCAGCTCTGCTGCCCGAGGGGTTGGAATTGAATGCGTCATCTATTATTACAAACCCCGGTCCTTTTGCAAGCGAGAGTCTGTGAGGCACGCTCTCGAGTCTTTTTGCTGCGACGGCAAGCTGCTCGGGTGTAACACCCAGCGTTACAGCACACGCGACACAGCCGATGATGTTGAGAACATTGTGCTCGCCGAGCAGCTTTGACGAAAGGGCAAAACTGCAGCTTCCGCCTGCTGCGTCAAATGCCGTTCCGTTTTCAGAAACGGTAATATTCTCGGCTGTAAAGTGTGATATGTCTTTATTTTCTATACCGTAGTAGACAGCCTTTTTGTCTACCTTTTTGTTTGCTATATACTCGTTGTCGGCGTTGAGAAATATAATACCGTCGTCGGGCAGTGCATCGCACAGCTCAAATTTTGTTTTTATGATATTCTCAATACTGCCGAATGTTTCAAGATGACAAGGACCAATCGAGGTGATAATACCGTGCTTCGGTTTTACAATATCACAGATTTCCTTGATTTCACCGCAGCTGCGCGCGCCCATCTCACAGATAAAGATATCGTGTGCGGCGGTGAGATTTTCTCTTATTACCTTTACAATTCCCATTGTTGTGTTGTAGCTTGCAGGAGTCATAAGTACATTGTACTTTGCCGAGAGCAGCTTTGCGAGAGTATACTTTGTACTGGTCTTGCCGTAGCTGCCTGTGATACCGATGACTGTGAGGTTGGGAAGATTTTTAATCTTCTTTTTCGCATCGTTTATATAGTATCTGCGAACAGCCTTTTCTTCGGGAGTGTTCAAAAGATTTACAAGCATAATCATAAGATATGAAAAAGCAAGATAAAGCTCACACACAAAAATACTTGTTTCTGTGAGGATAAATATTACCGACAAGACTGCAAGAATGGCAAAAATCGCTGACGCGGTGATGAGCATTCTTATCACACGCGCGGTATATACAAGAGGTTTTTTAGCTTTTTTCGGCAAATGCATAAGAGAAAAGACAATATTTAGCAAAATTCCTACTATTATACCGGGGTTTCCAAAAAAGCAGGAAACAAAAGAAGCGAGTGCCACAAGCGTGCCTGCAAGAAGATCTGAGAGATTACTCTTTATCCAGTCGAAATGGAACACATACTTGTATGCGTTGAGCTGGAACATATGCACCTGCTTTATTGTCGCAAGACAGGCACCTGCCAGCGCAGATATCAGATAAAAATAATGAAAAAGATTCAAAATATGTCTCCTTAATCAGTTTTATACTCCGAAGAACGAATAGAGCACACGGTGTGTCAGCGCAATGTCGGCAAGGAAAGAAAAGTGATTTCCCCCGGGGATAATTACAAGCCCGCAGTCGGGTATATTGCTTTCCATTGTTTTTGCATGATTCAGCGGTGTGTCTGTGTCTTTGTCTCCCCAGATAAGAAGCGTGGGCGAGGAAATTTTTGCAAGGTTGTCAAAAAGATTTTCGTTTATCACCTTAACCATGCTCTGACGCATCACAGGCGATGCCGCGGCATAGTCGGCAGAGCCATTCTTGCGGCGGAGCTTTTCGATATAATCAGGGAAGAGCTTTGAAATGAGCTTTACGCCGAAGAGCTTTTTCGCTATCTTGAATTTTGCAATTTTATATTTTTGCTTAAAGGATTTTTTTCTTATAAGACCTGCGCTGTCTATAAGCACGATTTTGTCGGCAGATATATTTCTTTTTTGCGAAAAGAGCTTGATAATTGTCCTGCCGCCGTGCGAATGACCGATAAAATGAGCTTTTTTGATGCCGAGCTCTGCGAGTAAATCGCAGACAAACGCCGCATAATTTTCGGCATCATACGCAAATCCCGGCTCATCCGAGCCGCCAAACCCCGGCATATCGGGAACAATAACCCTGAAGTGAGGGGAGAGCATATTTATAATACTGCGATATGTCTCGGCCCTTGCGCCCCATCCGTGGAGAATAATAACAGGAGTCCCTGAGCCTTCGTCTATATAATTTATATTCAGCTTTTCTCCGTTTGTGAAAAGTAACAAGACACAATCCTCCAAAATAAAAATTCCTTACATTATAGTATAAGATTTTTTGCAAAAAATGTCAAGTAAAATAATGTCAAAACAGCAAAAAAGACACAAAGAATGAAATTTTCTTTGTGTCTTTGAGATTATTTTTTTGCTTTTAAAAATGCGTGCAGAAAATCTTCAAGCCCGCCTATCTCACAGCTTTGCTCAAGGAGCATATCCCTTATCTCATCATCCTTTAAGAGAATACGGAATGCACGCCTGAGATTGCGCATAAAACGGATATTGGCTCTGTAGGCTACCTCTCCTCTTGCGATAGGGCACACGGCTCTTGCGCGAAGATCCTTTTTTATCCTTATTACATCATATCCGCCGAGCGGGAGTATCTTTGCATAGTATGGGAAAATACGGCAGGCAAGAGGACGGAAATCACGGTTGCAAAAGCCGCCGCACACAAGATAGTCACAGCCGTGCTTTTGGATAGTTTTGAAGCCTTGTATGCCGTCAAGAAGCTCTTTTTCTCCCGGAAAGAGAAGCATACCCATTTCGGTATCATCTTCGCCAAGAGCATCACGCAGAGCCGAGCTGTCACTGCAGCAGGCACCCGAGCACAAAAGCCCACAGTCGAACTTTTGAGGAGTTACATCGCGCAGGAGAAGAGAGGCTCTTTTTATAATTTCCTTTTTGTCCACTTTTTACTCAACCTCGATAGTTTCAATATCGTCTGCAGAGTAAGGACGCCTTGGAATGGGTGCAATTTTGAGCAGGTCGAACTTGAATTTGCGGCACGAGTGCTCGTCGCCGACGACGGTGCACCTGTTCTTGTATTTGCATATATATTTTTCGTCGTATTCTATGTAGCAGGAATATTCGCAAAGAGCGCAGCTCTTAACATAGTCGTTGTCGCTTTTCTTTTTCATTTTTCGATCCTCCAAAAGCTTTTATGACATATTAAGTATAACACAGAAAAAGACGAAAATCAACTTGTTGCAAGATTTTTTTGAAGCAAAGCTTTTGGCATATTCCGCCGTTTCATATAATACCATATATTAAAGACCGCAAAAAGAGAAAACTGATTCGGAGGAACAAATATGACAGAAAAATATATGCCCGAAGGATACTACCTCGGCACAAAGGAAAACACAGAACAGCTCCAGAGCCTGCAGGCGATAGAGCACGCAATGATGTCGGGAGCAATTCTTGAGGGCAGAGCAATAATGTGCGATTACTCACACAATCTAGTGGTGGAGCTCGGTGAGTACAAGGGTATAATTCCGCGCGAGGAGGCCCTAATGTCCCAGCCGGGTGAGGAAACTCGTGAGATTGCCGTCATCACAAGAGTGGGGAAGCCTGTCTGCTTCAAGATAACATCAATACAAAGGGACGGCGACGAGGTGAAAATTTTCCTCTCGCGAAAGCAGGCGCAAATCGAATGCTATGAGAACTATATATCAAAGCTTTCCTCAGGCGACATCGTAAGTGCAAAAATAACGCACATGGAGCCTTTCGGCTGTTTTTGCGATATTGGCTGCGGCATTATTTCGCTGCTTGCAATAGACTGTATTTCGGTATCGAGAATTTCTCATCCCAAGGAACGCTTTTTTGTAGGACAGTACATAAACGCCGCGGTCAAAAGGAGCGTGTGCCACGACGGCAGAATTACTCTCACACATAAAGAGCTTCTCGGTACATGGGAGGAAAATATAGCCTACTTCAATCAGGGTGAAACGGTTGCAGGGATTGTGAGAAGTATTGAGCCTTACGGCATATTTATCGAGCTTGCTCCCAACCTTGCAGGCCTTGCCGAATGGCGTGACGGGATAGAGCCGGGACAGTGTGCTGCCGTCTACATAAAAAGCATAATTCCCGAAAAAATGAAGATAAAGCTCGTGGTTGTCGACACCTATGCCTGTGAGAGCGCCTGTCGCAAGCCGCAGTACTTTGTGGAAGCCGAGCACATAGATCGCTGGAAATACTCCCCCTGCGGCTGTGAAAAGCTCGTGGAAACTGTATTTGACGATTCTGAATAATGCTTTTTGGGGTGCAGCAAGACTGCACCCCTCATTTTATCTTATAAATGCTCTTAGTATATCGCCGATAGTGAGATTTGACAGTGACTGAAAGAGATTACAGTCGCTGCCCCGTGACAACACTTCTGCCTGATCAAAGCAGACTCTAAGGTTGTCACATCTATGGCAACTACAATTATTGTTACAGCCACAGCTATTATTGTTATTGCCGCAGCTATTATTGTTGCCGCAGTTGTTATCAGGACAGGACGGCAGGGGCAGGCAGTTTTCCGGACTTACCTGGGGGTTATCGCAGCAACAGCTTGGGTAGCAGCAGTTGCAGTTGTTGGTGTTTGCACCGCCTACGCTGCCGCAATGATTGCTGTTGTCGCAGTGATTACAACTGTTGCAGTTATTGTTGTTACAGCTGCAGCTGTTGCAGCCTGTACCTGCGCCTCCCACATTGCCGTTGTTTTCGCAAAGATTTTTTATGCAGTTATATATTCTGCAGAGTTCGTTGATATCGCATTCCTCCTGTTGGGTGGTTTCTGACTGCACCTGATCCTGCTGGGTCTGGTTCGAGTTTGCTCCCTCACAGCAGCTGCACGAAGCACAGCTACAGCTGCCGCTTCTGCCAAAAAGGCTCTTGACATTGCAGCTTTCCTCGCAGCAGTCAGAGTCAAGGTTCTCGGGTAGCTCTATGATGTCGCCGCAGATATCGTCGCCGTCCTTGCCGACGCATATCGCTGCAATATAGCCGTGGAAGCTGTTTCTTGTTATAAAAGCATACAGTCTTCCCTGATAGCACAAAAAAGAGCGTATTCTGTATCCTGAAGGCAGGCGTACCGATTTTGAAACGCCCGAACACAGATTTGTTGCTCTGATGAAATTTTGCTCCGAAAGTCTGCTCTCAAGTCCCTCGAAGAGTATTCCGTCGTTTACGAATACAGCAGTGTAAAAAAGATTTCTGCCAGATGTCGAAAGGCGCGACAGCACTCCTCCGCTTCTGCTTACAGAGTAGCTTTCGGTGAGGTTTGCAACAGTTAATGTGCAGTCTGTGTCATTATTGCGGCAGCTGCCGTAGCCGCCGACAGACAACCTTTCACTCGAGAAGATATACGGCAGGCTGTTTGTAGAGTATATGTCAGGCTCAAAACCGCCTATTTCACGGAAACAGCTGTTAAGAGTGTATATTCTGTGATTGTCTGTGTCGCATACGGCATAAAACATACCGCCGCAATAATGTATCTGCGTATATCTGCGCGATAGTTTGTAGGTGCATATAACTCTTGCACAGCTGTCGAGCTTGTATACCGTTTTTTTGTCGGGCTGCAGGGCGTATATATACTGGTTGTCGCTGGTGACAGAGCTGAGCGCGATACCGCATGGGGTCGGAAGTGTCAGAAGCCGCGGCGAGCTATTTATATTCAATGTAATTTCTCCTTTTCAATATAGCGTTTGTGTCAGTATATGCATTTTTGGGACGGGGTGATATTTGTTACTTGAAATTCTTTGAAATATATGGTATAATTTTACTGTTAACATTTTAAACCGAAAGGAAAAAAGTAAAATGGCTAAGAAAAATCAGGCGAACTATCCTTTGAACGAGGTGCTCGCTTTCAGCAACTTCAGAGAAATTCTTGACATCAATGCAGAAAAGTACGGCGACAAGCCTGCCATTATGTATAAGCTCAAGGGTGAAGTTAAGGAAATGTCTTACAGGACTTTCAGAGACGAAACAGACGCTATGGGCACAGCCCTTACACTTCTCGGTATGGGCGATAAGAATATTGCCATGGTCAGCGAGAACAACTACAGATGTATCGTTACCTACCTTGCAACACTCAAGGGCGAGGGTGTTTATGTTCCTGTTGATAAGGAGCTTCCTCACAACGAGATTGCCTATATCATCGACAACTCCGACGCTCAGGTGCTCTTCTTCTCAAAGCTTTATGAAGAAAAGATCAGAGAAATTGAAGACAAGCTCCCTCAGGTTAAGTACTTTGTAGGTCTTGATCTTGAGGATGACGAGGAGAACGGCAAGTACCTTTCTTATGAGAAGCTCATGGAAAAGGGAAGAGCGGCTCTTGCTGAGGGTAAGCGCGACTATATGAACATGAAGCCCAAAGACGACGATATGAAGCTGCTTGTTTATACATCAGGTACAACAGGCACGGCAAAGGGCGTTATGCTCTCGCTTCATAACCTTACTTCCATTGTATATCACGGACAGAGAGTTGCAAATTTCTACGACCCTGCACTTTCCGTACTCCCGTACCATCATACATACGAGGCAGTTTGCGGCATTCTTGTCGGACTTCACTCGGGTACAACAATCTGCGTAAACGACAATCTCCGTCAGGTTTCCAACAACCTCAAGCTCTTCAAGCCCCGTATGGTTATGCTCGTTCCGCTCTTTGTTGAGGCTATGTACAAAAAGGTATGGGCAAATGTTGAAGATAAGGGTATGACAGAAACATTCAAGAAGCTCATCAAGGTGTCAAACGGACTTTTAAAGGTCGGCATTGATATGAGAAGAGTATTCTTCAAGTCTGTACACGAGGGCTTCGGCGGCAACCTCAGAAAGATTGTTTGCGGCGGCGCTCCCTTGAGAAAGGAACTTGCAGAATTTTTTGAAGCAATGGGTATCACTCTTACAAACGGCTACGGCATTACAGAGTGCTCACCTCTCGTTTCTGTTAACCGCGACTTTTATAACAATTCCGACTCTGTCGGCACAAAGCTCCCCTGCGTTGAAATCAAGATTCACGAGCCCAACGAGGACGGAGAGGGCGAAATCTGCGTTAAGGGCGACACAGTAATGCTCGGTTACTACAAAATGCCTGAGCAGACAGCAGAGGTTATGGAGCCCGACGGCTGGTTCCACACAGGTGACTACGGTAAGATTGGCGAGGACGACAGACTCTATATCACAGGCAGAAAGAAGAACCTTATCGTACTCAAGAACGGCAAGAACATTTACCCTGAGGAAATCGAGGAGTATGTATCAGGCCTTGCTGTTGTAAACGAGGTTATCGTTACAGCTGTCAAGAATGACGACGGTGAGGAAGTAGGACTTGCAGCCGAGATTTTCCCTGAGGAAAAGGAAATCGACGGACTCAACTCTGATGAGATTTACGCAAAGATCAAGGAAGCTGTCGAAAAGCTCAACGACACTCTCCCTGCGCATAAGAATGTGCATAAGGTTACAGTCCGTACAGAGCCTTTTGAAAAGACAACATCCGGCAAAATCAGAAGAAAGTATAACTGATAAAGCTTATAACAAAATGTCAAAATCCGCAGATTTTCTGCGGATAATGTGGGAAAAGAATATCGAGTATATAGTACAAAAGTCCGATGTTGTAATATCGCATGTTAACCACGGACTTGACAATGCATTTAAGTGCATCGTCTATGCAAACAGGCTTAATAAGAGAATAATATCTCTTATATAAGAACAATACATTCCTCAAGTAAAGGGGAGTGCAATTGTGTGACAAAAAGAACTCCCTTTTTCGAGGGAGTTCTTGTTTTTTGATTACATATTATGGTGCTCAAGATTTGCAATCATTGCCTTGATTTTTTCTGTCGGGTCGATAATTGTGCTGATAGAGCGGTTGATATTTACGGCTTCGATATAGTATGCGACATACTTGAGAAGATTTACTTCCACAAACCAGTCGCGCTCAAGCAGCTCGGGAGCGTTGTAGATGGTGTTTGTTGTGTATACTTTGTCGAACATACCTTCCTTATAATACTTGTCCATTGTTTCAAGACCATTACAGAAAAGACCGAATGTGAAGAAGCCGAAGATTCTTCTCGCGCCTCTTGACTTGAGCTTGTCAAGTATCTTGAGGAACGATTCACCGGAGGAGGCAATATCGTCAACAACGATAAGGTCCTTGCCGTTTACATCGTCGCCGAGGTATTCGTGGGAGGCAATCGGATTTCTGCCGTCCTTGACAACAGAGTAGTCTCTTTTTTTGTAGAACATAGAAAGCTGAGTGCCAAGGATTGTTGAGTAGTACATACCGCGTGAGAGCGCGCCCTCGTCGGGGGATACAATCATAAGATTGTCCTTGTCAATGTCCTTTTCGTGCTTGAAGAAAGATTTGAGCATCTGGTATGTAGGCATAAGATTGTCAAAGCCCTTAAGGGGAATTGCGTTACGCACTCTGTCGTCGTGTGCGTCAAATGTCATAATATTTTCAACACCGAGCGTTGCAAGGTCTGCAAGAGCCTGTGCACAGTCGAGAGATTCGCGTCCGCCTACTCTGTGCTGACGGCCCTCGTAAAGCATAGGCATTACAACCGAAATTCTCTTTGCCTTACCGCCGATAGCCGAGATGATTCTTCTCAGGTCTGCATAGTGCTCGTCGGGGCTCATAGGGACTGTAACGCCTCTCATATTATAAGTTACATTGTAGTTGAAGCAATCGGCAAGAATAAATACATCTTTACCTCTTACAGATTCGGAAATAAGGCACTTTGCCTCGCCTGTTCCAAAACGGGGGAAGCTTGCATTGATGATGTAGTTGCCCTCTTCTTTTCTCCATTCTCCGATATATTTCTGAATGCGCTCGAGCATATGTTCTGTGCCGCGTGTTCCGATAATGGCAAGTTCACCATAGGGTACTTCTCTTGACAAATCCTGCATATTTGATTCCTCCGATAACAATATTTTACAATTAGATTATAACATATAAGGGCGATTTATGTCAACTGTAATTACTGTCAAAATCGCACTCTTTTTTATACCAAAAATGTAAAAATTTACAAAAAAATATATAATACTGCCTTTTTACAAAACAAAAAAGTACCGACTTTTGTCGGGACTTTTGGCATTTTCTTATTTCTGTGTGAGCTTTGCGATTTCTTCTGCAAAGTTGTCTTCTCTCTTTTCAAGACCCTCGCCCTTTTCGTAGCGAACAAATCCCTTGAGAGTGATATTGCCGCCGAGCTTCTTTGCTTCGGCTGCGATATACTGACCAACAGTTTCCTTACCTTCAGCCTTAACATATTCCTGCTCTGTGAGGCACTTCTCGGAGTAGAACTTGCCGATCTTACCGAGAACCATCTTTTCGAGAACTGCTTCGGGCTTGTTAGCGTTCTTTTCGTCGTTCTTGATCTGAGCAAGGATGATTTCCTTTTCAGCGTCAACATCAGCCTGGGGAACGCTGTCCTTATCAGCATAAGCAGGGTTCATAGCTGCAACCTGAAGTGCTGCGTTTCTCAGAACAGCAGAAGCCTCTGCTGTGTCTACATCTGCGTTACCATAAACGATAACACCAATTGTGCCGCCGCCGTGTACATAGCTTGCACAAACAGGCTCCTCGATGATTACAAATCTTCTGATAGAGAGCTTTTCACCGATTGTGAAGATCTTCTCCTTGAGAGTGTCTTCAACGCTTGTATCTGTGTCAAGGAACTTAGCTGCGAGGAGCTCGTCAACATTTGCAGGGCAAACCTTGAGGATTGTCTTGAGGATGTCACTAACAAATTCCTTGAATGTAGCATTCTTTGCAACGAAGTCTGTTTCGGAGTTAACTTCAACCATAGCTGCCTTTTTGCCATCGTCTGACATGAGAATGTCAACGATACCTTCGGCTGCAATTCTGTCAGCTTTCTTAGCTGCTACTGCAAGGCCCTTTTCGCGGAGAAGCTTGATAGCCTCGTCCATATCGCCGTTTGCTTCTGTGAGTGCCTTTTTACATTCAATCATGCTGATACCGGTCTTAGCGCGGAGTTCAGCAACATCTTTTGCTGTAATTGCCATTTTATTGTCCTCCTGTGGAAGTTATAATATAAAGTTGATTATTCAGCTGCTTCTTCAGCCACTTCAGCGTCCTGAGCTTCTGTGAACTGTTCGCCCTGTCTGCCCTCGAGAATAGCATCGGACATAACAGAGAGGATGAGCTTGATGCCGCGGATAGCGTCGTCGTTACCGGGGATTACATAGTCAACTTCATCAGGGTCGCAATTTGTGTCAACAATAGCAACAACCGGAATACCGAGCTTCTTAGCTTCGGCAACAGCGTTCTTTTCCTTGCGGGGGTCAACTACGAACATAGCAACAGGAAGATCCTTCATGTTCTTGATACCGCCGAGGTTTCTCTCGAGGTCGTTGATTTCTTTAACAAGGTGGATAACTTCTTTCTTGGGGAGAAGATCGAATGTGCCGTTGTCTTCCATTGTGTGGAGATTATTGAGTCTTGCGATGCTCTTCTTGATTGTCTTGAAGTTTGTGAGCATACCGCCGAGCCATCTTACATTAACATAGTTAACGCCTGCTCTGTCTGCTTCTTCCTTGATTGCGTCGGAAGCCTGCTTCTTTGTTCCTACAAAAAGAACATTGCCGCCGTCCATCGCTACTTCGCGGATGAACATGTAAGCTTCTTCAAGCTTCTTAACTGTCTTCTGAAGGTCGATGATATAAACACCGTTTCTTTCAGTGAAGATGTACTCTGCCATCTTCGGGTTCCATCTTCTTGTGTGGTGTCCGAAATGAACACCTGCTTCGAGAAGCTGTTTCATTGATACTACTGACATTTTGTCCTCCTTTTGGGTTTCCCCTCCACACGGTCCCGGTCAGCGGTAATATCGCTCTTGCGACACCCTTACCTCGGTTTTCGTGTGTGTGTAATAAAATTTTATTTGTTGGTTTTGCCAACTGTGTTATTATACCAAATAATTATATATTTTGGAATAGTGTGTACCTACTTTTTACAAATTGTTTACTTTTGACGGCGGTACAATACAAAAACGGCGCCGTTTTTCGCGGCGCCGCCTGTTATAAAGCTTAGTTTATGCTTTCTTGGCCATAACTTCCTTTGCCTTGGCAGCAAAGTTTTCTGCAGTAAAGCCGTACATTTCAAGCAGCTTCGCAGCAGGACCCGAACGGCCAAATTCATCATATATGCCGAACTTAAGTACAGGCACGGGACAGTTTTCGCTCACAACATCGCATACCGCACTTCCAAGACCGCCGACAACACTGTGCTCCTCAACCGTGAGGATTGCGCCTGTTTCGCGAGCCGCTTTTATGATAATCTGCTCGTCGATAGGCTTTATTGTGTGGATGTTTATGACTCTTGCAGAGATTCCTTCGTTTTTGAGAATTTCTGCCGCTTCGACAGCAAGGTGAACTGTAAGTCCCGATGCGATTATTGTAACATCACTTCCGTCGCTCATTGTAACACCGCGTCCGAGCTCAAACTTGTAGTTTTCGTCAAAAAGAGTCGGAACGGCAAGTCTGCCAAAGCGCAGATAACAGGGACCATCATGGAGAACTGCAGCCTCAACCGCGGCTCTTGCTTCGATATCGTCTGCAGGATTGATGACAACCATGCCCGGGATAGTTCTCATAAGAGCGATATCCTCATTGCACTGGTGTGTGGCGCCGTCCTCACCGACAGAGATGCCGGCGTGAGTAGCTCCTATCTTAACATTAAGGTGAGGGTAGCCCACAGAGTTTCTCACCTGTTCAAAGGCGCGTCCTGCCGCAAACATCGCAAAAGAGCTTGCAAAGGGAATGAGTCCTGCTGTTGCAAGTCCTGCCGCAACACCTATCATATTGCTCTCTGCGATACCGCAGTCAAAAAATCTGTCGGGATATGCCTTTTTGAATATGCCTGTCTTTGTAGCTGCCGCAAGGTCTGCGTCGAGTACAACAAGCTTTTCATATTTTGCCCCTAGCTCGGCAAGAGCCGCGCCGTAGGATTCTCTTGTAGCTTTCTTTTCTGCCATTGTGTTTTCCTCCTTATGCGTCAGCCTTGTCAAGATCTGCCATAGCAACAGCATACTGCTCGTCGTTGGGAGCTGCGCCGTGCCAGCTTGCGTTGTTTTCCATAAAAGATACCCCCTTGCCCTTAACTGTTGTACAGATAACGGCGGTGGGCTTGTCTGACAGCTTTGCCTTGTCGCAAGCCATCTTTATTTCGTCAAAGTTGTGACCGTCAATGCAGATTACATTCCAGCCGAAAGCCTTGTATTTTTCGTCAAACGGACGGGGATTCATAACCTCGGTTACTGCTCTGTCAATCTGCAAACCGTTGGAGTCAACAAATACACAAAGATTGTCGAGCTTATAGTGAGCTGCAAACATAGCAGCCTCCCATACCTGACCCTCCTGAGACTCGCCGTCGCCTACGATGGCGTATACGCGGTAAGACTTGTTCTGATGCTTTGCGGCAAGCGCCATACCGCAGGCTGCTGAAATGCCCTGACCGAGCGAGCCTGTTGACATATCAACGCCGGGAACTTTCTTCATATCGGGATGTCCCTG
>JAZNMZ010000085.1:0-5400 GCA_045580005.1 Eubacteriales bacterium | reverse complement strand
TGGCAGGACAAGGACGGCAACAACCGCGTTTCGTGGGAAGTGCAGACCGATAAGGCGTTTTTCGGAGATTCTAAGCCCAGCGGACAGGCCGTTGCTGCCGAACCGCCAAAGGCTGATATCGACATTGCGGCCAGCGACACGGGGTTTACGCCGGTAAAAACAGAGGATTTGCCGTTTTAGGTGTAAGCTATGACAGTTATCTGCGACACCAGAGAAAAGAAAAATGGTCACATTTTGGCGTGGTTTGAGCGATGCGAAATCCCGTACAGGATTCAGAAAATGGATGTTGCCGATTATCAGATTGAGGGATATGACGGGCTCGTTATTGATCGAAAGCAGAATCTTGACGAGCTTGCCCGAAATCTGACAAACCGCGACGATAAGTCCAGATTTTGGCGGGAGGTTCGCAGAGCAAGAGAACGCGGGGCAAAAATGATTGTATTGTGCGAACATGGCGGCAGCGTTAAGCGGATAGAGGATGTGAAGAACTGGCGCAGCAAGTACAGCTCAGTTTCGGGTCGTGCACTGATGGAAAAGATTTACAAGGTACATATTTCGTACGGCGTTGAGTTTCTTTTCTGCGACAAGCGCTCTACTGGTCGACGAATATATGAATTGCTAACGGGAGGTTATGGCGATGAATCTTGCAGACACGATAAAGCAGACCGTCACAATGCGTGATATTTGCTCTCAGTACGGATTTTCACCCAACTATGCCGGTTATATCTCCTGCCCTTTTCATGGCGAAAAAACGCCGTCTTTGCGCATCTATGACGGTCGCAAGGGTTGGCATTGCTTCGGTTGCGGTTCTGGTGGTAGCGTGATTGACTTTGTGATGAAGCTGTTTGACATTAATTTTAGTCAAGCGGTTATCAGAATCGGAAATGATTTCGGGATAATATCCACGGATTGTGACCAGAAGCCGTCAGAGCTTCGACGAAAGCGAGAACAGGAACGGGTTAAAATTCGCAACTATCAAAAGGAATACGACGAACGCTGCGCGGAATATCGGCGGTTGCGAGAGCTGGCAGAGGCCACAAAACCACAACCAGAAGATGCGTCCATAAATCCGGGATATCTCAGCGCAATCCGCGAACTGCAGTTTTTAGATTTTTGGTTTGAGAACCACCACTATAAACCGGGAGGCGATAATGATTGAACAGATAAAACCGTACACAAGAGACGATTTTTTGACCGGCACCGAGCCTTATGAGTTTGTTTACTCGTTTCGCAATAACCCGTTTGTAATGCACAGAGTTCTTGAACAGGTGTCCGCTATGGCTCAAAGCGTTAAGGTTAAAAACTTCAAATCTCTGTACAAGAGCTACACCGATCAGCAGAGAATAAACAGCGGCATGATTGTTGCCGATAGTGCGACTAACTTTGACAACCAACCTATTGAGCTGAATTGTGGACAATGGCGCGCAGACGATAGCGGCATTTATATTGACACATACAACGGTGCGGAGGAATGCGCCTGCACTCACCCGATTTTACCCGTACAGCGGCTTGTAAACATCGATACAGGTGTTGAGAAGATACAATTAGCCTATCGCAAATCAAGGCAATGGCGGCGCATTGTGGTGGAGAAAAAGACCATTGCGAGCCGGAATAGCATTGTCGAGTTAGCCAACCTTGGCATTGCCGTCACCAGCGAAAACGCACAGCTTCTTGTCAAATATCTGCATGATGTAGAGACGCTCAACACCGACATCATTCCGGAGTGTTCGGCTGTGAGCCGCCTTGGCTGGATAGATGGAGAGGGATTCGCACCATATGTGGAAGAACTTGTTTTTGACGGTGACGCAAACTTTAAACACTATTTTGATGCTGTGAAAACGCACGGGAGCGCAGATGAATGGATGGAATTAATACGGACTATCAGGCAAGGCTCTGCCCCTGCGCGAATCATTCTTGCGGCCTCGTTTGCTTCCGCATTAATCAAGCCGCTGTCATGCCTGCCCTTTTTTGTTCACCTCTGGGGAGGTACAGAAGCCGGCAAAACTGTCGGGCTTATGCTCGCAGCCTCTGTCTGGGCATCTCCCGAAATGGGTAAATACATTCACACATTCAACTCTACCGCTGTGGGTATGGAGAAAGCTGCTGCGTTCTGCAACAGTTTGCCGCTAATTTTGGATGAACTTCAGATAGTAGCAAACCGTCGCAGCTTTGACGAGGACATTATGAAACTGGCGGAGGGTGTAGGCCGAACGCGCGGTAACAAACTGGGCGGCGTAGATATGACCCCGACATGGAATAACTGCATCCTTACAAACGGAGAAATGCCGATAACCGGCAGCACATCCGGCGGCGGCGCAGTAAACCGAATCGTGGAGATCGAATGTGCGGACAAACTCTTCGACGATCCGCGAGGCGTTGTCGATATTGTGAAGCGCAATTATGGACACGGAGGCAAGCTGTTTGTTGAGATACTTCAAGAACCGGGCGTGTTGGAGATGGCTACCGAAATTTACAATGTTTTTTATGAACAACTTGGCAAGTCGGACACTACCGAAAAACAGGCGATGGCAGCAGCCACAATACTGACTGCCGATGCTATTCTGACAGCAAATATCTTCAAGGATGACGCAGGACTTACGGTTGAAGATATTGCACCGTTCTTGCAAGACAAATCGTCCGTGTCCGTCAACCAACGAGCGTACGACTACCTGAAAGAGTATGTTGCCGCCAACGCTCGGCGTTTCCAACAGCCCAACAAAGAGCTTACAGAGGAACACGGTGAGGTTTGGGGTAGAATCGCCGAGGGGCGTGTCTCTATCATACGCAGTATCTATAACCGTATTTGTGCGGAGGCCGGATTCAACCAACAAGCGTTGTTATCGTGGATGAAACAGCGCGGCCTGATAATCCACAAGGGCAAAAATCTCACGAGCGGAGAGCGCATAAATGGCATGCCTACGCAATGTGTGAAGCTTATCCAAACAGACGATTGGAAGTTTGAAAGCGAGGTCGCGCAGGGTGAGCGGATATGATTTGTGCGGACTGTGCGGACTGTGCGGAGTAAAAACATACCTACTATAACGCGAGCGAGTATATATAAAAACACACATTATGTATGTTTCCTCGCGTGTAGAGATTGCGCAAATAGTCCGCACACTCCGCACATCGCATAACTAAGCCGTTTTTAGTCCGCACAAAATCCGCACACATCCCGCACGAATCCGCACAGGAGGAGATATGACATTTACAGAAATTGAAGACAAGGCGATGGTTGCAGATGTTATGCCTGACGGCTTGCATTTGTCTGATTACAGGTGCTATCAGGCTTTGTGTTCTCTATATCATCGCGTTTATTCCGGGCAGATAGGCAAAGCGCAAGCGCAATTAGAAAAAAAGCAAATATATGACGCTCATGGGCGCGATTTAATGTCTGACAGGATAGGAGAAGAAAACTTGAGGCGTGAACGCCGTCTCCGTGGCCTTTGCCTCGAAATCCAGCAGAACGGTACAGAGAGAGAAAAGCGGCTATTGAGAATCTTAGACGGGAGTGAAAGAGCGTTTGAAAGCAAGGTATAAAGTCCGCTCTGAGCGCGAGCGGTTAGCGGACAGGATCACGGAGGTCATGGAGGCTCAACGGCTGTATATCATGTATCAAGCTATCGGCATGATGGTGCTTGCGTATCACGATGCGCTCGGTCTGGGCGCTATTCGGCAGACAAGAGGGCTGCAAAATCTTAATCTCATTTCAGACGAACAGCTCGAATGGCAGAAAGACGGCGTTGCGAATTATATGCTCTGTAAGAACCTGCGCCGAATGGGTATGGGTTTTCTGGTTGATCTCATTGATAAGGCGAAAGAGGACGCAGGAAATAAGTTGGATGCTATGGGTGTTCATTGGGAGGAAGATTGAATTTGAGAAACAAGGAGGAAGGGAAAAATGCGTTTGATAGACGCTGATGCGGTTATCGGCAAAGTCGAAGAAGTTTTGAACAAAGGCGTATATAAGACGATGATTATTGAGCTGATTCGCAATGCGCCGACTATAGGCTCGAATTTTGAAAGCCAGAGTTACGAGTATTTGCATTACGGTTGCGGAACCGCAATCTCTAACAACAAGCTTATCTCAAAATTCTTAGACGAATGCTGCATCCCCCGTCAAGGTAAAGGATATGACAAATGCAGCCGGCCGGTACTGTGGCGCGTGTTCCTCGCGTGGTGTCGAGATAACACAAAAAGCGGTTTTCAAGGCACAAAACACGACTTTTTTGATGCGATAGAGGATAAAGGGTGGGGGAATATTGTGACGATAAATGGCGCCAAGTATTACAGAAATTTCACAGTTACGCGTTTTTGCAAATTAAAGTACGAGAAAGCTTTTTTGTAAAGGAGGAAACCAAATGACTGACAAAGAAATTATTACCTGCCAGAAATCCCAGATTGAGGATTTGAAAGAAGCTCTGGAAGAGCGGATGCAGAGAATCAAGGAGCTGGAGGCGGAGGTTGAGAGATTGCAAGATCATAATCTTCGTATGGCTCGAAAACATTATGATGATGGTGTTAGAGAGTTTGCGGAGAGGTTGAAAGAAGAAAAGTTCCCGTGGAAAAATGCCCACCTCTACTCAACAGAGTGGGTAATTGAGGGTATCGACACCCTCGTAAAAGAAATGACGGAGGAAACCGACGATGGTTATTTCACAAAAGAAGAATCTGAAGCGTATCAGAAAGCACTCTCAGACATAGCGAAGCCGACGGGGCACAACATATTTGATGATATGGAGGCAAACGATGAATGAATGAGCAAGAAAAGCAAACACCCAGAGAGCCGGAAACTGTTATTGTATCTCTCAAAAATGGTGAAAGAATAATTGTTCCCAACGCAGTGAATATCACATTCGACGACTACAACCGCAATTCTCTTTTCTGCGTTGAACTTGTCAAGGAACGACTTGTATTTTTCAACGGCAACCAGGTACGATTTGTTGCGTTTGAAAAAGATATTGTGACATAGATACGGAGGAAACCGACAATGTCTGACAGAAAAGAATACATCGAGCGCGGGGCGCTGGAAGAAAAGCTCGATCGTCGCTTAAAAGAACTCCGCAAAAAATACGGGTATTTCGATCATTACACAGACGGATTTGACGAAGCTGTTGACGCTGTAAGTGATGAGCCAGCCGCCGATGTAGTGGAGGTTGTGAGGTGTCGGGACTGCAAGAAAAGGTATGTCCCTGCTTATTGTGCATTGTGGTACGGGCAGATTAACGATGAGCATGGTTGCCGAGATATTTTCTTGCGTGCTCATAATGACGATTTTTACTGCGCATACGGAGAAAGAAAGGACAGTGCAGATGATGAATAAACGCTACACCGACATTGATGCCCTTATCGCGATGCTGCGTAACAATATTGACCTCCCTTTTAACGGCGGCGATAGCTGGG
>JAZNMZ010000084.1:0-3384 GCA_045580005.1 Eubacteriales bacterium | reverse complement strand
AGCAGAAAGTTTTAATGAGAAAAGCCTCCCTTGTGTAAAGGGAGGTGGGTTTGCGTAGCAAACTCGGAGGGATTGTAATTGTTAAAGTAAAAATAGAACTTCAAAAGTAAGAGCAGAAAAAACAATCCCTCAGTCAGCTTCGCTGACAGCTCCCTTTACACAAGGGAGCCTATTTTATATTAAATTTACCGAGAAATCCATTGTAAGAACCCATTTATGGATAGCAAGTAACAGATGCGTGGCTGGCAGGCCAATTAAAAACGCACTTGTGCGTCGCCAGTAGTGTTTAGGACTTTGCCCGAAAATGAAAAACCACCCGCTATTTATTTGCATATTCAACATAAAGCTGCAGCGCGTTGCATAATATTTTACAAAGTACAAATGTATGGAGGAAAAGTTATGACCGAGTACAGCATTTATAACGATATTGCTGAGCGCACAGGCGGAGATGTGTATATCGGTGTTGTAGGTCCTGTAAGAACGGGAAAGTCGACATTTATAAAAAAATTCATGGAAACCCTTGTTCTTCCCAACATCGAGAGCGAATACTCGCGCGAGCGCGCAAAGGACGAGATGCCCCAGAGCGCACAGGGCAAGACAGTTATGACAACAGAACCGAAATTTATACCCGACGAGGCTGTCAACATAAACATCGACGGCAATGTCGGTATGAAAGTAAAGATGATAGACTGCGTAGGATATATTGTTCCGGGCGCTATCGGGCACACAGAGGACGGTCGGCCTCGTATGGTAATGACTCCGTGGTCGGCGGAGGAAATGCCGTTTGAGCTTGCTGCGGAAATCGGAACACAAAAGGTTATAAAGGAGCATTCTACAATAGGCTGTCTTGTCACTACAGACGGAAGCATCGGTGAGCTGTCGCGCGAGAGCTATATCGAGGCAGAAAAAAGAGTTGTCAGCGAGCTGCAGGCTATAAATAAGCCTTTTGTTATAATACTTAATTCCAGAAACCCTGATACACCCGAGGCAATAGAGCTTGCTCTTTCGATGGAAAGTGAATACGGCGTCCATGTGGCTCTTGTAAACTGCCTTGAGCTGACAAGCGAGGATATTAAGAATATTCTCGGACTTGTTCTTCTGGAATTCCCTATCAAAGAAATCTCAGTAAATCTGCCGTCGTGGGTGGAAACTCTTGACGACAGCCACCAGCTTAAAGAGCGGATTTACAGAGAAATAACCGACAGAGCCGCGCAGATAAGGACGGTTGGAGAGGCAAAGAACGCATTCAGCGTCCATATAGAAAACGAATACGACTTTGATGTCGGAATAACAGAGATCGATCTTTCGGTGGGTGTAATGAAGCTCGAGGTGTCCCTACCCGAAGAACAGTTCTACAGCGTGCTCGGCGAGCAGACCGGATTTGTTATCGACGGCAAGGACGCGCTTGTGAATATTATGAGTGATCTTGCGAGAATAAAAAAGGATTACGACAAAATATCCGACGCTATAAGACAGGTAAACGACACAGGCTATGGTATTGTAACACCGTCACTTGACGACCTAACTCTCGAGGAACCCGAGATAGTGAAGCAGCCGGGCGGCTATGGGGTAAAGCTGCGCGCACACGCGCCGTCAATTCACATGATAAGAGCAGATATCAAAACAGAGGTAAGCCCGATTGTCGGCAGCGAGAAGCAGTCTGACGATATGGTAAAGTTCCTGCTCAAGGAGTTTGAGGAGGACCCCAAAAAGATATGGGAATCGAATATGTTCGGCAAATCTTTGCACGAGCTTATCAATGAGGGACTCAACTCAAAGCTCGCCCATATGCCTTATGAGGCGCGTATGAAGCTTGCCGACACACTTCAGAAAATAATAAACGACGGCTCAAACGGACTTATCTGTATTATACTGTAAATCCCCGGCATTTCGGACCCTTACAAGGGTCCGATTTTTATTTTTGATAAAATTTGTCGAAAAAATATCTTTTGTGCGAAAAATGCGCGGCGGGATAGTTATAGTGTTATGAAAGGTAAAAAACAAGACATCAAAATAAAAAGTTAAAAACGGAGGATATTATGTACTGTAAAAATTGCGGAAGAGAAATCGATGACGGAATGACACTGTGCGATGCTTGCTGCGGTGCAGACCTGCCCGAAAAGGCAGACGATACCGCTCTGACTGCCGCGGAAGAAAACGAAAGTGTACAGACCGCCACAAATACTCTTGCAGAAGAAGTTACACCGGAAGAATCTGTAACAGAAGAAGCGATTACGGAAGAACCTGTCGTAAAGGAGGCGGAAAAAACCGATGTTGCCGGCAAAGTCAAGGCAAAAAAGCCTTATCGTAAGCTCGGGTTCGGCAGAGCAACTCTTGCGCTGCTTTTGTCTTTGCTGCTGATTGCGACATTTGCCGCCGCCGCAGTTTTCGGAGTCATACAGAAAAGCGTAAGCCGCGACAATGTGGCGTCTGTTGTTGAAAGCCTGAGTGTTAAGAGCCTCGACCTTTCACAGCTCAGAATTTCCGACCTCGGACTTGAGAAGCTTGATTCTCCGGACGGAGTATCTGTTTCTGAGTACATCTTTTTAAATATAAATCCCGAGGCTGCGGAAAAGTACAATATTGATGCCGAAAAAATCGAGAGAATTATAGCTGAGTCAACCCTCGATGAGGCTGTTTCTGAAAAGCTTTCTGACTACATAGACTTTTTCCTTTATAACAAAGAGGCTCCCGAGCTTGACGCAGACGATATAATGGATCTTGTCAAGGACAACGAGCAGCTGGTGCAGCAAATCACAGGCTATCTGCTTACAAGGGACGACTATTATGCCATCGAGGAGGAGCTTGAGAAGCTGCCGCTCGAGAGTATCTCGGGCAAGGCTCTGCAGCAAAAGGCAGGAAACGCTCCGCTGGTTATATCCTATATAACATCCCCTTTGATTTTCTGGGCGGTGATTGCAGTGGCAGTAATCCTTGCAGCTCTGCTTGCCTTTGTGACAAGATTCAGGGTGAAGCCGCTGTTTTTGTGCCTGAGCATTCCGCTTGCCATAGCAGGACAGCTCCTGCTGTTCGGATATACCTTTGCGGTCGGCGCGCACCTTACTGCGGGTACCGAAGTGCTTGATGTCGTTGCCGCATCCCTGCGCTGCAGTTGTCTCAATGTCGGCGCGGCAATGCTGTCGCTCGGTCTGTTACTTAGACTTATAAGCTCTGCAATAAAGACAAAAAACGCAACAAAATAAAGCCTGAAAATTCAGGACCATCACGGGGCCCAATTTTTTCTTGCTGTAATACGAAAACCACGCGATAGTCGCGTGGTTCTATAGAGGTTAACCGATGAACAGAAATGAAGAGTATAAACACGAGTAAAGTTATCTGTATAGTACAAATGAGAAATTTAGCAGAAAGTTTTAATGAGAAAAG
>JAZNMZ010000083.1:0-61105 GCA_045580005.1 Eubacteriales bacterium | reverse complement strand
CTCCAACGGCAGTCTTGTTGAAACAAAGAATGTGGCTGACGGCAGCAAGATATCGATTCTCCCTACAGCACAGTATGCAGACCACGAGCTTGTCGGCTGGTTCTATAATGACGGCACAGCTGAAGTACAGCTCACAACAGACACAGAAATCACTTCTGACATTGTTGCTTACGCAAAGTGGAAGAATATAGTTGTTTACACTGTTACATTTTATGAATATGGCTGGGCAGACGAGTCCACAAAGCGTAACGAAGTTGAAGTAAAAGCCAACGGAACAGTTGCCGATTCTGATATTAAGACAGCCTATGACGAACTCGACGCTCAGACAAAGACGGGTTATGTCAAGAATGAGGATGTATCCTCTGTCTATGCAGGACAGAACGAGTATACACACGCAATCGAAGGTTCTTGGTACTACAAGGACGACGCAGGACTCTGGGCAGACTTTGATTCTACAGTAACTATTACAAAGGATACCGAAGCATTCTATATGTTCGACAATGTCGGATTCCTTGTGGCTGCCCCCTCAAAGTTCGGCTCGGCAGGTCTTATCAGATTTGACGCTCCTTATGCACAGGAAACAAGAGCTCTCGACACACTTAAGGATGCAATTTACCTCAGCAGAAAGAGAGTTCTCGGCACAGTAAATACTCTCGGACTTTATGATAAGATATTCAGTAATGACAAGATAGATAAGTTTGTTACCCAGGACAGAGAAATTCTTACTGTATCAATAGATTATAAGCTTATTGACATTATTGGCAGGAATGAAATTGATGGTATGGTAGACACTGCTATCAGAAACTTGCTTGAGTCCGATCCTCAGACACTTGAAGATGCAATCGCAAGCATGGTAACCGGCATTACTGCAGACTCGGAAGTAATGGCATTTATCAACGAGTATATTGATAAGGAACTTGCAAGCGATCATGCTGATTCTTTCAAGCAGCAACTTATCGACAGTGCCGCAGAATTTATAGCTGCGGAACCTGAAGATTTCTTCAAAGGACCTTTTAGAAACAGCATAATCGAAACTTTGAAGAAAGATATATCTCAAGACGATGATTTTATCATCGATGCGTTGAAGAATAATATCACACAGGCAGATGTTATAGCTGTTCTCGGCGATGAGAGCTATAAAGGCTTTATAATAGATAATATTTCAAAAGACAATGCTGATATAATTGATTCTATTGTAAAGAAGCTCGACAGAACCGACTCTACAGTCCTTGATATGATCAACAAAGAAGACGAGAAAATCCTTGATATGATCAAGAAGGACGACCAGACGATCATTGATCTTATCGAAAGGAACGACCAGACAATCCTTAATCTTATCAACAAAAACGATCAGACGATCCTTGATATGGTTGAAATTGATGACCTTATAGATAAGATTACAGACCAGGATGCCATTGATATACTTGGCGATCCTGCTTATAAATCGCTTATAGCAGATCACGCAAAGAAAGACGCAAACTTCAGATTCAAGGCAGTAAAAGCAGCTTTAACAAAGGACCTTGAAGATAGTGGTTGGACGCCCGAACAGATCGAAGATCTTCTTACTGACCCGTATATAAACGAACTTATAGCAGCAAAGGACGAAACAGAGCTCGAACAAGCGGTTGCAGACTATGTTAATAATATGGATGTCAATGAGTACAGAGCGGCTGTTGGAGAATATGTTGGTGGTATGGCGGCCGGAGAAGTCAAAGCTCTTGTAAGAGAGTGTTTTGACATGATGGATGGCTCTGAAATTGATGATCTCATTAAGCAGTACCTTGAAAATATGAACGATGAAGATTTCCAGAATCTTGTCAGCGGATATCTTAAGGATATGAACGATGAAGATTTCCAAAAGCTTGTTAGCGGATATCTTAAGGATATGGAAAATGAAGCTTTCCGGAAGTTTGTTAGCGGATATCTTAAGAATATGAGCGATGGTGAGTTCGAAGCTCTTGTAAAGGACTACATCGATGGCATGAGCAAGGATGACTTCAAGGCTCTTGTTGAAGAATACATCAATGGTCTTGATAAAGACGCCTTCAAGGCTCTTGTAAAGGACTACATCGATGACATGAGCAATGATGACTTCAAGGCTTTTGTTGAGGAGTATATAGATAATCTCAATAAAGACGACTTCAAGAAAATCGTTACAGATTATATAGAGAGTCTTACCGATGACAACATTGACGAGCTTATTGATAAGCTTATCGACTCAATGACAAAGGATGACATCAAGAAATATATCGAAAGATTTATTGACGATATTCTTTATGACCAGGAAAAGCGTACAGAATTCTTTGTTGAGGCATTTGTTCATGACGATGTAAGACGCGCAATTGCACAAAGAGTTGCAGAAAACTTCTCAAACGAGGTTCTTGTTGACAAGGAGTTTGAAGACCATATTATCGAATTTGCAAAGACCACTCTCAACTACCAGAGATATATCGACGAATTTGTAGACAGTCTTGCAAACAGTGATACTTTCTATGTGGACTCTGACAGAATCTTTGTGATTGAGGCTGTACATTCAAGGCTCAACTCTCTCACATACGAGGAGGCTCTTTCATTCCTTCCTTCACAGATAACAAAGGTGTTTGACGAGGAAGTTCTCAAAAGAATTTATGACGGTGCTGTCACTTCATACAAAGAAGAAGTTGCAGACGCAAAGGCTGCTGTTGAAGCAGGCGGAGATGCATATGTAAGAACATATGTTACAATATCTGCCGATCCTATTGCAGACATTCTGAAGCCGCTTTATGACAAGGCGTTTGAAAAGGTATATGACAAAGCGGATGACTACAAGTACTATCAGTACTATGAGAACAATGTCTACATCCAGGAAATCGAAAAGATGCTTGCACTCGAGGAGCTTCTTGAGTATAAGGGCAAGCAGGCTGCCAACGGCACAGGCTACTTCTTCAGAAACATTGACGAGTACTACGATATGATCTATAAGTTGGTTGTACTTGCAGATGATGCAGGAAATGATTTCGTCAATAATGTTCCCGAAGAGGATCTTGACGGAGTTCTCGACTTTGCAACAGACAGACTCTCAGGATATCTTGACAAGCTCCAGGCTCGCTTCTCGTTCCTCCAGAACGGCAAAGTTGACTCTGCTGAGGGTAAGGCGCCCTCTCTTGTAGAGAAGCTTATCGACAAGCGCGAGGAGATCCTTGGTGTAGAAACAGAAAAGACTATCGAGTTTGCAACAGCCAAGGCATATACAAAGCTCCAGAAGGCTATCGAAGACAGGTTTGGTTTCGATATAGAAAACGACGATGTTACAGTTACAATCTCCGATGACGGCAAGAGCGTAACGATGACAGACGGCGAGAGAACAAAGACATTTGAACTTAACAAGCTCAAGAATGTAACAATCAAGGGTTACACAATCTCGCTCAATGGACATCTGCTTGTTGTTCATACTCAGACATTTGACCTTGCAAATGCACTTCTCAAGCTTTCTGACTTTGCGGGATCAAGAACATTCAAACTCAAGCTTGATCACCAGGAAAACGCCGAAATGTTTGAACTCTCATACAAGCTTTCTGTAAACAAGGATTATATCGAGTTTGTAACATACCTGGCTTAATCAAAACAAAATTTTGTTGTGGGAAAACAGTTGTTTTCCCACAACTTGTCTGAAAAAAGGAAAAAGGAAAAATTTGGTATGAAGAAAATTTTATGCTTTGCGGTGAGTTTGCTTATTCTGATAACAGGCATTCTCCCCACATTTTCAGTTTTCGCCACACAGGCAGAGACAACACCTGCTTTTTTTGATGTAGAGGCAGGCTCAGCGCTTGAACAGGCGCTTATCAAGCTCAGAAACGCAGGAGTTATAAACGGCTACGAGGATGGCTCTTTCCGCCCCAACAACACCCTTACAAGAGGTGAATTCTGTAAGATGGTCAACAAGACTTTCGGTTATACCGAAAAATCCGAAGAGGGCTTCTGGGATGTAAAGCAGGGCGAGGACTGGTTCCATGACGAAGTTCTCATCGCTAAAAAGCAGGGCTACATACAGGGCTTTGAGGATGGTTCATTCAGAGGAAACAGCAAAATAACAAGAGAACAGGTCTGCGTGATCCTCAACAGAATTTTAGGTCTTTATACCCTTTATGATGTTGAAATTGCCGACGCCGTTTCCGACTGGGCAAGCTACAGCGTCAAGGCTGTCATTTCCAACGGCTTTATGAGCCTTGAAGAGGGCAACACATTTAGAGCGACACAGGATATACTGAGGTACGAATTTGCATATCTATTTGTTCCGTTTGTTTCTGCAACAGTTGAGCCCGACAATGGTGAAGAAAAAGAAGATACAACAACACCGTCAGGACCCTCCGGTCCATCAGGTCCCTCCGGCCCGTCAGGTCCCGTAGGTCCGTTTGTTCCTTCCGTAACTACATATAATGTAACTGTTACACAGTCAGCCGGCGGAACAATAGCTCCCGGTACACAGAGCTTCAATGCGGGAGAAGACGCTGTATTTACAATTACCCCGGCAACAGGCTATGTTATCAAGAGCGTTACTGTTGACGGCAGGTCTGTCGGAGTGGTTACAAGCTATACTTTTGAGAATATAAGCAGTGCGCATACAATTACTGCAAGCTTTGAAAAGACAACATCCTACACAATAGAAATCACTGCAAACGAGGGCGGAAAGCTCTCTCACTCGACTACAAATGTAAAGGCAGGCGACAGCCTCGAAATCACAATTACGCCCGACGCAGGATACGAAATATCCGAGATACTTGTTGACGGCAAGCGTGTGGAGATTGAAGAAAGCTACACCTTTGAGGATGTTTCTGCCGGACATACATTTGAAGTTGTGTTTGCAAGAAATCTTTTCAATATCACGGTTACACAGGCAGACGGCGGAGTTATATCACCCGGAAACAGTGCTGTAAACAAGAATTCCAACAAGACATTTACAATTTCACCTCTTAACGGTTACGAGATTGTGGATGTACTCATTGACGGCGAGAGTGTTGGTGCTGTTGAAACATATACATTCTCAGGCGTTTTGGCAGACCACACAATTACTGCCGTTTTTGCTCAGAAATCTACCGAAGCAGAAAAATATACTATCACAGTTACTCAGACTGAGGGCGGAAGAATTTCTCCCGACACTGTCACAGTAAGTAAGGGCGCAAAAAAGACCTTTGCCATAACAAAGAACAGTGATTATGCTATATCGGATGTTCTTGTTGACGGCGTGAGCGTAGGAAAGGTTACTTCCTACACATTCGAGAATGTTTCTGCTGACCACACAATTACTGCCAAGTTCAAGAAGCTTGACACACACAAGATTACCGTCACTGCCGGAGCAGGCGGTAAGGTATCGATTTCCTCTCAGATTGTTACAGAGGGCGCAAACCTCAGCTTCTCTATTGTTCCGAACAGCGGATATGAAACCGTGTCTGTTGTTATCGATGGTATGAATCTCGGCCCTATCAAAACATACTCATTCAGAAACATCACTTCTTCACATACCGTTGAGGCAACATTCAGAAGAGTTACCTACACGGTTACTGTAACACAGGCGCCAGGCGGTACAATCACTCCCGACAGTGCTGTTTACAATAAGAACGCTGATGTCACAATCGCATTTACTCCCGACGAGGGATATGAGGTTACCGATGTTATTGTCAACGGCTTCAGTTACGGACCGCGTACAAGCTTCACAATCGACGATATCTCCAAGGACCATACTGTTACAGCTGTATTCAAGCAAATTGTTTATTATACAGTAAGCGTAACTCATACCGATGGCGGCGTTGTTTCTCCGCAGACAACAACCGAAAAAGAGGGAACAAGCCTCAGTTTTACTTTCACTCCCGATACAGGATACAAGGTTGCCGATGTGCTTGTAAACGGCAGCAGTGTAGGCGCAGTGAGAAGATATGCAATAAATTCGCTTGATGGTGATTATACAATAAATGTAATATTCCAGAAAGACCTTTCGGGTGATGATGTTATAGTAGAGCAAATGGAAGATTTGCGTGACGACTTTGACACCTACCAGAGCTTTCAGCATCCCAGCGAGTTCAGACCATTCTTTGCTAAAGTGAAGAAGCTTGTTTCGGATATTGTTGCCGACAGTGCAACCGAACTTATAACTCCTGAGTTTGTCGAGGCAAAATATACTTTTGAGCTTGGTGTTACAGATGACATAGTTGACAGCTATAGCGAACTTTGCGACTATTGCAAGGGTGATTTCAACACTATTGTAACAGAGCTTTCCGACAAGTACGGAACTCTCCTTGTAGACTATTTCATCGACATCATCCCCGAAGAAGTGTTCGGGTAAACGCCAAAAGACCGGGCATTTGCCCGGTCTTATATTTTGTTTTCTTTTGGCAATAATTATATAAAAAAGGAAAAAACGATGCCGAAAGATCTTCTGAAAAAGCAGCTTGTAACCCTCCCCGCAGTTTCGGTATGTGCGGTATATACGAACTCTTTTGTTCCGTTTGGCGCAGCCTGCTTTGTAATATGTGTTTTTGTTTTTATACACATTCTAAAAAACGACAGAGAAAGGAATATCGAAAGATATACCCAGGGGCTGCCGATGAAAAAACGCCGTTTCATACTGCAGCGTTATAAGGAATTCCTCGTCGGCACAGTCATATCTTTTGCACTGTGCTTTGCCGTTGGTGCGTTGGTGATGTTTGTCACAGGTTCGGGAGAGGGAACGATGTTTGCTGCTGTCTGTATGGCAGGCTCTTTTTCTTCTGCGCTTATTTTTGCGTCTTTTGCGGCGCTTTTTGTGCTGAAAGGACGGGCAGGTATGCTGCGCGGTATCATGTTTCTGCTTTATTTTGCAGTGGTTGCAGTAATACCTCTGGCTTGCGGAGGACAGGTGTCGCCGGCAGAGATTATTATAAGGCTTGCCTTTTCTTTTGTTTTTTATGTGGTGTCGGCACTTTTAAGTATAAAAAAAGCTCTTGTTTGAAAAAATTGCAGATTTGGCAAAATCTTTTATTTGCAAAATACAAAAAAATTAATAAATATTTATTAAAAACTATATACAAATAACAAAAGAAATGGTATAATAGACACATACCACAAAACAGTGAAAGGATGTTATACCAATGAAAAAGATTTTATCATTTGTTCTCGGTGCGGCCCTTCTTGCGGCAACTTTTGTAATGCCTTCTGCTGCAGTTGATGTGACAAGCTTTTCCGATATGCCTGATGACTGGTCGACAGCCGCTTTGACAGCTGCGGTTGAAAATGGTCTTCTCACTGGCTCTGATGGCAAGATTCTTCCTGCCGACTATCTCACAAGAGCACAGATGGCAGCTATAATTTCAAGAGCCTTTGCTGCAGTGAGCATGGACAACCTTGACGACTTTACAGATGTTCCCGAAGACGCGTGGTTCCGCGAGTATATGCAGAAAGCGGTAGCTATGGGTGTGTTCAACGGTGACGGTACAGGACTTCTGAACCCTGACGACAACATCACAAGAGAGCAGGTTTTTGCGGTCCTTGCAAGAGCACTCAAGCTTGAAGCGGGTGATGAGAGCGTGCTTGCACCGTTCTCTGACACAGCCGACATTTCCGAGTGGGCAAGACCTTATGCCGCAGCACTTGTTGCTTCCGGCTACATAAACGGCTCAAACGGTATGATTAATGCAAAGAACAATATGACAAGAGCGGAATTTGCTCAGGTTATGTACAATATTGTTAAGGCTTATGTTGATGAAGAAACAACAATCACGGGAACTATTGAGGGCAATGTGATTGTGAGATCGTCCAAGGTAACTATCGCTTCTAATGCTGTTATCAAGGGTAAGCTTATTATCTGCGAGGGCGCTGAGGATGTAGTTATCGAAAAGGGCGCTTCCATCGGAGGTCTTATCGACAATTCCGGCAAGGTTGATGACAAGCGCGAAA
Source organism: Eubacteriales bacterium (assembly GCA_045580005.1). Classification (GTDB taxonomy): domain Bacteria; phylum Bacillota; class Clostridia; order Oscillospirales; family CAG-382; genus UMGS1052. The sequence goes on along the minus strand of JAZNMZ010000083.1, from coordinate 53,200 downwards.
CAACCGGCACAGGTACAGGCACAGGCACAGGCACAGGCACTACCGATACAAACAAGGATACACCTAATAATAACAACAATAAGGGCGACGACACATTCTGGATTGTTGACGACGAATCCGGAGACGGTGTTCAGATAGGAGAGAGCGAGGATTACGAAAGTGATGATGGCTGGACACCTATATACAGACCCTGATTATCTCCAAACTTAAACAACTACAGAAAGTCCCTCGGCTATTGTCTTGCAAAGGCTTTTCCGGGGGACTTCTGACTCAGGAAATGCTGTAAAAAAATAAATCAGAAAAAATCAAAAAAACTTTCAAAAAAGGCTTGACAAACTACAAGCGTTCTGTTATAATATACAATGTTCCGACGAGGACAGTATAAAAGAGATGCTGGTGTGGCTCAATGGCAGAGCAGCTGATTTGTAATCAGCAGGTTGGGGGTTCGACTCCCTTCACCAGCTCCACTTCCTTTTTAGGGAGTATGGGGGAATTCCCGAGCGGCCAAAGGGGGCAGACTGTAAATCTGTTGTCACTGACTTCGGTGGTCCGAATCCACCTTCCCCCACCAAAAAAACCACCCAGTAGGGTGGTTTTTTATTTGGTCTGAGAATGGCGGTAAGGCCCACCGAAAGGGATTTTGCAAATAAAGGCAGAAAAACTAAGAAGGTAAAAGCAAAATCCGACGACTGCACAAGTGCTGTCGAGCGGTCATGAAGCCGCTTCGCTGATGAATAATGATTAATTTCGGTGTTGCTTTGCAGACGAATTATAAAAATATATAGTAGTTCAAACACATAGGTGAAAAAATTAAAAGACTTCAAATTTGTACAACCCTTTCGAAAAATCGGCAAGTTTTGACAGGGCCTTGTCGATTTTACTTTTTCACCACTACCGAAATTCTTAAAAGATTTCTATATTTTATTGATATTTATACCAATATATTGTATAATAGTTGTGAAATGGGGGATTAAAATGAACATGTACACAAAAAGCAGAATTTTGGAAATCGACCCTTATTTAGCACCCTTTGAAAAGGATTTAGATTTGAGAACAGAGCTTTATCTCAGCAAAAGAGATAATCTTTTAAGCGGATGTAAAAAGATAAAAAATTTTGCTAACGGTCATAAGTATTTTGGTTTTCACCGTACTCGTACCGGCTGGGTTTACAGAGAATGGGCACCTGCTGCTGATGAAATGTATCTCACAGGTGATTTTAATAGTTGGGATATTGAAAGCTGCCCTATGACCAAGCTTGAAAATGGTATTTTCGAAGTGCATCTCAAAGGCAAAAACACACTTAAAATAGGGCAAAAGGTACAAGCTATTGTTATAAACTCAGGGCGGATACTCCGCCGCATTCCGCTTTACGCTACACGAGTTGTACAAGACCCTCAAACATATTTATGGTGTGCTGAAATTGAGGATACATATGAGAAATTTCCTTGGACGGATAAAGACTTTGCGCCTGAAAAGACACCATTTATTTATGAATGCCATATAGGTATGGCTCAGGAAAAGGGTGCCGTTGGAACATATAGCGAGTTTACAGAAAATGTCTTGCCGAGAATTAAAAGGCTGGGTTATAACACAATACAGATAATGGCCATTATGGAGCATCCATATTATGGCTCATTTGGATATCAAGTTTCTAACTTTTTCGCCGCTTCTTCGCGTTACGGCAGCAGCCGAGAATTAAAAGAGCTTATAAATACTGCTCACAAAATGGGTATTGCCGTTTTGCTGGATGTTGTTCATTCTCACGCAGTGAAGAATACCAACGAGGGACTCAATGAGTTTGACGGCACAGTATACCAGTTCTTTCACGAGGGCGAAAAGGGAAATCACAGAGCATGGGGAACTAAGCTTTTTAATTACGCCAAGAATGAAGTATTGCACTTTTTACTTTCGAATCTTAAATATTGGATGGAAGTTTTCCATTTTGACGGTTTCCGCTTTGACGGTGTAACTTCTATGCTTTATCACGATCATGGACTGGAAAGAGCATTTACAAATTATAATATGTACTTTTCAATGAATACCGATACAGATGCGGTTACATATTTACAGTTGGCAAATGAACTGATTCACGAAATCAACCCCAATGCAGTTACTATAGCAGAGGATATGTCGGGTATGCCTGGGATGTGTATTCCTATAAAGGATGGCGGCATTGGCTTTGATTACAGACTATCTATGGGTGTGCCTGATTTATGGATAAAAAACATCAAAGAATGTACCGACGAAGAGTGGGATATCGGTAAGTTGTGGCATGAGCTTACCTCCTGTCGCGCACAGGAAAAGAATATCGGCTACTGTGAGTCACACGATCAAGCTTTAGTCGGAGACAAGACCATAATGTTCAGACTTTGCGACGCCCAGATGTATACCGGTATGAACAAGTTTGGCGGCAATCTTGTAATAGACAGAGGTATCGCACTTCATAAGATGATACGCCTTATTACCGCATCCTTGGCAGGAAAGGGCTATCTTAATTTTATGGGAAATGAGTTTGGCCATCCCGAGTGGATAGATTTTCCGCGTGAAGGCAACGGCTGGAGCTATCATTACTGCCGCAGACAGTGGAGCCTCGTTGATAACCCCGATCTAAGATACAGAGAGCTTAATGATTTTGATAAAGCTATGATAAAGCTGCTTAAGGAAGAAGATATACTTACTTTATCAGCAGAAAACAGATGGCTTCATCAAGATGATAAGGTGCTTATCTATACTAAGGGAGATACTGTGTTTATCTTTAATTTCCACCCAACAAAATCCTTTGACGGATATTTTGTGCCTGTGGGAAAAGAAGGTACATATAATGTTGTTCTTTCCTCAGACGACGGACAGTTTGGAGGCTTTTCACGTGTTGACACCTCCGCCGAATACGAAACCTTTACCACGCCTATCGGTTGGGTGGGTTTTAAATGCTATCTGCCTAACAGAACCGCTATTGTCTTGAAAAAAGAAAAGTAAAAGAAACGGCAAAAAGATTGATATAAAACTTGTTAAATGTGTATGGGTTTGAACATATAGGTCAAAATTCTAAAGTGGTTTGAATTTGTACACCCTTTCCAAATAAGAAACCACCCAGTAGGGTGGTTTTTTATCTGGTCTGAGAATGGTGGTAAGGCCGCCGAAAGGGATTTTTTTAAAAATACGCTTCCGAATGAACTGTCCGTACGCCGTATCAGAGCAGGGAAGGCTTTGGCGGCGTTTTTAATTTGCTTGCATTTGTGTCATTACAGACCTGTATGATTTTGTCTGCTGCGCCTTTTGTACCAGAAGAGTTTTTAAACCTTTCAGCAATTTTCTTCGCATTTTGCTTATAGGTGTCAACACTAAAAATTTTATTTATAGCGCTTAAAACGGAAACCCCGTCCAATTTATCAAGTTTTATACCCGCACCAAGTTGAGATACTCTCTCGGCAACACCTTTTTGTTCTGAGGTCTGTGGTAACATAACAAGGGGAACTTCAAAATATAAACTTTCACTGACGCTGTTCATTCCGCAGTGTGATACAAACACATCAGCTTTTTCTAAAACTGCAATTTGGTCAACATGTGAATAAATTGATATGTTTTCAGGCAAATCCCAAAAATTCTCGATAGACACCAAATTACCAACTGATATAATTACCTGATACTCTGTATCCTTCAAAGCAGATATGCAAGCTTTGTAAAAAGGCATCATATCATTATTGACAGTTCCCATCGATATATAAATCAGTTTATCCCTATTTTTTTCTATTTCCTCGGTTGCAGAACGAATTGATGGTCCGACAAATGCATATTTCTCTGAAAAAGTATCAGAACATGGTTGAAACTCAGGAGAGGTATACACAATCGTATGAGTATTATCGTCACTTGCGATAATATCAAGAATATTTTTTACAGGATAACCATTCATGCATATTTTCCATCGTGTATAGTCATATTAGCTTCTCCTTTTGTATGATTAGTATGAATAATCATACTATAACTTTATATAATTGTCAATAGAATAATGAAATTTTCAGATCTTTTACGATAAATTCTTCAAAGGTGTGTGAGAAATGTATTTTATATCAATGCGCCTGAGAGCTTTTTCATTTTTTAAATCTCCTTTCTTTGTTTTTACAAATATTACCGCAAAGTGACAAGCTTTTCTGTGGTGCGGTGCGTGGCGGTTGCCTTACATCTACAACCACAAAGGGAGGGACAAAGCTATCCGCAGGGGGAGGGGGTGTTTACGCTTACTGCCGTAAGGGGTGTACCGTGCTGCACGGCTCGACGAGGATAAACACAAAACTTGACAACAGGGTGAATATTTGTTATACTGAAAATAATAAAAATGTCGAAAAAGAAATATAGTTTTGAAAGGAAATGTGGAGTCGAAGAATGAAAAATAAGCGAATATTTATTGGCTGGAACGGTGAAGATAATCGAGAAATTGCCAGAAAAGTGAGCAATCTTTTAAGCTCTCAGAATTATTCTCCGATTGTAGGTGGTGAGAAAAAAGAGTATTATACAGTAAACGAAGAAATAACACAGCAAATGAACAGCTGCGACTATGCCATTTTTCTTATTGAAAAAGAAACAAAGAAAGACAAAAACGGAACACTTATAAGCATGGGTCTTAATCCAAATGTTATGATGGAATTGGGTTATATGCTGCATAAAGTGTCAGAGCATAACCGCATACGCAGGATACTTATAAATATGCAGCCGGGCGAGCTTCCTTCTGACTTGCAGGGAACATGGTCAAAAACCGTCGAAAAGGATTCCTTTGATGCAGAGAACCCGGAGGAGAAGGACAGGGCTTTTTCCAATCTTGCCCAGGAAGTGGTTGATGACTTTTTTGAATATGTTCAGAAAGCACAGCACTACACAAACAAACTCGACTATTTTGACAATTGGGAAGAAAATGTTCGCGAAATTTACAAATTTACCGGGAACGAGCGCATTGCGGATAAGCTGATTTTTGGTATGCAGTCTGCAATATATTCCGGAGAATTTGATCGTTTGTACAAGAAGCTTATTGATATAAAGAACCTGCTGTCACAAAAGGATCAGTTTGACGAGTACAGCATTGTCAAATGCGCTATGGCTATACTCAATGTTTTTGTTGTCACCCGCCGTCTTACGCATACACCTGATGAAGAACAGTTCAGCTCGTTGTGTGAAGATTTGGATTTTGAATATGAAAAGGATATAAAGGACCCTGATTTGCGTGCGTGGTGCGAGATATTCAGGTATGACAAACTTGAATTGTGTTATGAAATGTACGCCGACGGGCAAAGTGGAACAGAAAGAATTGACTCTCTTAAGTATGCTCTTGAACTTTGCCACGCAATTTCTTCAAAAATTGCCACTCAGGTTTCGGCAAAAAAAGAGGACGAAGGGTATGCTTTGATATACCGCGCTTTTATAAACAGAAATATATCTCAGATTCACAAAAAGCTTGCAGAAATGGAACCGTCGAACGCGCAGGAGCATCTTGAACTTCAAAAGGAGTACTGTGCAAAAACTTTAGAAAACAGAAGCCAGCTTTATGAGTATTACAAAGGTAGTTCAAGAGAAAACTCTTTGGCAATGGATTATATTTCTCAGGAGTATCTTCTCGCTCTTGCGGAGCAGTCAAAGTTTGAAGAATCTGAAGTGAAAAAGGCAAAAATAGCCAGAACTGTGAAAACTATATATAAACAGTGGAAAGATCGTAATGAAATCCGAAATATGATTTTCAGCAAGGTTACTGAGGAAGCCTCACAAATCCTAAATCTTCGCAATTGAGTAAGGAGATATTATAATGGAGTCAAAAAAGAATCTCGCAGTGTTGTGCGACTATGGTCTTGATGATGCAATCGCGACGCTTTATCTGCTTAATTATTCCTATATGTTCGGACAGATCGACATTCTTCCGATAGCGGGAAACTTTTCGCTAGAAAAGGCCTATATAAACGCAAAAAGACTGATTACTTACAACGAAAATATGCCTGCAAATTTGCGTATTGTAGATACTTCGTGTGTTTTACAAAATGAAGAATCTGTATCTGAGATTCATGGTCGGGATGGAATAGGTGATATCTTGCCCGAAGCGGTTGAAGAAACTGCAGAAGTTATCGGCTATGAAAAGTGGATAAAAGAAATTGATGACAGCTATGTAATTCTAAGCCTTGGACCCTGTACGGTTACGCGTGACATTTTAAACAAGAAAGGGTCCTTGCCTCTTGTTATGATGGGTGGCAATATTGCACAGCCGCCAAATTACAACGGATATGAGTTCAATCACGGAATGGATACTGGTGCATTTGCAGAATGTGTTAAATATCCACATCTTGTTGCGACTCTTGATACATGTCATTGCCATCAATGCGATATCAATCATGCAGAATTGTCCGACCATAACCTTCTGGGTAAGATGTTGATAAGATACCGCGAGCTTTCGCGTGACAGAAAAGAAGCAGAGTGCTATGTTTATGATCTTGTAGCTGCGGATTATGTTGTTCACCCTGAAAGATTTTCGAGTGAAACTGCACAGGATAAGGACGGTAACACTCTTTCTGTGCTCAAATATATCAGCGAAAAACCGATAATATGATTTTATAAGAGCTGTGCGTTTTGAAGAAGCAATGGACAATCTATGACTCACAACTGCCGAACTGTATGGGAAACTGTCTCTTGATAAATGCGGGTATTTGCCAGACCGCCTTGCAAGTGCATCTTATGCCGATATCGAGGAATACTACAGCGATGAGGAGCAGAAGCTATACGGGGTGCTGGGCATAGAAGTTGAGCTTGTGAAGCTCTGAGCTTTTTAAAGGCTGAGCGTAATACAACGACATAAAAACTTATACCGTGCACGCAAAAGGTGCACGGTATTTTTTGTGCAAGTACAAAAATCTTTTTTGTTTACAAGAGAATATTGATTTATCCTGCGGGATTTGTTATAATGAAATATATAGTCAAAAAAGGAGGAACTGCCAATGAAAATCCGCTCGGGCGGCGAGGGAAGACCGTCGCTTTTGCGCATAATAATACTTGTTGTTATTTTTGCTTTTTGCATAGTTTTGTTTGTAGGAAGACTTCTTTCGCTCCAGATTGCAAACAATGAGTATTATCTCAACAATGCAACTCCAAAGAATATAAAGACAGAGATTATCGAAACAACAAGGGGCGAGATTGCCGACAGAAACGGTGAGCGTCTTGTTATAAACAGCGGCATTTCCAATATAAGACTCAATCGCTCGACGCTCCCGCGCGGAGGAGAAAATACGGTGCTGCTTGATCTTATCAGATTTCTTGACAGGGAAAATGTGGGCTTCGACGATTTTCTTCCTGTTGAAGAAAACTCTCCTTATATATTTGTACAGCCACAGGATTCGACAGGAAAGAGCAGACTCAATACTTTTCTGCGAAGCTCTGAAAAGAAGATCGAAGACCTTTACGGCGAGGGCCTTTATACTCTTCTTTATAAAAGGTACGGAATAGAAAAAACTATAGGGGATATGGCGAGCGATGAGGAAATCCGCAGAGTTATCGGACTGAGATATGCTCTTGAAGCAAGCGACTTTGCGGTGACAAATCCGTATACCCTTGTGACCGACGCAGATCTTGAACTCCAGACACATCTTTCGGAGATAAGCTACAGTCTCCCGGGAGTAGAGATTGCTATAGAAAACTCGCGGTACTATCCGTACGGCTCACTTGCGTGCCATGTTCTGGGAAGAACAGGACCTATTTTCAGAGAAGAAGCAGAAACCTATCTGTCAATGGGTTATGCTCTCGGCGACACTGTCGGAAAAGAGGGTGCGGAGTATGCCTTTGAAAAGTATCTCCGAGGTACGGACGGCAAAAAACAGGTTGAATACGACGGCGAGGGTGAGCAGATACTAAGTGAGGAGATAACAGAGGAACCCTCACACGGAAAGACGGTGCGACTTACGGTGAGTCTTGGTATGCAACAGGTGGCAGAGAACTCTCTTGCTGATATTATCAAAGGCATAAACCGCGACAACAGGCGCAACGGCGACAAAACTGTTGCAAACGGAGCTGTGGTCGTGCAGGACTGCACAAACGGAGCGGTGCTTGCCATTGCAAGCTATCCGAACTATGACGCGAATGAGTATTCGAGTACAATTTCCGATATGCTTAATGACGAAACAAGACCTCTTTATAACAGGGCAACACTCGGTATTTTCCCGCCAGGCTCGACCTTCAAGATTGCAACAGCGGCGGCGGCACTCACAAATGGCGTTATTGATGCCAACACGCTTATTTATGACAGCGGCGTGTACAAGGAATACGAAACATATCAGCCTCACTGCTGGGCGTTTGATAAATATGGCTATCCGCACGGCTGGCAGGATGTGGTTCAGGCAATAACAAACTCGTGTAACTACTACTTCTTTGAAGTAGGAAAGCGCCTCGGCGTTGAGAGCCTTAATGACTATGCAATGCAGCTCGGACTCGGACAGAAGACGGGAATTGAGATTTCCGAAAACACCGGAATTCTCGCAGGGCCCGAATACCGCGCAAGCCAGGGACAGACCTGGAATCCCGGCGACCTTATACAGTCTGCTATCGGACAGTCTGACAATTCGTTTACTCCCTTGCAGCTTGCGTCATTCTTCTCAACCGTTGTAAACGGCGGAACAAGATATAAGACGCATCTTTTGCACTCTGTAACAGACTATTATACAGGCAACATCATATATGAGCAACAGCCTGAGGTGCTCGGCACTGTTGAAATTTCGGACGAGCATCTTGAGCTTTTAAAGCGCGGAATGAAGTCTGTTGTCGAGGATGGTACAGCGGCGTCTGTATTTGTTAACTATCCACACTCTGTGGGAGGCAAGACGGGTACTGCACAAACAGGAACAGGAAGCGACAATGCGATTTTCGCAGGATTTGCTCCTTATGACGAGCCCAAGATTGTTGTTTCTGTTATCATAGAACACGGAGAGCAGAGCACGGCTGCGGCAAGAGTTGCCAAGAGCGTTTTTGATTATTATTTTGATAACCTGCAGGAATTTAACTGATGCTTTTTAAAGGAAAAAAATCCAAGGCTTTTGAGCAAAGCTATACTCATGACCCCGATCTTGACTACAGCCTTTTTTCAGAAATATGGAAAAGCAGGTATATAAAGACGGCTATGGCGGTCTTTTCGGTATCTGTTCTTATAGCTTTGATATCGGCATTGAGCACGCCGTTTGCCGAGTGGTACTCGAGAAGTATCGGAGGTGCTGTGCTGAAAATTATGGCGTGTATCACAGCTCCTTTTCCTTTTTCACTTGCCGAAACACTCTTATTTGTGGGCGCGGCAGGACTTATCTACTGCATATCGCGGCAGATATACAGCTCGGTGAAGAAAGTGTCGGGCAGAAGATTTTTTGAGATAAAATACAATAAGCTTTTAGTGGGCGTACTGCTTACCGCTTTCTCTATATATAACCTCGGATTTGCTCCATGCAACAACAGAAATACCCTTGCGGAAAATCTCGGACTCGAGGTAGAAAAGATCACACCGCAGCAGATATATAATACGGCTCTTATCTGCAACAGCGAGATTGCCGAATGTGTAGAAAAAGGTATCCGCTATGATGCAAGTCACTCATCTCAGAATCCGTACTCCTACGGTGAGATGAATGAGATATTTAACTCTCTTTATGCTGATTTTTGCTACAGCACGGGATTTCTTGCCGATATTGATGTGCCTGTCAAAAGATTTGCTCTGTCAAGGTTTATTACCTACACTCAGATTGCGGGGATATATATTCCGTACACGGGGGAAGCAAATATAAATACAAACTATCCCGACTATGTAGTGGCTTTTTCGCAGGCTCACGAGATGGCTCATCAGAGAGGTATCTCGCGCGAGGACGAGGCGAACTTCATGGCGTTTTTGCTGCTTTATGAAAGCGGCGACAATTATCTCAAGTACGCCTGCCTTATGGAGCTTTACGATTATCTTACCACCGCTTTGTGGGAGGCAGACACTGAGCTTTATGTCGACCTTATGAGAAAGACAAATATAAATGTCGTAAAAGAACAGCTTGCATACTACAACTTTTTTGCCGATTACCGGAATGACACAATCTCGGGTATTTCGGGCGCGGTAAATGACGCCGCCATAAAGCTGCGAGGACATAGCGAGGGCGCAAAAAGCTATAATATGATGGTAGACCTTGCGGTAGCGTATTTTGAAAATGTATCGTGAACAAAAAGACAGATCATTCGGTCTGTCTTTTTCATTTAGCTGACACATAAAAGAGAAAAACAATTTTGGTCGTGTTCATAAAAACTTAATATGTAGATGTTACAATAAAAAGGTATGATTTGTTTTTATAATGTAGGTTTTTGTAAAAAGCAGATTGTAGTACAAAACACATATCGAAAGGAAAGCGTATATCAATGATTGAACTTTCTAACATCGTCAAAAAGTACGGCGATAAATATGCGGTAAAAGATATATCATTCAAGGTTGACGCAGGGGAGATAGTTGGCTTCCTCGGCCCGAACGGAGCAGGTAAGAGCACAACTATGAATATACTCACAGGATATCTGTCTGCAACTTCGGGTACTGCAAAGATTGACGGAATAGACATTCTCGAAAATCCTCTTGAGGCAAAGAAGCGTATCGGATTTCTTCCCGAGCAGCCACCCCTTTATCTTGATATGACAGTAAAGGAGTACCTCAATTTTGTTTACGACCTCAAGCATTGCACACTCAACCGTCAGAAGCATATTGAGGAAATCTGCAGAGTTGTCAAGATTGAGGATGTATATGGCAGAATTATAAAGAACCTTTCAAAAGGCTACCGTCAGCGTGTGGGTATTGCTCAGGCTCTTATCGGAAACCCCCAGGTGCTTATTTTTGATGAGCCCACGGTAGGTCTTGACCCAAAGCAGATTATAGATATAAGAAACCTTATAAAGGGACTTGGAGGACACCATACCGTAATACTCAGCACACACATACTTCCCGAAGTGCAGGCGGTATGCGACAGAATTGTTATTATAAATGAGGGAAGTATCGTTGCCAACGAAAAGACTCAGGACATATATAAGGCAGTCCGTCATATAAGAAGATATAATGTCACTATCTGTGGCGAAAAGAAGCTTGTTCTTGACATACTCAAGAACCTTGACGGAATCACATACGCAGAGATACTTGGCGAGCGTGAGGAGGGAAGCAACGCTTACCTTATCGAAGCCGAGGGCACAATTGAGGTACGCAAGCCGCTGTTCTATGCTCTTGCAGAAAAAGGCTGCCCGATTATCGGACTTGAAGAAACTCAGGCAAACCTCGAGGATATATTCATTTCGCTTGTTGATAAGAGCGGGAAAGGAGCAGAATAATGTTTCCTATATATAAAAGAGAAATGAGAGCGTATTTTACCTCTCCGATAGGCTATGTGTTTGTGGCGATATTCCTCGCCTTGTCGGGAGTTATATTCTCATATGCAACAGTATGGAGTGCAACCTCGGACGCAACAGGGTATTTCTCGCTGATGATGTTCCTTTTCATAATTCTTGTACCTGTTCTTACCATGAAGCTCTTTTCTGAGGAACGAAAGATGAAAACAGAGCAGATTCTTCTCACATCTCCTGTCAGCCTGTGGGGAATCACATTCGGCAAGTTTTTGGCAGCATTCTCGATGTTCGCAGTAACATTCCTGCTTTCCTGCCTTATAAACTTTGTAGCTATTGCGACAGTGGCGCAGGGCGGACTTAACCTCTCGACGGTTTTTGGCAGCATTGTCGGAATGATGCTCCTTGGCGGCGTGTTTGTTGCAATTGGACTTTTTGTTTCGGCGCTCACAGAGAATCAGCTTATAGCCGCCGTTTCAACATTCGGTATCATAATACTTATGTTCTGCTTAAATCTTGTGCAAACCTATATCGGAAGCCCTGCTGTGCGCTATGTTATCAGCTGGTTTTCGATAATTGAGAGATTTTCCTATTTCACAAACGGCATTTTCTCTCTGCCGTCGATTATTTATTACATCAGTATGATTTTCATATTCCTTTTTGTTACAGTCCAGGTCTATGAAAAACGCAGATGGGGATAATGCCCGTAAAAGTAATGTGAAAGGAAACAGAATAATGAATAGTAAGTTTGATAAAAAGAAGTTAAAATACGGCTCGGTTGCGGTAGTTTTTACTTCGCTGGTTATTGTCGTAATTTTGCTTTTGAACGCTCTTGTTTCGGCACTTGACTCAGCCTTTGGTCTTTATGCCGATATGACAAGCGAGCAGATATATGAAATCTCGGACGAAACAAGAGAGCTTCTCTCGCAAACGCAGGAGAGAATAGAAATCATTTTCTGCCGCGACAAGGATAAGCTTGCCGACTATAAGGAAATGTCGATGATAATCAATCTTGCCGAGAAGTATGACAGAGAGTTCGATAACATTTCGGTAAGATATGTAGACTATCTCAGAAACGCAAATGAGCTTCGCAGAATTATACGCTCCACAACAACAATTTTTGATGACGGAGATGTTATAATCAGAAGCACAAAGGGCGACAAGTACAGAATCCTGAAGCCTAATGCATTTTTCACCTTCACCGAGAGCGGAGAGGTTTTCGGATTTAACGGCGAAATGAGATTCACTTCCACAATCCTCTCTGTTGCAAGGGCAGGGGATGACGCGATCGTGTTTACAAACGGACATGGCGAGACTCTCAATTCTCTTGCAATAAATGAAGTGCTTTATGACGCAGGCTATTCGGGCGACGCTGTCAAAACGGTAAATCTCAAGACAGAGGCTATACCCGAAAATACAAAGCTCATTGTTATATATAACCCCAAGTACGATTTTTCGGGCAGTGAGTCTGAAAAGGCGGGGGCTGCAAACGAAATTGCCAAGCTCAACGAGTATATGCAAAAAAACGAGGGAAACATCCTTGTTCTTTTCGACAAAGACACTCCCGAGCTTCCCAATCTCGCTGAATACCTTGAGGATGACTGGGGAATTTCATACACAAGCGGCGATGTTCTTACAGATATTAATAACGCCGTTGACAGCTACGGTCTTGAGGTTATTGCGGAATATAACACAGTAAACGATAATCAGAACTTCTATGCATACAGCATAACAAAGAATATTCCCGGCAACGCACAGACGGTTATGAGCGACACAACTCCTCTTTACATAAAAGAGGGCTCGGGCAAGACGGTAGCACCGGTTCTTGTAAGCTCATCCTTTGCCGTAGTTTCAAAGGACGGCAGCACATCTGCCGGTATGAGCGGCGGCAAGCAGGTGCTTATGGCAATTTCCACAGATTACAGAGTGGAAAACGGAAGCGATGAGAAATATTCTCATGTTATCGTTTCGGGTTCTGTTGAATTTCTGAGCGACAAGACTCAGTACCGCGCGTATGCAAACAACGACCTTATGCGCAGCACACTCCAGTTCATTACAAAAGAAAAGGTTCCTGTTAATATTGAGTTCAAGCGCTTCGAGGACACTTCCTTGAAGACAATCAACAATCAGACAAAGAGAGATATTACGGTAACCCTTTCTGTTTTTGCACCATTGCTTGTTATAGCCTGCGGAATTTATGTGTATATCAGGAGAGTGCATTTATGATAAATAACGCCACAAAAAAAGCAATCATAATACTTGCTGCAGCGATTGTGGTGCTTGCAGCGGCGCTTATTATCTTGTCGTTTGTTCTTCCCGGAGAGCAGCCCGAGCAGAAAGAAACACAAAAATTACAATATCTTGTCGATTCTCTGCGAAAAGAGGATATAAGCAGCGTTATAGTATATCGTAACGGGGAAAAAAGCACCCACATCTATAAAAATACTGCGATAGACGAGTTCTTGCTTGAGGGGTATGAGGCAAATATCTATGAGGATAACTTTACTACCTTTTTTGCGGCTCTTTCAAATATGATTATAGATGAACAGATTACAGACCCTCTTGCTGACAGCGAGTACGGCCTTGCGGACGATATGAGCGCGGCGGTTATAGAAATTACAAAAACCGACGGAACGGTTCACAAGGTGTATGTAGGCGACATTTTGCTGTCGGGCGGAGCATACTACTGTAAGCGCGATGGCGACGACGGCATATATGCTGTGAGAAGCACGATTGAGAATGTTATTGCCGATAAAAAGACATTTATTTCCAAAATCGTGGCAGAGCCTTTTGAAGAATCTACATATTATTATACAGACGATGTGAAGATTTACAAAAACAATCAGCCTTTCTTGCATATCGAGCTCGTTCCTGAGGCCGAGCGCGAGGAGGGGGATGTGTATGCCCTTTACAGAATGCTTTATCCTGCACAGTACACACCAAATGACATGAACTACGGCAATCTTTTGAAAGCTCTTGCGAGTCCTACGGTTGACGAGCTTGTCAGCATTGATGTGACCGAGGAGGATTTTGCAAAGTACGGCTTTACGAATCCGTCATTTGATATTGAGTATACTCCGCAGGACGGAAAAACAAGAAGACTCATCTTCGGCAACAAAACTGCCGACGGCAGAATCTATATGATTTCTCTCGACTACGGCTTTATCGGACTTGTTGACGCTGCAGCAAAATATCCTTTTGTCGACTGGGAGCTTATTGATTATGTCAATAATGCACTCATCGGTTACAATATTGATGTTATAGACAAAATCACAGTGCAGGCGTCCGGACTTGACAGCACATACGATCTCGAGGGCGAGGCAGGCGAGCTTGCTGTGACAAACGAAAATGGTGATACTGTCGACACACACAACTTCAGACAGTTCTACCGGGTGCTGCTTATGACAAGCCTCTCGGACTATGCCGAGGTGAGAAGCACCGACAACAAACTTCTCACAGTTACGCTTGAGATGAAAAACGGAAACAAGAAGGAATTTGCCTTTTACGGAACAACAACGAGAAAGAGCTATTTCACAATAAACGGCGAGGGCGAATTTTATGTAAGCCTTGACGATGTTGATAACATTAGAAAGGCAGCCGCAAAGCTAAACTCCGGTGAGGCAATAAACGCTGACACAAAATATCAGTAAAATTCGACAAAAATCGAAATATGCGGAACTTACGGCGCTTTTTTGCGTCGAACAAGGGTAATACTGCATGGAAGAGAAAAACAGGGGTTATCCCCAGTAGTGTTACAGTTGTGTTACAATGCAACAAAAGCTATTGATTTTTTCTCAGAAGTGTATTATTATAACACTGTAAGCTAATACCGAAAGGTTACGCTTCGGAAAAATATTTTTTTATAGGAGGATTCCAACATGAGAAAGACAACAAAGTTTCTCACACTCGTACTTGCAGTGCTTATGATGGTTAGCACATTTGCAATGTCCACAAGCGCAGTGTTTACAGATGTTGATGTTGAAAACGACGCTCTCTACGATGCAGTTGAGCTTCTTTCAACACTTGGCGTAGCTAAGGGTACATCTGAAACAACATTCTCTCCTGATGAGCTCGTTACTCGTCAGCAGATGGCAGCTTTCATTTACAGACTTATGAAGGCTGGTAAGTCAGTTGAAGGCGGCGCAAACAACTCCGGCTTTACTGACCTTGCAGATTCTACTTTCTTCTACATGGTATCTTGGGCTGCTCAGCAGCAGATCATCAAGGGTACATCTGCAACAACATTCAACCCCACAGGCAACATCACTCTCCAGGACGCGTATGTAATGCTCGTTCGTGCTCTTGGTTATGAGAAGGATGAAGCTCTTCCTTATCCCTTCGGATACATTGATGTAGCTGAAGATATCGGACTTGACGAAGACCTTCCCTCTTCTGTAAACTATGACAGCGCTCTTACAAGAGGCAATGTTGCTATCATTCTTGCTAATGCATTCTATGCAGACATGAATGAAGTAACAACAGACTACAAGCTTATCGGTACAGGTAACGCAGCTACATATGTTCCTTACGATGTTCCCGAAACAATCTGCCACAAGATTTTCGGTGTTGAAGAAGAAACATTCGTAGTTACAGCTACAGAGCACTACGCTCTCGGCACAACACCTCTTTACAACGACACAGCTGACATCGATGTAATCGTTGGTGACAGATATGACGACGCAGGCAATACTCTTGCAAACGGCGCTCAGTTTGATATGGCTGACCTCGGTCTCGACGGTTCTTCTGACGACTACTTCCTCGCTGAAATCACTCTCTTCGTTCGCAAGGACGCTAACGGTGATATCACAAAGGACGAAGTAATCGCAGCTAAGTCCAACCTCGTTAAGAAGACAGTTACAGCAGCTGATGTAACTATCGAAAGATCTACAAAGACAGACGCTGAGTACTATGTAACAGGTGTTAAGAACGCAGCTAACGACAAGGTTATGACAGGTCTCGTTGATTTCGGCGGAATCAAGGCATATCTCGATGTTGACAACGCTCCTTACACATACAGAGTAGTTGACGGCAAGTCTTCTGTACGCTTCATCGACCTTACAGGCGGTGCATGGGATGAAGAAGATGCAACATTCATCTATTCAGTAGCCGGCACAAACTTTGATGGCGACTACACTCTCACACAGAACGCTGGTAAGGATACTTACGAACAGCTTACTGTAAACTTCGAAACTGCATTCGAAGAAGTATACAACGAAGGTCTCTACGCTGCGGATGTATATGATGTAGACGGCGACGGCTACGCAGACTATGTATGCGTTAAGGCTTACGACACATTCAAGGAAATCATCGACAGCACAAGCAAGGCTAAGATCTTTGCTAACTCTACTGCTGATGAGCTCTACACAAAGGAAGCAACAGTTGTTGGTGAATACGAATCCGGCGACATGGTTCTCGCATATGTAAACACAGCAGCTGACTATATCGAAATCGGCGCAGTTGTTGAACCTGTTGAAGCTATGGTTACAGCTAAGTCTTCCAGCACAACAGCTCAGCTCGTTACACTTTCCACAGGCGATGTTCTCGACTTCGCAGATATGGATCCTAAGTATGACAGCTTTAACCAGGCTTACACATACGCAAGCATGACAATCGGTGACACATACGAACTTTACATCCACGATGGCGTTCTCCTTCTTAAGGACGGCACATCTTCCGGCAACTTCGATGCTAGCGCTAACTACGCAATCGTTCTTCCTTACGACAACGACGGCGACTCTACACACTATGTAGTAGGCGGCAGCACAACTACAACTACAACTGACGACAAGGTTGTTTACACAGCTTCTGGCGTTCAGAACGGTGAGTTCACATCTAACTACTATGTAAATGTAGTAATCGGCGGTTCTGTTAAGGCAGTTCAGCTTTCTGAGTACGCTTATACAAACTACGACTGGGATGGCACAAACTTCACAGATCGTGGCCAGATCGAATCTCAGAAGATTACTGATGCTAAGGTTGTTGAATCCGTAATGTATCACGAGTTCCTCAACAAGCTCAGCACATACACAGTAACAGAAGAAAACACATACACATTCCGCGCACTTGACATCGCTGATGACGCAGTTGGAGCTCAGGCTACACTCGATATCTTCGCTGCAAGAGACGCTGAAGATGCATGGATGATCGATGGCACAACAGCAAACATCGCTCACTACACAGGCAACATCTACACAATTTCTGGTCTCGACTTCGCAAGATTCACTCTCAGAGATTACTCTAAGATCATCATCAAGACTGTTGATGACGACGGCGAAGATGTATACACAGAATACACAATGGAAACACTTCCTAAGTTCGCTACAACAAGCTTTGTAAATGTTAAGGCTATCTTCGTTAACAACAAGGCTGGTAACAACGAAAACCTTGGTTTCCTCTACGCTGAAATTCCTACAGGTACATTCGGCGCAGCTACAACAGAAGACTACAGAATTATCACAGCTATCCAGTCTATCCTTGGTAGCAACGGCAATTCTAAGGATGTTGTAACAATCCTCGATCCTATGACAGGTACAGTAGCAACTGAAGTTGAAATTACTACAGCTCTTACACCTGCAGTTAACAAGATCGTTGCTCTTGACGACAACGGCAAGGCTACAACAACACCTGTTGGCACATCTTATTCCGAAAACGTAATCTTTGAAAAGGCATTTGTTGACTACGATACAGATAGCAAGTTCATGGATCTCGGCGACGGTAATGCTTATGTAGTAGGCGCAGATACAAAGGTATTCTTCTACACAGATGCTTCTAACTACGAACTCGTAGAAGAGGCTGAAGATATCCTCACAAAGGTTGACAATGTATACATCGACCTCGACGAACTGCAGAACGAAACATTCAATGTATTCGTAGTAGCTGAAGAGAGCGATGACAAGAATGCTGATCCTACAATCAAGAATGTAAGCCTCATCATCGTTCAGGATAAGGGCACAAACATCAACTAATTGATAGTTGTGTCAAATCCATAAACTGATAAATAATTAGTTTGGCTCCCGGCAGAAATGCCGGGAGTTTTTTTGCTTGTAAAAAGCAGATGTATGTCGATAAAATTTGTTACAATACTGTTACATTTGGCAGATTACTGTTGCTATTTTTCAAAAGACTTGATATAATATAGATGTTCAATGGCATACTGTATACATTTGTGCCATGAGTCTATGTTTCGGTAAATGCGGAACACAATTTTTTTTAGGAGGGCAAAAAGTCCATGAGAAAATTTGCAAAGCTTTTGTCTCTTATTCTCGCAGTGCTTACAGTTGTGAGTGTATGCTCGTTCACTACATCTGCGCTGCAGTTTGAGGATATTGATCCGGCAAAGAACGAAGAATTAGCAACAGCAGTAGAACTTCTCAGTTCTCTTGGTATTGTCAAGGGTACATCTGAGGTAACATTCAGCCCCAAGACTTCTGTTACCCGCCAGCAGATGGCTGCTTTTGTTTACCGTCTTATGAAAGGCGGAAAGTCTGTTGAAGGCGGCGAAAATTTTACAAAGTTTACTGACCTTAAGGACCCCACATTCTACTACATGATTTCGTGGGCAAGTGACAACGGAATCATCAAGGGGGTTTCTGATACAAAGTTCGACCCCGAAGGAAAGATTATACTCCAGGATGCGTATGTAATGGTTGTACGCGCTCTCGGATATGAAAAAGACGAGCCACTCGCATATCCTTATGGCTATATTGATATTGCTGAACAAATCGGTCTTGACAAAAACCTTGACCCCGAAATTACATATACCGACAAGCTTTTAAGAAGTGACATGGCCATTATCATTTATAACGCGTTCTACGCAGATATGAATGAAACATATCAGAAGTCGGTTATTCTTCCCGATGCAGGCGGAATGAATTTTGGCAACAGAGTTATCACAAAGGAAGTTCCCGAAACTGTTTGCCATAAGATTTACGGAGTAGAAAAAGTTGAGCGCCGCGTCGTTGCAACACCCAGCTACGCAGTCAACATTTCTGAAATTGGCACAGGAACTGAGTATGCCAACACCGCAAACATCAAGCCTCTGGCAGGCGATACTATTGACGAGGAACTCATACAGACAGCTGCAGTTTGTGCTGAATACACAACAAGACTTAATGGCGAGCAGGCAGTGATTAAGTTTGAAGACCTTGGTCTTCCCGGAAAGGCTGACGATTACTTCCTTCAGGATATCGTGATGTTTATCAATACAGACGGTGAGCCTATCGCAGCAGCAGCCAAGGGTACGGTTAAGTCTCCTTCTTCTATTACTCTTGAGGTAGATAAGGCACATGACTCTATTGTTAACTACCGCGACTATAGCAACAAGACAAAATTCTACACAGGTGAGGTTAAGTTTGGCGAAGACTCAGCATACTTCTTTGCGCTTCCCGAAAGACAGCCCAACCTTGTATATCCTATCACTCCTACAAGCAGCGACGGCGAGGGTAGAATGACCTTTACCGCAGGTAGACTCTGGTGGGGTGACGCTACATCCAAAATTACTGCTTCTGACAACGCTTTCCAGTCTCTTGCAGGTCTTACAGTTAATACAGATATCAGAGCGGCAAAAATCAATAACCACGATAAGCTCACAAGATACCTCGGTGTTGCCAAGAACTCGGGCAACTACTCATTGCAGTATTATGACTGCAACTCTGATGGTGTTGTAGATTACTACTGGCTTATGCCTTACACTTTCGGTGAGGTTGTTGTAAAATCTAACGAAAGATATTCTACAAGTGCTATGCACACAGGTGACTCAAGTTACAGAGCCGTATACAATTCCGAAAAGAATATGCCCCAGATTTACATCTCCGACGACGCAACTGTTGAGGGCGGTAAATACGAGGACGGACAGCTTGTATTTGCATATGTTGCAGGCCCTGCAAACTATGTAAGAGTTGCTGATGACGGTCTCAACAATACTATCGAAACATTCACATCAAAGATTGTTTCCTACACAGCCGCAGGCGATGACAGAAAACTCGACCCGAAGTTTGAAAACGGTAAGAGTATCGCTTACTACTGGTCTGGCAGACGCATTGTAGGTCACTATGTAGGTACTCCCGAGCCTACAGGCATTTCCTCTATCTGGACAGATATGGCTGCAGGCGATGACTTTATCGGTAACTGGAGAGAGAGTCTTAATATTGGCGACACATGGACAATCGTTACCTCCGGCGGATGCGTATATCTTGCATGGAAGCAGAATTCTGACGATGCAGATCTCGCAACTCAGTATGCTTATCTTGAATATGTCAATAAAGACGAGCTTCAGGTTGCATTCAAGGCCGGCGGTATCGGAATGGAGGGCTTCCTCGAATACGACAACTATGTAAGAGCATTTATAGACGGTAAGTATCAGATTGTTAAGATTGCAAAGGAAAATCCCCTTTCCGCAAGCGGTAAGCAGGACGACAACTATTTTGTAGACACAATCTTTGATGCAACTGGCACACAGCTTTGCACATATACTGTAGACGATGACGGGTTCTATACATTCAAGCCCCTTGATCTTAAGGGCACAGCGGCTGACCTGCTCGATGAGAATGACAGCACAAAGAGCTACGCAACAAGAGCTACAGATTTCTCACTCCAGAAAGTTCAGAATAATATTTACAAGTTTGTTCCTGCTGCAGGCGCATCATCACTTCCGTCAGAGCTTACGATCAACAACATGAAGTATGTTACGATCGACGAAAACACAAAGATTATTGTAAACTATGTTGATGACGAGGGTGATAAGAACTTCCAGATATATGATGGAGAAAATCTCCCTGACTTTGACACATCAGATCCCGCAATGACATTCAAGAACGCTGTTGTTGTTATCAAGAATAGACCCGAGTCGACAACAAACGAAACACTTTCGTTCATCTACTGTGAAATTGGCGGCGGTATTGTTGATTCTGCATCAAGAGATGAGGACTACAGAATTCTTCTCGGCAATACAGAAACTTTAATCCCTGAAACAGGAGCGACATCTTTTGTATATACAGTTGTTAATCCCTACACTGCAGAGATAACAGAAAATGTTGAAACAGCCAAGGCTGACTCGGCAGTTCTCGGAAACTTCCGTATGTATAAGCTTGCTGAAACAACAGGCTACATCCAGAACACAACAGGCGGTCTTAAGGCAGATCTCGCATATGGCAGCACAGATCTTCTCACTCTCGAATATTACGATTCAGAAGGACAGCTTATATTCGCTTCGGGTGTTGCAGATCCTATTCTCGTAAATGATGAAACTATTGTAACACTTTTTGACAGAGAAACACTCGAATATACAGTTGAAGACCTTGTAATCCTCGAGGCAGATGCAAATCAGCCCGGTCAGGAAATCTATTTCAACAACGGCGAAACTGCTCTCACATACTACGCTATCACAGAAGAGGTTGACGACGAAGACTTCGAAATGGCAACTCTCATTATTGTGGTAAGAGGTTAATGAATAGTCAAAACAAGACAAAAGAAAAGTCCCATACGGGACTTTTCTTTTGTATATAAGAATCCGCCGAGAGTTTCGGCGGTTTTTTGTTTGTATGATTATCAAAGAAGCTTTTCGAGAACTTTTCCGATTCCGTCTGCCATAAAGGAAAAGCCGAGATCGCTCGGATGGCAGTCGTCTACAAAGCCGCAATCTTTTGCAATGCCATAGATGAGCTCGCTGCCGTTTATAAAGTAAATATTCTTGTCGCCTGCGGAAACAGCGTTGTTGTATGTCTTTTTTATGATTTCAATTCTCTGCTCGTCTTCGGGCAAAAGCTTGTAGGTTGGCCTTGAAATCATAACAATCGGAAGCTTGGGGTGAGCCTCTCTCACGGTTTTGTAGAAGCTTTCATGAGTTGACTCAAGGTGTGCAGGTGTCGGAGCATTGTGGTCGTAATCGAGCACAAACACGCTCATATCAAGTCCTGCGATGTAGTCTGCAATTTCCTGCTCGCCCTTTGCTGAGCCTGAAAAGCCAAGGTTTATATAGTCGAAATCGAATTTTCGCGAGAGCATTTCGATATATGTGTTACCGGGGCGTGACGCACAGCCACCGTGAGTGATTGACGAGCCGTAGAAAACCACAGGAGTCTTGTGCGTATAGTCAGGGGAGGGTTCGACAACAGCGTCGTTCTGCAACCCTACATACACTTTCTCGATGCTGCTGAAAACCGGCATATTTATTGTTATTTCGTATTTCTTTTTTCTAAAATTGAAGTTAATAATTTGCTCGAGTGTTTCGGCAGTGTTTGTTGCCGGCATGAAGTTACGCACATATTCCGGCTTTTCGTCCCCCTCGCCCTTTGCATACATATCAAATCCGCAAAGGCAGGTGAGGGGCATATTCGCTGTTCTTGCAATAGAGTGATATTTTACCGAAATTGCGACATACTCTGAGTCTGTGACAAATCTGATTCTTCCGCCTGCGGTGCACGCATAAAGCTCTGCAACACCCTCGCTTACGCTTTTTGCAACTTCTGTCGGAATTCTTGTCAAAAAGTCTTCGCCCTCTGCCTTTGGCAAAAGTCCGTGTGTTTTGAAAGGGAACTTTTCTGTGTCGTAAAATACAATGTCTTCTTTGGCAAAGCTGGATTTTGCCGCCATATTTTTGTCGACTTTTTCAATATTAATCATATTTTTCTCCTGATATACAGAGGTTGCGTCAAAATATTTTCAACACAACCTCCGTTTTAAAAGCATATTATTCCAGGCAGTCTTTTCTTGAAAGATTGATTCTGCCCTTGTCGTCTATTTCAACAACCTTGACTCTGATTTCATCGCCGACAGAAACGACATCTTCAACCTTTTCAACTCTCTTCTTGTCGAGTTTTGAAATGTGTACAAGACCTTCCTTTCCGGGAGCATATTCAACAAAGCAACCGAATGTCATAATTCTTGTTACCTTGCCGACAAACTCTGTACCAACCTCGGGGTCGTTTGCAATAGCGTGAACGATTGCGAGAGCCTTGTAGCCTGCTTCTCTGTCAACAGCTGCGATAAATACCGAGCCGTCGTCTTCAATGTCAATCTTGGCGCCTGTGTCAGCACAAATCTTCTGGATAACCTTTCCGCCAGAACCGATAACCTCACGAATCTTGTCAGGGTCGATCTTTGTGGAAATCATCTTAGGAGCGTACTTGGAAACATCCTCGCGGGGCTCGGGAATAGCCTTGAGCATAACCTCGTCGAGAATGTAGAGTCTGCCCTCTCTTGTCTGCTCAAATGCAGCCTTGATAATCTCGGGTGTAAGACCGTCAATCTTGAGGTCCATCTGAATGGCTGTGATGCCTTTCTTTGTACCTGCAACCTTGAAGTCCATATCGCCGTAGAAGTCTTCAAGACCCTGGATATCGAGCATTGTCATCCAACGCTCGCCCTCTGTAACAAGACCGCAGGAAATACCTGCAACGGGAGCTTTGATCGGAACGCCTGCGTCCATAAGAGCAAGAGTCGATGCACAGATAGAACCCTGAGAGGTAGAGCCGTTGGACGAAACAACCTCAGAAACGAGTCTTAATGCATAGGGGAACTTTTCTACATCCGGAATAACCGGAACAAGAGCACGCTCAGCGAGAGCGCCGTGACCGATTTCTCGTCTGCCGGGGCTTCTTGTGGGCTTTGCTTCACCAACCGAATATGCTGGCATATTGTAGTGATGCATATATCTCTTGAATTCTTCGTTGTCGATACCATCGAGCATCTGCTGGTCTGCAACAGGGCCAAGAGTTACTGTTGTAAGAACCTGTGTCTGTCCTCTTGTAAAGAGAGCGGAGCCGTGAGTCCTGGGAAGAATTGAAACCTCGGATGCAAGAGGTCTTATCTGGTCAAGTCTTCTGCCGTCTACACGCTTGCCGTCATCGAGAAGCCATCTTCTTACAACAAGCTTCTGGAGCTTGTAAAGGCACTCGGAAAGAGCTGCCTGAGAATCAGGATACTGCTCTTCAAAGTGGGTGAATACATCGTCGTATACAACCTTGAGGCGTTCGTCACGGACTGTCTTGTCGTCCGTATCAAGAGCAGCTCTTACCTTTTCGATAGCATACTCGGAAACAGCGTCGAACATATCGTGATCAACCTCACATGAGGGATATGAGAACTTGGGCTTGCCGATAACAGAAGTGATTTCGTTGATAAAGGCAACAACCTTTTTGATTTCTTCATGAGCTTTCATGATAGCTTCGAACATCTTGTCCTCTGGCACTTCCTTAGCGCCTGCTTCTATCATTACAACTTTCTTCTCACTACCAGCAACAGTAAGCTCAAGATCGCTCTTTGCTCTCTGCTCTGCAGTGGGGTTAACGACAAGCTCGCCGTCAACAAGACCCATGAATACGCCCGCAATAGGACCGTTCCATGGAATATCAGAAATAGAAAGGGCAATAGAAGCACCGATCATAGCTGCGATTTCGGGAGAGTTGTCAGGATCTACCGACAGAACAAGAAGACTGAGGCATACATCATTGCGAAGATCCTTGGGGAAAAGAGGTCTTATGGGTCTGTCGATAACGCGCGATGTGAGAACTGCCTTTTCAGACGGCTTGCCCTCTCTTTTTAAGAAGCTGCCGGGAATCTTACCTACGGCATAGAGTCTTTCCTCAAAGTCTACTGACAGGGGAAGAAAGTCGATACCATCTCTGGGAGATGCGCTTGCTGTTGCTGTGGCAAGGATAACTGTGTCACCGTAACGAACAAGAGCCGAGCCGTTTGCTAGCTGTGCGATTTTACCTGTTTCAACTACGAGAGGTCTGCCCTCAAAGTCAAAGGTAAATGTCTTTGCGTTTTCAAACATTTTGTTTTCCTCCGTTTCCTTGTTGGTCTTGCGGAGGCCTCCGAAAAGATTTTTTACATTTTCAAACATTTTTTGTTTTCCTCCGTTTTGAAAATTTTTTCGGATGGCGCAAATCTTAGCACTTAAAAATACGCCCGAAAAGTTTCGGATGTATTTTTAAATGCTAAAAGAAAATTTTACGCCAACCGTCTGCAAATAAGATTTTTGGAGTGGACAGTAACTGCCCACTCCACAGAATAATTATTTTCTGAGACCGAGCTTTTCGATGATTGCGCGGTAACGAGTAATGTCCTTCTTCTGAAGGTAACCGAGAAGATTTCTTCTGTGACCGATCATCTTGAGAAGACCTCTTCTTGAGTGATGGTCGTTGTGGTTAGCTCTGAGGTGCTCTGTAAGAGTGTTGATTCTCGATGTGAGAATAGCAATCTGAACCTCGGGAGAACCTGTGTCGCCCTCATGTGTGCGGTACTGTTCAATAATGTTCTGCTTTTCGTCTTTCTGCATCATTGTGTTTTTCCACCTTTACTGTAAATTTTATTCGTACATAATCCTCATACAAGGTAACGGGCGGGTGAAAATCCTCATATTGCCTTTTATTGACAAGAGGCACTTATCCCAAAACCGCGCAAGGGACACATACGCTTAATAAGTATACCACAATCTTGCGTAAATGTAAACACTTTTTTTGATTTTTTTGTTAATTTTTTTATTTTTCTTCTATTTTTATAAGTATGATCGCTTTTTTTCGCCTTTTGTCAAAAATGCCCCGGTGGATTTGCAGTGAAAAACTTATCACGCAATAGCAATTTTGCCTGCTGCAGGTCTGAAATAAAATGAAAATAAAAAAATGTTGCACAAATCGGTTTTATGTGTTAAAATATAATGTGTAATCACTTTTAAGTAGGTTTTGTTATGGCAGACACGAATTTCAATAAAAAAATTTTCGCAATGCTGATAGAAAAGGCACGCGGCGACAGAACTATCCGACGCTTTGCGATTGAGGCTGATATCAGCTATGTTCAGCTGCGGAAGCTCCACGCCTGTATGCAGGAGAACCCTCCTGGCAAAAAGCTTATCAAAAAGCTTGCCGAGAACAGCGTCGGCGGTGTAGAGTATGAGGACTATCTTTTTGCTGCGGGAATTGGGGAGAGCGGCAAGCAAAAAGAGCTTGACAAGAAGCAGCGTCAGCTGCTCGACAATTATTCAAGGCTTTCGGCAGGGCAGAAGAAAACCGCAGAGGATTTTATAAAATTCCTGCTGCACTGATGGGTTATGCTGATACTTAAAATCCTTTTGTGTCTGCTGGCAGTTATTTTTGCACTGATTTTGTTTTTGCTCACTCAGAAAATAAAGCTGTGTATCACTTATGGTGAGGATATGAGCGTTGTTGCAAAGCTCCTCTTTTTTAAATATAGACTTTATCCGATAGAGAAAAAATCAAAAAATAAAAAAAGAAAAAAGACAAAACCTAAGAAGAAAAAAGCAAGCGCAACAGGCAGTAAGCAAGCAACGGGAAGCAAGCCTAAAAAGAGCATACTTGACACAATCAGCTTTGTTACAACTCTCATCCGAGAGCTTATATCGCACTTTAAAAAAGCGCTCAGTGTTGATATAAACAAGGTTATTATCACGCTCGGAGGAGCCGACGACGCGGCGCTTGCAGCGATAGAGTATGGCGCTGTCTGTGTGTCGGCGCAGACGCTTCTGGCACTTGCCGATAACTTTCCCGACAGAGTAAAGGTAAATTCGACACCTGTGGTAGATATTGATTATCTATCAAAAAAGAGTGGTTTTGAGCTTGATATTGTTATAAATATCGGTATTTTCAGAGCGCTTTCGGCTTTGCTTCATACGGCAATAATGTATATCACTTCAAAATAATATAGAAAGGTTGTGCAAAACTATGGCAGATATGCCCCTTAGCGATGTAATAAAAACTTCACTTGAGAACATCAAGACAATAATTGATTCAAACACGGTTCTCGGCGAGCCTGTCACTGTGCTTGACAACACAGCTATTATCCCTGTTTCCAAGATTTCTATCGGTTTTGCCTCGGCTGGAGCAGAGTACTCAGGAAAGACAGACGCGAAGACAGGCAATAAGTTCGGTGGCGGCGGCGGTACAGGCATTACCCTTGTTCCTATTGCTTTTATTGTAGTAAACAAGGACGGCGATGTTAAGATGCTGAATGTCGATGCAAACTCCTCGGTTAACGAAGGCTATGTCGGAATGGTGAACGCCATTGACAGCTTTGTAGATAAGGCGCCCGGTATGGTTGAGAAAATCAAGACAATCTTCAAAAAGGAAGAAAACAGCACTGAAGATACGGCAGAATAAACAGAAAAAGGACCGCTATTGCGGTCCTTTAATTTTGTGTTTATTTGCCTTTTGCCTCGCAGTAGATGCAGCGGTAAACTCTGTTCTGCCTGTCTGTCAGCTTGAAAACATGTGCAAGCTCTTGCTCTGTGCCTGTGATACATCTTGGGTTTTTACACTTTATCACATCAGTGAGAGTCTCGGGCAGAGCGGGCTGTTTCTTTTCGGAAAGCACGCTGTTTTTTATAACATTGATTGTAATTCCAGGGTCGACAAATCCCAGAATGTCCATGTTCAGGTCGATTTCGGCATCGATTTTAATGATGTCCTTTTTGCCCATTTTTTTGCTCGGAACATTCTTAATAATGGCAATAGAGCACTCAAGCTTGTCAAGCCCGAGAAGCTTGTATATCTTCATACCGTTGCCTGCGGTGATATGGTCGATGACAAAGCCGTTCATTATTGCGTCTATTTTCATTTTGCATTCACTCCCAACAGTTTCATAATAAGCGCCATTCTCATATACTTGCCGTAGAGCACCTGATTGAAATACTGCGCTCTGCTGTCGTTGTCAACAGCAACGGAAATCTCGTTTACTCTCGGAAGCGGATGCATGATGCAAAGATCGCTCTTTGCCCCCTCGAGCTTCTGAGGAGTGAGAATATAGCTGTCCTTGAGTCTGAGATAATCCTCCTCATTGAAGAATCTCTCGCGCTGTACTCTTGTCATATAAAGAATGTCAAGGCTCGGCATAGCCTCCTCGAGGCTCTGTGTTTCGATATACTCCAGACCTTTTCTTTCGATAACATCAGCCTTTACATAGTCGGGCAGAGTGAGCTCCTTTGGGGAAATGAGCACAAACTTGATATTCGTGTATCTTGACATAGCGTTGATAAGAGAGTGTACCGTTCTTCCAAACTTCAGATCTCCGCAGCAGCCAATGGTAAGATTGTCAAATCTTCCCTTGTTCATATGAATTGTGAGAAGATCAGCAAGAGTCTGTGTCGGGTGGTTGTGACCACCGTCACCTGCGTTGATAACAGGGATTGTTGCATTCATAGACGCAACAAGAGGCGCGCCCTCCTTGGGATGACGCATAGCAATAATATCCGCATAGCTCGAGATTACCTTTGCAGTGTCGGCAACGCTCTCGCCCTTTGACGCTGAGCTTGAGCCTGCATCTGCCATGGAAAGCACATATCCTCCAAGCTCGTACATTGCCGCCTCAAAAGAGAGCCTTGTGCGTGTCGAGGGCTCAAAAAAGAGAGTTGCGAGCTTTTTGCCATGACAGATTTCACTGTACTTTGTAGGATTTTTTATAATGTCGCTTGCGGTGGCTACAAGCTCGGCAATTTCTTCGACCGTAAGATCGAGAACATCCAAAACGCTTCTCATTTTGTTCCACCGATCCAGCTCTCGTCAGATGGGTTGTTTCTGAACGCTATAAGACGCTTTATATCGTCAGCTTTGATATAGCCCTCTTCTGCTGCAACCTCTGCGATAACATCAAAGTTTGTGAGTGAAATGTTCTTAACATTTGCCGCAGCAAGACGCTCAAGACCTTTCTTCATGCCGTAAGTGAAGATACTTACAACGCCGAGAACCTCAGCACCTGCCTCGCGCAGAACATTTACAACCTCGATTACGCTGCCGCCTGTTGAGATAAGGTCTTCAACAACGACAACCTTCTGACCTGCCTCGAGCTTGCCCTCAATCTGATTCTGTCTGCCATGGTCCTTGGCACCCGAGCGCACATATCCCATAGGCATATCGAGAAGATGAGCTGTGATTGCCGCATGAGCGATACCGGCTGTGGATGTGCCCATAAGAACCTCTGCTTCGGGGAAATGCTCTTTTATAAGCTTTGCAAGTCCGTTTTCTACATCTGTACGAACCTTGGGAGCTGTGAGCGTGAGTCTGTTGTCACAGTATACAGGGCTCTTGATACCGCTTGCCCATGTAAAGGGCTCCTCGGGACGAAAAAATACCGCCTTTATAGAGAGTAAGTCTTTTGCAATAAGTCTTTCCATTGTTATTTCTCCTTTATTGTCTTTGTAAAGTCAGTCTACAAATTCTCTTACACAGCGCTCATATGCCGCAACAGGGTCGTCTGCCGCTGTGATGGGTCTGCCCACAACAATGTAGTCAGAGCCGATTTTGCGTGCTTCTTCGGGCGTCATAACGCGCTTCTGGTCGCCCACATCTCCGTCAGCAAAGCGAACGCCGGGGGTAACTGTGAGAAACTCTTTTCCGCAAACTTCGTGTACCTTGCCAGCCTCAAGAGGAGAGCATACAACGCCGTCAAGGCCCGCTTTCTTTGCGTTCTCGGCATAGTGCATAACAACCTTGTCGATAGGCTCGTGGATGAGAAGATCTTCTTCCATGCTCTTGGCGTCTGTTGAAGTGAGCTGAGTTACAGCGATAAGAAGAGGTCTTGTGCCGTCCTCTCTTGTAAGACCCTCGAGTGCCGCCTCCATCATGCGAACAGTGCCGCCTGCGTGGAGATTGCAAAGATCAACATCAAGTCTTGACAGAACTGCCATAGACTTTTTAACAGTGTTGGGAATATCGTGAAGCTTGAGGTCGAGGAATATCTTGTGACCTCTCTTTTTGATCTGGCGTACAATTTCGGGTCCCTCGGCGTAGAAAAGCTCCATGCCAATCTTGACAAAGGGCTTTTTGCCTGTAAACTTATCCAAAAAATCAAATACCTGTTGTGCGCTTGAAAAATCGCAGGCGATAATTACATCCTTGCCCATCAGTGTGCTCCTCCTATAATGTCATTAATATTATTTATTGAATATTTTTCCATAATTTCAGGCAGTTTTTCGATAATGTCGCGGCAGGCATAAGGGTTCTTGAGGTTTTCCGCACCTACCTGCACCGCTGTCGCTCCTGCGAGTATCATTTCGATCACATCCTCGGCGCTCGCAATTCCGCCCATACCTACAATCGGTATCTTTACGCTCTCGTATACCTGATATACGCAGCGCAGAGCCACAGGCTTTATCGCAGGACCCGAGAAGCCGCCCATTTTGTTTGCTATAACAGGCTTCTTTGTCTTGAGGTCTATTCTCATACCCAAAAGTGTGTTGATAAGCGAAATGCCGTCTGCACCTGCGTCCTCGCACGCTTTTGCGATTTCTGTAATGTTTGTAACATTAGGTGTGAGCTTTATTATAACAGGCTTTGTCGTAACCTTTTTTACCGCCGCAGTTACAGCTGCCGCATCCTTTGCAGAGGTGCCGAAAGACATACCGCCACCGTGTACATTGGGACAGCTGACATTTACTTCAAACCAGCCTATCTGAGAACACCCGTCAAGCTTTTGACAGGTTTCGGTATATTCTTCGACAGAAAAACCGCTTACATTTGCCATAACGGGCTTGTTAAAGCACTTTGCAAGCTTGGGAAGCTCGTCGGAGATTACCTTGTCAACACCAGGATTCTGAAGTCCGACTGAGTTTATAAGACCTGCCGTGCACTCTGCAATTCTCGGAGTGGGGTTGCCGAATCTTGGCTCAAGCGTTGTGCCCTTGAAAGAGAATGTGCCGAGTATATTTATGTCATAAAGCTCGGCAAACTCATAGCCGAAGCCGAATGTGCCGCTTGCAGGGATAACTGGATTGTCAAGTGTAATTCCGCAGAGCGAAACTTTCGTATTTACCATATGATTTCCTCCCTTTCAAGCACGGGACCGTCCTTGCATATACGCTTGTTGCCGTACTTTGTCTTGCAGGAGCAGCCCATGCAGGCGCCGAAACCGCAGCCCATACGCTCCTCAAAGCTGTACTGACCTGAGCTTGTTGCAACCTTTTCTATTGCCTTGAACATCGGCATGGGACCGCAGGTGTAAAAGTAGCTGTAGGCAAGATCTGTCATCGCATCCGTGACAAAGCCTTGTACACCGTAGCTTCCGTCAACTGTTGTGACAAAAACATCTGCACCCAGAGCACGGAATTCCTGCTCGAGGAAAATATCGGCCTTTGTGTTAAAGCCGAGGATGACTGTCGGCTTTTTGCCCTGCGAGAGCAAAACTTTGCAAAGATTGTAAAGGGGAGGAATACCGACACCACCGCCGATAAGCAGGGGGGTGTCACCGCTCTTTGCGGTGTTGTAGCCGTTGCCTAGACCTGTTAATATGTCAAGCTTCTCGCCGCTTTTCATAAGGCTCATCGCCTCGGTGCCGGCACCTACTGTTCTATATACAATAGTTACGGTTTTTTCGTCATAGTCGTATACAGATATCGGGCGACGCAGATACATACCCGAAAGCTCGATGTTGATAAACTGACCGGGTGCTGATATATCAGATGTATCTCCGGCAAGGATCATCTTGTAGACATCCCCTGTGAGGGGGATATTTTCTGTTATTTCAAAAATTGATTTTTTCATTACCGTATCCTAACTTATGCGTCGATAGTGGAAATTGTAAGAGTTGTTTCCTCAAGGACATCGAGCAGAACCTTTACTGTATCGAGAGCTGTGAACATTGTCACATTGTTCTCAGTAGCGTAGCGGCGGATCTGGTAGCCGTCATTTGCCTGTCCCTGTACACCGATATCGCGGGTGTTGATAACATAGGCAATATGACCCTGACGGAGTGCGTCGTGTATCTCGTCGGCATCCTCGCTTATCTTGCGGAGCACTCTTGTGTGTATGCCGTTTGCTCTGAGGAACTCTGCCGTGCCGATTGTTGCCTCGATATTAAATCCGAGGTTGTAGAATCTGCGTATCAGAGGCAGAGCTTCTTCCTTGTCTGTGTCGGAAATTGTTGCAAATACTGTTCCGTAGTTCTGCAATCTCATACCTGATGCCTGCAGAGCCTTGAAAAGAGCACGGTTGAGCTTGTCGTCGTAGCCGATAGCCTCACCTGTTGACTTCATTTCGGGTGAGAGATATGCGTCAAGACCTCTTATCTTATTGAATGAGAACACAGGTACCTTTACATACCAGCGCTTCTTTTCGTCGGGATATATATCAAAGATGCCCTGTTCCTTGAGGCTCTTTCCGAGGATAACCTCTGTTGCAATGTCTGCAAGGCTGTAGCCTGTAGCCTTTGAAAGGAAAGGAACAGTTCTTGAAGAACGGGGGTTAACTTCGATAATGAATACATTCTCATCGTTGTCAACGATAAACTGAATGTTATAAAGACCTACGATGCCGATACCGATACCGAGCTTCTTTGCATACTGCAGGATTGTGCCCTTTACCTTGTCGGATATGCTGAATGTGGGATATACACTGATAGAGTCACCGCTGTGTACGCCTGTACGCTCAACAAGCTCCATAATACCTGCAACAAACACATCGCGTCCGTCACATATCGCGTCGACCTCGACCTCTTTACCCTGAATGTACTTGTCAACAAGAACAGGCTTGTCCTCGTCGATTTCAACCGCAGTCTTGAGGTATGTGCGCAGCTGCTCTTCGTTTGCAACTATCTGCATTGCGCGTCCTCCAAGAACAAAGCTGGGACGGACAAGCACGGGGTAGCCGATATTTTTGGCAGCGGCAATGCCGTCTTCAATCTTTGTAACTGCCTTACCTGTAGGCTGAGGAATACCGAGCTCCTTGAGGATTTTTTCAAAGCTGTCGCGGTTTTCGGCACGCTCGATAGCGTCGCAGTCTGTACCGATAATCTTGACACCGCGATCGCGCAGGGGCTCAGCAAGGTTGATAGCGGTCTGACCGCCGAGAGAGGCAATAACTCCCTCGGGCTTTTCGAACTCGATGATGTTCATAACATCCTCGGGTGTCAAAGGCTCAAAATAGAGCTTGTCTGCCGTTGTATAGTCGGTGGATACTGTTTCGGGGTTGTTGTTTATAATAATAGCTTCATAACCCGAGTTTTTGATTGTTGTTACAGCGTGAACTGTGGAGTAGTCGAACTCAACACCCTGACCGATACGGATAGGTCCTGCGCCGAGCACGATAATTTTCTTCTTGTCTGTGAGGCGTGAAGCGTTCTCATCCGAATATGACGAGTAGAAGTAGGGGATATAGGCGTTCGTATGACAGGTGTCAACCATCTTGTAAACCGGGAATAGTCCGATGTCCTTGCGCAGGTTGTAGATTTCGATTTCCTTTTTGTCCCAGAGCTTTGCAATATACTTGTCGCCGAAGCCCATTTTCTTGGCTTCCTTTAAAACCTCGGTATTGTCCTTGTTTGTAGAAAGTTTTCTTTCCATTTCGACAATCTTCTTTATCGACTCAAGGAAGTAGGATGTAATCTGAGTGGCTTCGTGGAGTTTTTCGACAGTTTCATTTCGTCTTAAAAGCTCTGTTACTGCAAAGATGTTGTCATCTCTGAATTCCTTGATATATTCATAAAGTTCTTCTGTTGTAAGAGAATCAAACTTGGGAAGATGGAAGTGGCACGCACCTATCTCGAGCGAACGGACAGACTTGAGAAGACATTCCTCAAGATTTGAGCCGATACCCATAACCTCGCCTGTAGCTTTCATCTGTGTGCCGAGAGTGTTGGGGGCAGATGCGAACTTGTCAAACGGGAATCTCGGGAGCTTTGCTACAACATAGTCGAGTCTGGGCTCAAAAGCAGCTGTTGTGTTGGCTATTTCAATCTCATCAAGAAGCATACCTACAGCAATCTTTGCCGTAACTCTTGCGATGGGGTAGCCGCTCGCCTTGGACGCAAGCGCCGATGAGCGGGATACTCGAGGGTTAACCTCAATAAGATAGTATTCGCTTGAGTCGGGATTGAGAGCAAACTGTACATTACATCCGCCCTCTATTTTGAGTTCTCGGATAATCTTTATTGCACTGTCATTGAGCATCTTAAGGTCGTGGTCGTTGAGGGTCATAATGGGCGCTACAACAAGCGAGTCGCCTGTATGTACTCCGACAGGGTCGATGTTTTCCATGCCGCAGATTGTAATAGCGTTGTCGGCAGAGTCGCGCATAACCTCAAATTCGATTTCCTTATAACCTTTAACGCTCTTTTCGATAAGAACCTGATGAACGGGTGAGAGCTTGAAAGCGTTCATGCCGACTTCGATGAGCTCTTCTTCGTTATATGCAAAGCCGCCGCCCGTGCCGCCAAGCGTAAATGCAGGGCGCAGAACAACAGGGTAACCGATATCGTGTGCTGCCTTTTTTGCTTCTTCAAGGTTGTAGGTAATCTCGGAGGGAATAGTGGGCTCGCCTATAGACTGGCAAAGCTCTTTAAAGAGCTCTCTGTCCTCGGCACGCTCGATACTGTCCTTTGTAGTACCGAGAAGATCAACTCCGCATTCCTTGAGAACGCCCTTTTCCTCGAGCTGCATAGCCAGGTTAAGACCTGTCTGACCGCCAATACCGGGAACGATAGCGTCAGGACGCTCGTAGCGGAGAATTTTTGCAACATATTCAAGTGTGAGGGGCTCCATATATACCTTGTCGGCAATAGCTGTGTCGGTCATAATTGTGGCAGGGTTGGAGTTGCAGAGAATTACCTCATAGCCCTCCTCCTTGAGTGCAAGACAAGCCTGTGTGCCTGCATAGTCAAATTCTGCCGCCTGGCCGATAACGATAGGGCCTGAGCCGATAATCAATACTTTTTTAATATCTGTTCTTTTTGCCATAAGTTTTGCCTCCTCATATAGTTAAAAATTATTCTTCTGTGTAAACTGCTTTGCCGCCGCATACGGTGGCTATGCATTTGCCATAGAGCTTATCGCCTGCAAAAGGTGTAGCTCTGCCTTTTGAAAGAAATCTTTCGGGGTCGACCGTGTATTGCTCGTCGAGCTTCCATACCGTGAAGTCGTCATAGAGAGTGTCTGCCGCAGGTAGAGAGAATCTCTTTCTCGGATTTTCCGACAGCAGCTTTATCAGTGCCTCAAGCGTTAAGACCCCGGGCTTTACAAGTTTTGTGTACATAACAGAAAAAGCCGTTTCGATTCCCACAATGCCAAAGGCGCTTTTTTCAAGCCCTTTTGACTTTTCCTCTTTGCTGTGAGGGGCGTGGTCGGTAGCTATCATATCTATCGTACCGTCGAGAATTCCCTCAACAAGGGCGAGCCTGTCGCTC
Source organism: Eubacteriales bacterium (assembly GCA_045580005.1). GTDB lineage: Bacteria > Bacillota > Clostridia > Oscillospirales > CAG-382 > UMGS1052. Next base: position 17,728 of record JAZNMZ010000083.1, on the reverse strand, counting down.
TCGGAACGCAGAGGCGGGTTCATCTTATATCTGCCGTCCTCGCGCAGATTACTGTCAGACATTGTAAGATAATGCGGTGCTGTCTCGCAGGTGATGTCGACACCGTCCTTTTTTGCCTGCCGTATGAGTTCAACACTTTGCGCTGTCGATATGTGGCAGACATGATAAGCACAGCCTGTTTGCTTTGCAAGCTCTATATCACGCTTTATCGGACCCCACTCGCTCTCGGAGCATATACCGCGGTGGCCGTGAGCCTTTGCATACTCTCCGTCGTGGATATATCCGCCGTGCAGAAGCGAGTTATCCTCGCAGTGTGCCACTATAATCTTGCCGAGGGATTTTGCCTTTAGCATAGCTTTTCTCATCATTTCGCTGTCCTGCACACCGCGTCCGTCGTCGGAGTAGGCTATGGCAAGCTTGCTCATTCGGTCAAAGTCCGAAAGCTCTTTTCCGTTTTGCCCCACAGTGATTGAGCCGTATGGGTAGACATTGATGACAGCGTCTTTTTTTATAATATCGCACTGGACCTTTATGTTTTCGGCACTGTCGGGAACGGGATCAAGATTGGGCATTGAGCATACATGGGTGTAGCCGCCGTGAGCGCACGCCAAAGTGCCGCTTTTAATTGTTTCTTTATATGAAAATCCCGGCTCTCTCAGATGAACATGAACATCAACAAAGCCGGGAAAAATGAAACAATTATCCAATATAGAAGCGTCATTCGGACATTCGCCCGAAAAAGAAGAGAAAGAAGTGCCGTCAAATAAAATATCACGGCTGACAAAGCCGCCGTTTTCGAAGATTTTTGCTTTCTTCAACAGATACTTCATTGCAATATCCTTTCTGCCAACTCATTTATGCTTTTGCTTCCATAATAGTATATCATTCGCTCGAATTGTTGTCAAGTGCCGAAGAACAAAAAACGGGTAAAAAACCCCCTTTTTTTGATAAAAAAAGAACGCCCGTAGGCGTTCTTGAATTTATTTGTGAATATTATTCACACCGCCATCGAACTTGAGATGGCAGCACCGCAGGAAGCCTCTTCCTTGTAGTGGGGAATTTCGGGCATAAGACCGAAATCTGCAAGAACAGACTTTTTGAGAAGATTGTTTTTGCGTATGCCGTTGCCCGAGCCGATAAGTCTTGTTTTGGGAGATGTCTTCATCTGACAATACATCTCATAAAGCTCGCGCGAGATGCCCTTGCAGAAGCCTGCCATCATCTGATACGGCGTAAAGTTTGATACGCCAATATTGGATATAGAGCCTCTTGTTGCAGGGTTTTCTCTTGTGCCGTCAAAGAGGGTGGAAACGACGAGCGTGCATTCCTCGTCAGTGTTGTCGGCACATTCGTCCATATATTTGTACATACTCTCGACAGTGTTGCCTGTAAGGTTTGCAACAGAGCGGAAGAAGCCCTCAAGCAGCGCATAAGCTCTGCCGCCGCTCAGCGAGCTGCCTACAAGTATGTACTTGTCGCCGTACAGAGGCCTTAACTCAACCGAGCCGCACACATCCGTGTAGCCGTCGCACATTACTGAAATCTGGCTGCCTGTACCTATGTTTACAAGCAGACATTCGTCTTTGTTTGCAAGAGAGCCCAAGAAGGCTGCCTGATTGTCGCCTATTGCGGTGCAGACAGGGATATTCCTGTAGCTGCCTATAAACCTGAAGTCTTTTTCCACCCTGGGAAGTACCGACTTGTCAATGCCGAGCTTTTCGACAGCCGTATTATCAAATACGAGATTTTCAAGGTCAAAAAGCCCAAGACTTGCCGCATTGCTTGTGTGTACGACAGGCTCGCTGTTTTTGCATAGGGTCATGGCAAAAAGGTCATGAATTGTGCAGAGCTTGCTTGCACCTGTCGGGACAAGCGAGTTTTTAAGGTTGTAAAAATGTGTTACAAGACCATAGCCTGTCGCGACTTTTTTGCCGGTTACTCTTGTAATGTACGAAACATAGCTTTCTCCGTCGCGATACTCGCGCTCGCCTCTTCCGTCCTGCCAGATATAAAGGTTGCTGACAGGAGCACCATCGGCATTTACATACACAATACCGTGCATCTGTCCCGATATACCGATTGAGGCTGTATCGGGATGACGCGAGAGCAGCTCGTCTATGATATCGGTGGCTGTTTTTATAATGATATCCGGGTCCTGAATCTTTTCCCAGTCGTTTCCCGTATCAATAAATGTACCATTTGACTTTGTTACAGATTCTATAAACATTTTGTTTTCAACATCAACGACAGCGCCGCAGATAGTGGTTGTGCCGATGTCAATTCCGATTCTTTTCATGCTTTTCTCCTCAGCATACGGCGGTTGACGCAGGGTCAAGACGGGTAATGATGTCCTGCTGGATTGCAGGCGAAAGGTCAAGGAAGTTTACAAATGTTCCGTGTATTCTCATGATATATACGCCCGACGGAGCATACTTCTTGGGGTTTGCAAGCACCTTGCGGAGTACATCAGCCGTTGCAACATTTACATACAGATAAAAAGGTGCAACGCCTTTGCACTCGGGGTTAAAGAACAGGGGGGTTACAATCTTGTCCCTGAACTCAAGCCCTTTGCCTTCAAAGTCCTGCTTTTTGAAATACTTGGGGTCGATACCGAAGTGAGAAGCGTATCCGCCCTTGAAAAGATGAAAAGGAAGCTTCATATTGGAGAGCATTCTGAAGCCCATACCCTGTGTAGCTTCACCGTAGAGCGGGTCGACACCGTAGTTGAGCATATCTCTTGATTTTCTGCCGTCGGGAGTAGCGCCCACCCAGTAGCCGTATGTAAGGTGAGTAGACGGACTTGCAAAGTCGGCTCTGAAAGGATTGCCGAGATAGTTCCTCTTGCTTGCTACCATATTTGCAGAAAGCTCTGCAACCCAAACAGCTGTATCGTCAACGCGCACAATATTGTTACCGAACTTGGGGCATGAGCGCAGATACTCGTGGAGCTCACCGTATCGCTCAAAGTTGCACTTTATTGCCTCGATAAGGTTTTCGGCATCCTCGGGTCTATCCTGCACAAGACACTCGATAGCCTCGATAGAGTCTGCAACAACCGAAACACCATGGATAAGACATCCGCTTCCGTTGTACTTTGTACCCTGATGAGAAGTGTCTCTTGTGTCATATCCGCTCTCGATACCGCCCATAAATGCAGACAGGAAAGGCACTCTCAGATGAGATACTGCCTTGCTGCAGTTGTTTGCGGTTTCTATCATCTTGTCAACATAATACTCAAGATTCTTTGCAAAAAGAGTGCGGATGTTCTTAAGTGTATATTCGGCATCATAGCTAGGAATATCGCCAATCTTCTTGCCTGTGATTGTCGAGTAACCGCCTGTGAGCGTGAGCTCAAGGATTTTTGCCATATTAAGCCAGCTGTTTGTTGTGTTGCCGTTGTCCTTGCCCATGATAAGAGGCTCCTGACAGCCTGCAACAGAATAGTCTGCAAGATCCTCTTCGGCAACGCCGCTGTCCCTTAAATTGGCGAATACAGATTCGTCATTAAAGAGAGATGGAGTGAGCACGCCGGGCGAGAAGAAGAATCTGCCGAGCTCCGCATGGAGCTTATCGGGAGTGCCCTTATGCATTTTTACAGAGAGGATAGGCTGGGGAAGATTCATATCAAAATATGCGTCAAGAAGCGCGTATGTAGTGGGATTTGTAAGGTCGTTGCCCTTTTCGTCCATACCGCCTACAATGAGATTTTGTGAGATAGCCCAGCTTCTGTCTGCAACATTGAAGAATACGAGAAGATGCTTCAGAAGTGCCGCTGTCTCCTCGCGCGACAGATCCTCCATAGCTCTGTATGGCTCAAAAATTCTGTCAGCGTTACCGACAGAGAAAGCAAACGGATTTGGAGCCTGCTCGATACACATAATCTGCCAGAGAATAATGAAACTCTGGATTGCTTCATAGAGATTTTCTGCTCCCTTGGCAGGAACCTTGCTGATAGCCGAGTAGAGCTTTTCAAGTCTTGGCTTGTCATCTTTGTCTGCCGAGTCAAGCTGTTCCTTTACTATTTCGGCGTATCTTTGGGCAATTCTCTTTGCACAGCCGAGCGAGAGCTTCATTGCTTCATAGTTTTCTTTCTTTTCTGTGTCTTTTTCTTCTGCCATTCTTGCGTCAATGTCACAAATCAGCTTGTCAACGCCGTACTTTAGTGCAGGACGGAGGTCGGGAATGAGATGTCCCGTTACCTGCTCGGTAAAAAAGGCAACCTCGCCCGTAAATTCTTCTGCCTTTTCGTATGCGTCGGCAAGAGTCTTTACATAGTCTGTGCTCTTGGTGTAGCTGCGCACGGCCTCAATACGCTCTTTTGTGAACTCGTCATTAGGCTCAATGTCACCGTAAACGGCTGTCGGGTCGCAGTAGCCGCTGAAAGTTTCAACCCTGAAAGAGGGATTGATTAGGGCATAGCTTCTTGCGAAGGCATCTCTCTGTGTACCTGCAAATATCGCGTTTTTGCTGACCGACAAAGGGAGCGCTTCAACAATTTCGCACAGCTCATGCGCACATCTGAGCTCCTCGGAAAGATTTTTGTACTTTTCGGCTGTTTTCATAACCGCCTCGCGCGCAATGAACCAGCCATCAAGGCGCATAATTGCTCTTTCCTCGCGGAAAAGGTCTTTTGCCATCTGTGTTGTCTTTTCGTAGTTTTTCATGACTTTTCTCCTTTTATATAAAGGCTATGTATTTATAAGCTTAAGATTTTCAGACTTAAATATTTCTGTAATCTCTTTAAGGTTTTCCCTTGAGATTTTAGCGTCGTGCATTTTGTATTCAAGACCGAGCTTTCGCCATTTTTCCTTGCCGTACTCGTGATAGGGCAGTATCTCTACCGTAAGACCATCGTAATTTATTTCCGACAGGAACTTTGCCATTTTGTGCGCAGTTTCAATGTCGTTATTGAAATGTCCGATAAGCGGTATCCTCACTGCAAGAGCGGGGCATAGCTCTGCTGCTCTGCGCAAATTTTTAAATACAATTTCAATATTCCCGCCTGTTATTGCGCGAAATTTATCTTTGTCGCAGTGCTTGAAATCGAGCATGGGAAAATCGAGATACGGGAGAAGCTCCGCAAGCTGCGGAACAGTCGAGTTTGTTTCTATTGCTGTAGTGATGCCTGCTTCTTTTAATCTTTTAAACAGCTCAAGCAGAGCGTCCTTCTGCATACTCGGCTCTCCGCCCGAAAAGGTAACTCCGCCTCCGTCAAAGAACATTGCCTTTGAGCGGATTATCTCGTCGTATATCTCGTCAACCGTTGCGCTTTGGCAGGATGAATTTATATTCATTCCCTCGGGATTTGAGCACCATGGGCAGAGCAGGTTGCAGCCCTGCAGATGGTATACAAGCCTGTTTCCGGGACCGTCCTGACAGTAATTGAAGCCTTTTTGAAAATATCGTATTATATTCTTCATACTATTATCCTGTCGCAAAAGGCGTCGCACATCGGCTCCTGCATAAACTTTTCAAACACAATTGCCGCCGCGGCCGAGTCGGTTATTTCTTTTTTGCGGTTGAGCACTACCGAAAGCCTTGGCTTTTGCGAAATGGCTGTCTGATTTGTCAGCGAGCTGTAAATGATATTCTGGATCTTCTCGTATAATAAGGGAATCTCTCTTAACCATTTGTTTTCAAACATTATAAGCTCAGGGTCGTAAAGCTTTGCTGTGTTTATAAAGGTTGTAGCAAGATACAGCGACGCTTCTTCGAATATTTCGATTGCCTTGCTGTTGCCCTTTTTGTACATTTCCACCGCTTCGTCAATATCTGCGCAGGGCGCGCCGTCGTCCTTTTCTATCTCGCTTATGCGTTCGTCAACACAGGCATAAGTTTCAACACAGCCGCAAAGCCCGCATTTGCATTTTCTTCCGCCGGGATGGAGTATCGTGTGGCCTATCTCGCTTCCGTTGCTGTTTGAACCGTAAAAAATGCTGTCGTTTATCACGACGCCTGCGCCGATACCGCCGTCTGTTGTCATAAATACAAAGTCTGAGCAGCCGCCTGTCGAATAGCTCCACTTGGCACAGAGTGCAAGAGCGTTTGTGTCATTGTCGACATAAACAGGAAGCTTCACACTCTCGCTGAGAATGCCTGCAAGGTCGACAGAACGCCACTGAGGAAATTCGGGAATATTGATACCTACCTTTGAGGCACTTCCGGGAATTGCAACACCCACGCCAAGAATAATCTTGCCTTTGTGGAGCGCCTTTGTTTCTTTTATTTCGCGCTTTACAAGATTAATAGCGTTTCCGACATCGCACAGGTCACAGGAAATAGGAGCTCTGTCATAAATTTTTTTAAGCTTCATATCAAAAAGAGCTACTCTTATATGAGTCCTTGCCATATCAACGCCGATAATATATCCGTAGTCGCCTTTCAGCTGATAAAGTGCCGCTCTCCTGCCGCCGTTTGAGACAAATTTGCCGCTCTCACAGCATATACCAACATTACAAAGCTCGGTTACAAGGTTGTTGACCGTCATGATAGTCAGTCCGAGCTGGGAGGCAATGCTGTTTTTTGACACAGGCCCGTTCTTTTGAATGATACGGACAACAGCCGAGATATTCATCGATTTTACATCCTGAGTTTTGTTCATTTGATCCCTCATTAAACAACTTATTAAAACAATTTTAATAAGTAGATTATACACGCTGTTTTCTTGTTTGTCAACAGTGTTTTTACACAATTTATATATTTTTAAAAATTAAAAAGAGCACCCTTCAAGGGTGCTCAATTAAACCGCTATTTTATTAGTACGCAACACCCTGAGCCACCATAGCTTCAGCAACCTTGATAAAGCCGGCGATATTTGCACCGACAACAAGATTTCCGGGGAAGCCGTAATCAACCGATGCCTTGTATGCGTTCTTGTAAATATTCACCATAATGTCGTGGAGTCTTGCGTCAACCTCCTCAAATGTCCATGAAAGGCGCAGAGAGTTCTGTGACATTTCAAGACCGCTTGTTGCAACGCCGCCTGCGTTTGAAGCCTTTGCAGGGCCAAAGAGCACGCCGCTGCTCTGGAAGTGTGCGATTGCTTCGGGAGTAGAGGGCATATTTGCACCCTCTGCAACTGCGATACAGCCGTTTGCAACGAGAGCTTTTGCGCCGTCAAGATCAAGCTCGTTCTGAGTTGCACAGGGAAGCGCGATGTCACACTTAACTGTCCAGATTTCTCTGCAGTTTGCAACATATTTTGCACTCGGAACTTCGTTTACATATTCGGAAATTCTCTTTCTTTCAACTTCCTTGATTCTCTTGATGATATCAAGATTTATGCCGTTTTCGTCAACGATATAGCCGTTTGAGTCGGACATTGCGATTACCTTGCCGCCGAGAGTTGTAGCTTTCTGCGCGGCATAAATAGCAACATTACCCGAGCCTGAGATAACAACCTTTTTGCCCTCAAAGCTAGTTCCGTTTGCCGCAAGCATTTCTTTTGTGAAGTAACAAAGACCAAAGCCTGTTGCTTCCTTCCTTGCAAGCGAGCCTCCGTACTGAAGACCCTTGCCTGTAAGAACGCCTGTATATTCGTTTGCGAGACGCTTGTACTGGCCGAACATATATCCGATCTCTCTTGCACCAACGCCGATATCACCTGCAGGGACATCTGTGTCGGCACCGATGTGCTTTGCAAGCTCTGTCATAAAGCTCTGGCAGAATCTCATAATTTCGCCGTCGCTCTTGCCCTTGGGGTCGAAGTCGGATCCGCCCTTACCGCCGCCCATAGGGAGACCTGTAAGGCTGTTTTTAAGTATCTGCTCAAAACCGAGGAACTTGATAACAGAAGCGTTAACAGAGGGATGAAGTCTGATACCGCCCTTGTAAGGGCCGATAGCAGAGTTGAACTGTACTCTGTAGCCGCGGTTAACCTGAACCTTGCCATTGTCGTCAACCCAGCTTACTCTGAACATAATAAAGCGTTCGGGCTCTACAAATCTCTCTATAACGCCTGCCTTAACAATGTCGGGGCGCTTTTCAACAACAGGCTCAAATGATTCGAGAACTTCTTTGACAGCCTGGAGAAATTCGGGCTCGTTTGCATTTCTTTTCTCGACCTGAGCATAAATGTCTGCGAGATAACTTGACTTAAACATTTTCTTTTCCTCCGTTTATAATACTAATTTGAAGCTTATTAAAAAAATATATTTCAGTATAACACGAAGATTTTTAAATTGCAAGATTTTTTTAAAAAAATCTCATAAAACTTCATAAAAACAGGAATAATCACGCAAAAACAGAAGATAATGAATATTTTAAGAGAAAATCTTTTACATTCAAATCTGCAAGAATATTTTATGTATCTGTTGAATTATTCGGAAAAATGTGGTACAATTATTGTGTCAAGAGGGAAGACTCTTTCTTTTTTATAACCCTCGCTTTCGGCAGATACCGTGAGAGTGTTTTTGTCGGTGCTGCACACAATTCCGAGCTTGCCGTCGAAGTCGGACGGAAGTGTGAGATATATGCTTTGAGGATTTGTGTATTTTTCTCCCGTGTCGGTGTAGAAGAATATTTCGCCCTTGTCTGCAACTCTCACCGTTTTGAAACCACTCAGCGCATAGTCAAGCAGGGCGGTGTGGTCTTTCCAGTCTGCTCTGTCGTTCAGGGTTACGGCTACAACTCTGCTGCCGTTCTTTTCGGCACAGGTGACAAGGCATCTGCCTGCCGCCTGCGTATAGCCTGTTTTTACACCAACGCAGTATTTATACTGCCGCAGGAGTCTGTTGTGATTTGAGAAATAACGCCCTGCGCTTTTGTCGGTTTCCTCGGTTTTATATACATTTGTGCCGACAAGAGTGCGGAAGAGCTCGTTTTCCATAGCCTGCGAGGTGATAAGCGATAGCTCATGGGCTGTTGTATAATGATTGTCGGAGGTAAGTCCGTGCGGATTGTCAAAATGAGTATGTGTAAGACCCATGCTCTGAGCTTTCTCGTTCATCATCAACACAAAGCCCTCTATATCGCCGCCAACACTCTCGGCGAGTGCGTGCGCCGCGTCATTTCCTGACTCTAGCATAAGACCATAGAGCAGGTCCTTTACAGAGATTTTTTCGCCCTCCATGAGATAGCAGGATGAGCCCTCGACAAGCGATGCTTCCCTTGATATTGTTACAATGTCGTCGGGAGACGAATTTTCGATAACGACAAGAGCTGTCATTATTTTTGTTGTGCTTGCCATAGGCAGACAGGCGTCTTTGTTGTGACTGTAGAGTATCTCGCCGCTTTTTGCGTCAAGCAGCACAGCTGACTGAGCCGAGGTCGATACGGGTGCCGATACATCAGCGCTTTGCGGAGCGGAAACAGGCAAGTCTTGCATAATTGCGCTGTCAAGATATGCTGTAGAATAAGAGAAAAGCACGAGTGCAGCAAGCGACGAAGTGAGAACATGGGGCAGATAAGACAGAAGGATTTTGAAAAAATTTTTCATACTTACACCATAAAAATACAGTTTTAAATAATATATGTAAAAAAATACTGCGATATACTGTATGATATCACAGAGAAACGGCAAGGGACAAAATGAGCGAAGTAAGAATTCAGAAATTCATATCCGATTGCGGAGTTATGTCAAGACGCGCAGCGGAAAAGGATATTGAGGCAGGCCGCGTCACCGTCAACGGCGAGAGAGCGGTAATCGGTCAGAAGATAAACCCCGACTTTGACAAAGTAAAGGTCGGCGGAAAAATTGTGAAAAACGGCGAAAAAAAGGTGTATGTGATACTTTATAAGCCGAGAGGCTATGTCACAACCATGAGTGATGAGAGAGGCCGCAAGTGTATCCCCGAGCTTGTTGAGGATGTGGGCACGAGAGTATACCCCTGCGGCAGGCTCGATATGGACTCGGAGGGACTTCTGCTGCTCACCAACGACGGCACTGTTGCCGACAAGCTTATGCACCCCAAGAATCACCTTGAAAAGATATATCATGTCAAGGTGAAGACAGAGATTTCTCCTGAAACTCTCAAAAAGCTCAACAGCCCCATGCAGATTGACGGCTACGATATAAAGCCTGTTACCGTAACTATAATCACCAGAAAAGAGGGTGCGACAACTCTCAGGTTTACTCTCACCGAGGGCAGAAACCGACAGATAAGAAAAATGTGCGAAAACTGCGACCTCGAGGTTGTAAGATTAAAGCGTATTTCTGTCGGGGAGATTAATATCGGTATGCTAAAGCCGGGTGCGTGGCGCTTCCTCAATCACAACGAAACAGAATATTTAAAGAAGCTTAAATAACGGAGGATATATGCTTAAAGTTCTTCCCGTACAGGAAAAAGAAAAACAAAAGGAATACTGCGAAAAGTGCGGTCTTGTGTACGACGCAGACCAGATGAGCTATGCTGCCTTTGACGACGGTGAGTTCAGGGGAGTTTCGGTATTCAGAATCATAAAACAGCAGTGCATACTGTATGAAATGAAGCTGCTGCCCGGTGTTGACGACCATCTTGCGATATATCTTCTTGCCAAGGCACCTCTCAATTTTGCCGATATGTGCGGCATCAAAGAGGCGGTATATAAGGGCGAGAATACGCAGCTTGCAAAAGAGCTCGAGTTTTTGGGAAAAGACGGGGCTTTCACTCTCAATCTCGAGGGATATTTTACAACTCCATGCCACAGACATGAGTAATATCGGGTTTTCAAAAGAACGGTTCTGCTCGGCGTGCGAGTATGTGGCCGAGCTTGAACAAGCAAACGGATATGTACAGAGCCTCAGCGTGCATGGCAAAAAGCGCCGTCCCACAAGCTCTGTCACCCGTGAGGGTATGACTAACATCGGCGGCCTTGGCGAGGGAACTCTGCACCTTGTGCTCAAAAACTACATTTGCCCCGACAGGGAAAAGCAGGAAATAAAGCTTGGCAGGAGCTATGTAGACATCCTCTGCGACGGCAGAGTCTATGAAATTCAGACCCGCAATTTTTCGTCGCTCAAAGGCAAGCTTGCAAGGCTGCTTCCCGAGTATCCCGTAACTATTGTCTATCCTGTCATAAGGGACAAGCGCGTGCTCTGGACAGACCCTGAGACGGGTGAGGTCGGAGGATTCCGCAAGAGTCCCAAAAGGGAAAGCGTGTACAACATCTTTTATGAGCTTGTATACATAAAACCGTATCTTGCACATAAAAACCTTTCGTTTTGTATCTTTGAGATGTCAGCAGACGAGAGCAAGCTTCTGTGCGGCTGGTCGGACGACAAGAAGAAAGGCTCGGTAAGGCTCAATCGTGTGCCGACGGGACTGTATGATGTCAAAAATTTCCTGTCTGTTTTCGACTTTGCTTCGCTTTTGCCAAAGGAAGAAGTAATCACGGTGAAATCTATTGCACAGTATGCAGGAATAAAGAGAGCTCTTGCGAGCAAGGTTGCAAATGTGCTGTGCAGTGCTGGTGTCATAGAAAATACAGAAACAGTAAAGCGTGAAAAGTATTATAAACTGAAATAGAAAGGAAAAGACTATGAAAACTACCTTAGTAATTATGGCGGCAGGTATCGGCTCGCGCTATGGCGGCGGTATAAAGCAGCTGGCAAAAGCAGGCCCCTCGGGCGAAATAATTATGGATTACTCCATATATGACGCAATAAGAGCAGGATTTGATAAAATTGTTTTTGTTATCCGTAAGGATATTGAAGAAGATTTCAAAGAAATAATCGGCAACAGAATTGCAAAGGTCTGCGATACCGAGTATGTATTCCAGTCATCCGATGATCTTCCCGACGGATTTGTAACTCCTCCCGAGCGCACAAAGCCATGGGGAACAGGACAGGCGATACTTGCGTGCCGCGATGCTGTGAAAGAGCCTTTTGCTGTTATCAATGCAGATGATTTTTACGGTGCTGAAGCGTTTGTGAACATACATAACTATCTTGTTAACTCAAAAGAACCTGCAGAAAAGGAAGATATCTGCCTTTCGGGCTATATACTCGGAAACACTCTGAGTGAGAACGGCGGAGTCACGAGAGGTGTGTGCACCACAGACGACAACGGCTTTCTTGTCGGCGTGAAGGAAACGAGTGACATAAGACACGCTCCCGACGGAAGAGTGCTTGCAAAGGGTGACGACGGTGAGGAAATAGAGCTTTCGGCTTCCTGCCATGTGTCTATGAATATGTGGGGATTGCGCCCATCATTTTTTGAGCCTTTGGAAAAGGGCTTTTCGGAATTTCTGGCGTCGGTGCCCGAGGGCAATATAAAGGCAGAGTACCTGCTTCCTACAAAAATCGACGCAATGATAAAAGAGGGAAAGGCAACGGCAAAGCTTATTGAAACAAAGGACAAATGGTTTGGTATCACATTCAAGGAGGATATGCCGGGAGTTGTGGCGGCTATAAAGAAGCTTGTCGACGACGGAGTTTATCCCGATGATATTATGAAAGCGCTCGAAAACAGATAACAAAAAACCTCCCATACGGGAGGTTTTAATTTTGTCTTATTCTGTTTTATGCTTCCGCAAGACCCTCTGCAACACCGAGGATGATGATACCTGCAAAGGCAACTATGATAGAAGCGTAATGCTTCCACGAGAGGTGCTCCTTTAAGAACAGTCTGCTCCAGAGCACGGATGCTACGCAGTAAGCCGAGATTACGGGAGCGGCACCGATCGGATTTGCCGCAATTGCGTATACATAAGCGAGCTGACCGGCTGTCTCGCAGACAGCACCGATGAGCTTGGGCTTTTCTTTGGGGATGCTTATCTTTTCTTTCTTGATGATTACAACATAGATGAATGCCACAACTGCCATAAAGAGGAATGTGAGCTCGTATGCCACATTTGCCGAGTCTTCCTCGAGATAGTGGAAGATGTTGGGCAGGAATGTGTTCTCGCTGTCGAGAATAATTCCGTCAAAGAATGTACCGAGAGCGTCGATGATACAGTAGAGTATAGGCATCAAAATTGCTATAAAGCTCTTTGAATACTTGATGTTAGACTTTAACTGTCTTGCGGCTCTTGCTTCGTCGTCCTCTGTGTACTCTGCAATGCCCAGCGCAATAACACCGACACAGACAATAACAACACCGATAGTAGAGAGCGTGTCAAGAGTCTGTCCGAGCACAAGGAAACAGAGAATAGCAGCAACGGCACCCGATGCGTTGCAGATAGGGGAGGAAATCGAAAGCTCGATATATCTGAGTCCCACATATCCGAAAATCATCGACAGTATGTAAAGAGCCGAGGCAGGCATATAGTAAACTATGTCGGTGAACGATATAGGTACGCCTGATACAATCTCAATAATTGCATGAATACCCATTACAAAACCTACAGCCATAACCATCTTCCAATGGCTGTACTTGTCGTCGGGTTTTGAGCCCATCTTACAGAAAAGATCGGAACCGCTCCAGAATAAAAGTGCGGTAAGAGCTAAAATTAACCACATAGTTTTTCTCTCCTTTATAAAAAATTCGACTTATTATACATCAAATCGATGGAAAAATCAATATATTCTGCATAAAAATTTCAAAAAATTAATCGGTCTTGACAAAAAACCGCCGTTATGTTATCCTTTAGTAAAGAGAAACACGGTGTTTTATATAGAAGTTTACGGCTATAACGATGAAGAAATACGAGGAGAAAAAGAGTGGATATTTCAGTTATCGGCAGCGGAAGATGGGGCAGTTTTATAGCATGGTATCTTGACAGCATTTCGCATAAAGTTACCCTTTACGGAAGATCATCTTCTGAGCGTTTCAGAAAGCTTATGCACGAGCGGGGGAACGAGTTTTTCACTTACAGTGAAGGGGCTCTACTTACCGACAACCTTGTGGATGCTTTAAAGAATGAAATACTTTTGATTTCTGTGCCCTCACAGACGCTTCGAGACCTGCTTTGCGAGTTGCGGGAGCTTGGTGTAGACGGCAAGAGCATCATCCTTTGCATGAAAGGTCTTGAGATAAACACAGGTGAAAGGCTTTCTGAGGTGGTACGGGATGTTCTGGGCGACAGTGTGCGTGTTGCCGTATGGATAGGTCCTGGACATGTTCAGGATTTCTGCGCAGGAATTCCCAACTGTATGGTAATAGACAGCGACGACGAGCAGCTCAAGAGGACGGCGGTAGACAGCTTTTCGAGCTCTCTTATCAGATTTTATTACGGAAGTGATCTTGTCGGCAACGAGATAGGTGCTGCACTCAAGAATGTTATCGGTGTTGCGGCAGGTATGCTTGACGGCATGAACTATCCGTCGCTCAAGGGCGCTCTTATGGCAAGGGGAGCAAAAGAGGTTTCGAGATTTATCGGAGCTATGGGAGGCAATCCTGTATCTGCATACGGTCTTTGCCACCTCGGAGACTATGAAGCTACGCTTTTCTCGACACACAGCCATAACAGACGCTTTGGCGAAGCTTTTGTCAAAAAAGAGGAGTTTTCCGACCTTGCAGAGGGATATTATACAGTAAAGGCGGTAGTCGAGCAGAGTGAAAAGCTCTCGGTTTCAATGCCGATTTGTCAGTGCGTTTATAACATACTGTATGAACGACGCGATCCAAGGGAGGCTCTCGGCGAGCTTTTTGAAAGAAGCCTTAAAAACGAGATATAAACAAAGAAAGAGAGAACGAAAAGTTCTCTCTTTTTGTGTTTTTTGCACTCATGCATAGCATTCTGCAATTTTCAGATTTCCGCTGACAGTGAACTTGCCTTTTGCGGCGTGTGGGAGCAGGAAGTAGTCGCCGACCTTGAGCGCCTTTTCATAGCTTTCGCCTGTTATAGTTCCGCTTCCCTCAACAACGACATATATCGCCGCACTTACCTCGGGGCAGAAGCTGCCTCCTGTGAGTGTGTATCTTGACAGGGCAAATTTTTCTGTCTGATTTTTGCCGATGAGTATTTCTTTTTTTACATTGTCGCGCTCATATACAACCTCGGGCGTGATTTTGATATTTCCGACGGGAGCATAGTCAAAGCAGTCAAGAGCAGTGTTTTTGTCAAGACCGAGGTACATTTCCTCATGTGACAGACGGTAGTCTCCGCAGAAGTATTCGGGCTGTATTGTAAAATCTGTGGGCTCCTGAACTTCAAGTATAAGACATCCCCTGCCGATAGCGTGCACTGTGCGCGCGGGAACAAAAATGACATCTCCTGACTCAACCTCGTGCTTTATGAGCAAATCTTCCATAGCATCCTTGTTTGTGAGGCTTTCTTCTATTGCTTTTTCAAAGGCTTGTCTTGTCACACCCTCACGGAAGCCAAAGTAAATGCAGGCGTCGGGACGCTTTGCAAGCACAAGCCAGCACTCCTCCTTGCCGTACGAGCTGTTAAAGTACTTTTCGGAATACGCTCTGTCGGGGTGAGCCTGTATCGGAAGTCTTATCGCACTGTCAAGAAACTTTACAAGCACTCCAAAATCGCTTTTGTCACCGAGAATTTCATAGGGGTGTTTTCGGAGCAGCTCATCAAGATAAATCTCCTCGCCGAGCACCTTTGAAACACCCTCTTTTGGGTAGCCGTGTTCGCCGTTTTTTGCTTCTGTAGACGAGGCGATCCACTCTTCGGGGAAAGAGCCGTCTTTCTCGGGGGTGTTCATAAAATCTCCCAAAAGCTTGCCGCCTGTGTATACTCTGAAAACCCTGTTTTTCTCAAAAAAAATCGGTGTGTCAAAAATCATTTTATTCTCTCCGCGTGTCAAAATTTCAAAACAATTATAGCACAACAAAGACAGCTTGTCAAACACAAATCTCCTCGCGTTTACACAAAGTTCACATATTGTTAACGCCATAGAATTTCAAAATATAGCCATTTAATGTATTATATATAATGTATAAGTCTGAAGCCGATAAGGAGACGGTTTTGCGCAAAAATGTACAAAATTCTAAAGGAGGAACAACAGAATGGCAGAAAAGTATCTTGCACCCGAAATGACACTTGTTGAGTATGAGACAGAGGATGTTATCACAGAGTCAGTTGGAGGAGATAACGATCTCGAAGACAAGTGGGACTATTAAGTTCAGAAAACACCAAGACATTGTCACAGAATCTTTCTGACATGTGAAAGGAGAAACTTTTGGAGATGAGAAATCGCAGAATTTTAGCCGCACTTCTCAGCATTATTATGGTGCTCGGCAGTATCGTGTTTATATCGCCTGTAATGGCGGCAGGTGATGCTGTTGTGTATGTAGATGCTGTAAACGGCGGTGACACAAACGGAGGAACTACTGCAGGAAGTGCATATAAGACACTTGCCACAGCAGTAAACGCAGTAGAGGCTGCAGGCGGCGGTACAATCAAGATTATCGGCGCATATACCCAGGCGGAACAGCTTCCTGCACACACAAACAAAATCAGTTTTGTAGGTAATACAGGTGCCGGCACAGACTCGCTTACATTCTCGACAGGCAGTTTTGCACACGGTCCTATGGAGATTGATAACCTTACACTTGCTGTAGGTGCTGAAACTTACATGATGGAATTCGATATTACAATCGGTGAGGACGCTGTTTTCAATTACAGCAACTTCTTCCATCTCGGCAATAGTGCAACAGGCTCTGCAACAGGATATAACGCATACATTGCAAGTTCAGGTGATGCAGGCTATATTTTCGCAGGCCCAAGACTTATCACATCGCATCAGGATATAGGCGCTCCTGTTAATGTCGTTGTAGACGGCCAGAGTCAGGGATTTATTGTTATGGGAGCGGGTAATGGAAGTGCAAGCTACAGGACAAATTACAATTATCCCGCAAGCTATACAATCAACACAGACGGCTGGGGATTTTATGCATATGGTCTTTTTAACGGATCTCCCTACTACAACGGCGGTCTTCAGATTATCTGCAACAACGGCACATCATATAGAACAGAAAACAACGCTGCAGCCATTCTTGCAGAAAGCTCACGCTGGACAGGCGGCAAGTGGGAGATGTTCAGTGCTGACACAACAGGAAATGCGCTTGCTGCAACAAACACAGCAGGCACATTCAAGGTAGTTGGTGGACTTGCAGCGATTGCAACAGAGAGAACATCGAGCGCTTCTTATAAATCAGTCGGCGGTGTACTTGTTGTTCCTGCAGGCATATATGACATCACATACGAGATTCCCGATTGGTCATGGGAGATGGAGGATGTCACCGAAGCATACTACTATGTATCGGCAACAGGCGATGACGGCAACGACGGTCTTACAGAAGACACAGCTTTTGCTTCTGTTTCAGCTGCAACACTTGCTCTTGATGCTCTTTCCGAAAGATTTACAACTCGTGAGGTTAGAGTTGTCGGTGCATATACGCACACAGGCAATTTCCCAGCACATGACAATATGATTACATATGCAGGTGCCGACAGTGAAGCTTCGCTTACTCTTCCGGGCAGCTATCCTTTGACAAACGGTCCTACAACATTTAAGAATGTTCAGCTTCTCGGTGGAGTGACAGTTATGGCAGAGGACGACGAGCTTGTCCTCGATACAAACAGAACTGACAATGATGTCGCATTTGCTCTGGCAAGCCTTAACGGCGCAATAGGCCATGCAAAGGCAACAGTAAACAGCGGTAACTATAACGCAATTTTCCTCGGTGCTTCGGGTAACGCGGTAAATGGCGCGACAGTTATCCTCAATGGCGGTCAGTCAACTCTCGGTATCGGCTCACTCGGTACATGGAACGCAAGCAGTAGCTTTACAGCTCCTGTAAGTATCGTTTACAACGGCGGTACATTCACAAATACCCGTTATGGGTCAGCAAATCCACAGCCTACATTCACTGCGGTACAGTGGATATTCAACAACGGCTGTCCAGAT
>JAZNMZ010000082.1:0-19423 GCA_045580005.1 Eubacteriales bacterium | reverse complement strand
GAGATTCAGAATCAAAAAGACTCGGCGTTAAAAAGGCTGACGGTCAGGCGGTTCTTGCAGGTAACATCCTCGTAAGACAGCGTGGCACAAAGATTCATCCTGGTAACAATGTTGGTATCGGTACAGACGATACTCTCTATGCTCTCATCGCAGGCAAGGTTAAGTTTGAGCACATTGCCGGCGGCAAAAAGCGTGTAAGCGTTTACGAAGCATAACTTTTTACTGTGAAGACTTGGCTGTCCCTACGGACAGCCATTTTTCCTATTTGCGACTTCTTATAAAAAGGAGTGAAATTATGATTTTCGATAAAGTAAAAATACTTGTCAAAGCAGGCAACGGCGGAAACGGCTGTGTTTCCTTCAGGCGCGAGAAGTATGTTTCTCACGGCGGACCTGACGGTGGCGACGGAGGACGGGGCGGCGATGTCATTTTCACCATCGACGAGGGCAAGAACACCCTGCTTGACTTTAAATACCGCCGCAAGTTTATCGCAGGCAACGGCGGCGACGGCGCCAGCCGCAAATTCCACGGCAAGGACGCCGACGATCTTTATATTCCCCTGCCTCCCGGTACTATTATCAAAGACGCCGAGAGCGGAAAGATTATCAAGGATATGTCGGATGAGGATGTTGTAGAAAAGGGAGAATTCCTCTTTTTAAAAGGCGGAAAGGGTGGCTTTGGTAACACACACTTTGCTACCCCGACAAGACAGACGCCCAATTTTGCAAAAAGCGGCATTAAGGGCAAGGAGATTGAAATCTCACTTGAGCTCAAAATGCTTGCCGATGCAGGTCTTGTAGGTATGCCGAGTGCGGGAAAATCAACAATACTTTCTATGCTCAGCTCTGCAAAGCCCAAAATTGCCGATTATCACTTCACGACACTCTCGCCTATTTTGGGTGTTGTTGATGCAAAGGCAGGCGGATTTGTGCTTGCAGATATTCCCGGTCTTATTGAGGGAGCTCATGAGGGTCTCGGACTCGGGCACGAGTTTCTGCGTCATATAGACAGATGCCGTCTGCTTGTAAATGTAGTTGACGCGTCGGGTATGGAGGGCAGAGATCCGATAGATGATATTGAAACAATAAACAACGAGCTTATGATGTATAACAGCGAGCTTGCAGCCCGTCCCCGTATCATTGCCGCAAACAAGATTGATATGATGAACGACGAAACAAAAGAGCGGCTTACAGCCTATGCCAAGGAGCACGGACACAAGATTTTCTTTATGTGTGCAGGCATAGGCGAGGGAGTAAGAGAGCTTGCCGAGGAAATTGCGGTACAGCTGCGCGAGCTTCCGCCGCTTAAGATATTCGATTCCGAAATCAACATCAACGATGTAAGCGAGGCTCTGCCAAGCGACGAGATTGTCATCCGCAATGTAAACGGCGTATACGAGGTTGAGGCCGAGAGAATTATAAATGTTGTAAATTCTATAAACTTCAACGACAGAGAGTCGTTTGCATATTTTGAAAAGGTACTGCGCAAGGCAGGTATCTTCGACGCACTCGAGGCACACGGCATAAATGAGGGCGACATCGTCAGCATTTATGGCGCGGAATTTGAGTATTACAAATAAGAATAAGCTTCAAAAGAACAAATATCCACCGAAAAGGGTGGATATTTGTTTATTTATGTGCTCCGTAGTCCATAATGTCGTCTGTATGGGGATTTCGTTCATCCTCGGACGCTCCCACATTTGTAAATGCCTCGGGAACAGCTCCCACAATCACAGTTTCGGCAATGCACACCGAGCTTTCGATGTTCTCCGACACATTACGAAACGGCATTATAACAGACACCGCCGCATTCACCTTGAGTATTATCTGATGACGCGTCTGGTTGATACCTGCTGTTGCAAAGGCGTTTTCGATATTTATAGTCACAGAGCCGACAGGCGTGAGTCTTACTTTTATATCAGGTCCGTATCCCGAAAAAAGGTCGCCGTTTATCACAGTTCCGAGAGGGATTGCAACGACATTTTCCTGTCCGTCCGAGAGCCTATCCAAAATATCCACAGAAAGGCGTGCCTTGAACCTGTTTATCTTGACAATATTGGTTTTGAGAGCACTCACCCTGCCGTCGGCGTCCTTTTCGATGGTGACAAGGTCGCTGTAGTCCATCCCCTCTTTGTCAAGCTGAGCATTAATAGCCTCGCTCACGGTGTACTCGGCAAGCGCTCTTGCACGCTGAACAGCCATTACCTTTACCATAGGCGAGAGCTTAAGCTCTATGTAAGTAAACAAAGAAAACAGCAAAAATACAAAAGCAAAAAAGAATATAAAAATCTTCTTTTTTGTCTTTTTTGCGTTTCTTTGCCTCATTATTTCCTCATAATCCAAAAAAATCACCCCATAACATATTATGCTGTGGGGTGAAATTTATCTATATTAATTATAATG
Organism: Eubacteriales bacterium; assembly: GCA_045580005.1. Lineage (GTDB taxonomy): Bacteria > Bacillota > Clostridia > Oscillospirales > CAG-382 > UMGS1052. Next base: position 17,021 of record JAZNMZ010000082.1, on the reverse strand, counting down.
TAATATTCAGCCAGCTTGACGCTATACTAAAATATACAAGCATTGCACAAGCGTCAACAATTGTCGAAATAATCGGCGCCGCCATAAGCGCCGGGTCAAGACCTATCTTGTGTGCAAGAAGAGGCAGTGAGCAACCGATAAGCTTTGCAATAATTACAACAAGCAAAAGCGAAAGTGATACGATTGTCGCAATAGCAAATACAGAAGCTCCGCCTGTATCACCAAGTGCACCCATATAGTACATGAGAATGATGCGTCCAAAATTTACCACAGCTAGCACCGCACTTACGATTATTGAAATGCGGAACTCCTTGAACACAACCTTGAGAAAATCAGAAAACCTTATCTCGTCAAGCGCAAGACCGCGAATAATCATTGTCGCAGACTGCGAACCACTGTTGCCGCCTGTACCCATAAGCATAGGAATACAGCTTACAAGTATCGGAAAAGCACTGACGGCAGCCTCATACGAAGTGAGTATACTTCCCGACACGGTTGCCGAAATCATAAGCACCATAAGCCAGAGTATGCGGCTTCTTGCGTGGGAGAAAACCGTGGTTTTAAAGTAACTCTCCTCAATAGGCGCCATAGCAGCCATGTTCGAGAAGTCCTCTGTGTTTTCCTCCTGGATAACATCGATAGCGTCATCGACAGTAACGATACCCACAAGGCGGTTTTCGTTATCTACAACAGGCAGTGCGATAAAGCCGTATTTTTCGAATGCACGCGCCACAATTTCTTTGTCCTCGTGGGTGGAAACAGAAATAACATTTGTTTCCATTATGTCAGAGATTTTGCAGTCGTCGTCCGATGCCAAAAGATCGCTCACCTCGACAAGACCTGTGAGCTTACGGTTCTGCGTAACATAGCAGGTATAGACCGTTTCCTTACGCATACCCTCTTTTCGCAGCTTTGAAATTGCCTCAGCCACAGTCATTGTTTCATAGAAGTTTACATACTCTATTGTCATCATACTGCCGGCACTGTCGTCGGGGTATTTCAGTATTTCATTAATCTGAGCACGCGTTCCCGAATCTGTGTTCTTTAAAATTCTTGCAACTACATTTGCAGGCATCTCCTCGATGATGTCAACTGTATCGTCAAGAAAGAGTCTGTCAAACACAGCTCTGAGTTCCGCGTCGCTTATCGCGTCAATAAGCTCACGCTGTTTATCTGTTTCAAGATATGAAAAGGTTTCTGCAGACAGCTCCTTTGACAGCAGTCTGAATACAACAAGCATATCCTTTTTATCAAGCTCCTCGAACAAATGCGCCAGGTCGGGAGGCAACAAATTGTTTATAAGTTCTTTTATGCGAGCATAGCTCCTTTGTTCCAAAAGCCCGATGAGCTCTTCAATTACCTTTGTGATTTCTTCCATAAATACTAACTCCTTTTGTGATATTTTTTACTCGTGTGTACTAAAATAACCTCTCACCTCTTTTATCAAATTTTTTAGCATATATAATTTTAACACAATTTTTCACAAGTTGCAATATAATATGGTTAATTTTTTTATTACATTTTAACCTTTTTACTAAAAAATTTTTCGTCATTTTCTACATTTTTTCGACTTATTTTTTGCCAAATATCAATAATTTGTACGGATTTTGGCGTAAATTTTAAAGAATAATTTAATTTTTTTTGAAAAAAACCTTGACTTTTATAAAATTCGCTGATATAATATTTTTGTGGGCGGAAATTCCGCTCGTTTTCTCGCGCGCTCGAGAACAGGGCACATATTTTGGTTCGGGGTTTTTTATGCTTGATTTTTCTGACAATTTAGATTCTTTTCTCAGCATGAGCGAGTCAGAGATTGCCGAGAGCATAAAGCACGGCAACAAACAGGCTTTTTCGTTCCTTATGAGCAAATATAAAGACACTGTGTCCCACTACGCCTCGGTCTTCAGACTGTCGGGCTGCGAGCGTGAGGATCTTCTCCAGGAGGGCTATATTGCTCTTTATGCAGCGGCTATGTCTTTCGAGGACGGCAGAGGTGCGAGCTTTGACACATACGCCTCCCTGTGCATAAAAAGACGCATGAACAATTATGCGACAAAGGCTTCGCGTTCTTCCCACCGTTGTGTTTCTCTTGACGAGACATACAGCGACATTGTTGCCGGCTCGGATGATATTCTCTCGGCTATCGAGGCAAGAAACGAGCTTACGCACCTGTTTAACAGAGCGTCGAGTGAGCTGTCAAGCTACGAAAAGCGTATTTTTCTTCTTTTTGCCGAGGGTGTAAAGGTATCCGAGATTGCAAAGGCTCTCGGTGTTCCGTCAAAGTCTGTAGAAAACGCCATGGCGCGTATCAGAAAGAAGTTCCGTAAGTAATTATTTTTACGCCCTGCGCCAGTTGCGGCAGTAATGCAGCGGTGCAATTCCGCAAGGGGCAATATATTTTATTTTATCCAAAGCGAGGGAAAGACATGTTTGAAAACAAGATACTGATTTGCAAGGACTGTGGACAGGAGTTCATCTTCACTGCAGGCGAGCAGGAGTTTTATGAAGCTCAGTGCTTCCAGAACGAGCCCCAGAGATGCAAGCCTTGCCGTGTTGCAAAGAAGAACGCAGGCAGAGCTCCCAGAGAACTCTTTACTACTGTTTGTGCAAACTGCGGTAAGGAAGCTAAAGTTCCTTTCCAGCCCAGCAACGACAGACCTGTTTACTGCAGCGAATGCTTTGCAGCTATGAAAGCAGAACAGTAATCATAGTTCCGTAGTCTGCATACTTATATAGAGGTTTTTTGTCTTGTACAATTTTCCGCCGGTATTTCCCGGATGCCAGAAATGGCTGCTACTTACAGTATGTTTCTAATTCTATGATATAAACTGAGAAAAAATCCGCCGTACGGCGGATTTTTTCTTTATGTCCGTAGATATCATTCTGGTCTGAGGCTGTCCTTCGCCTTTACATAAGATGCAAGTATTTCCACACAGCTGTCAATTCCTACCGAATCGGTATCGATTGCCATATGATAGTTCTTAATATCTCCCCAGCGCTCGCCTGTATAGTAGTTATAAAAGGCGGCGCGCTTCTTGTCTGTCTTCTCTATTGCCTCGCGAGCTTTCTTTTCCTCGAGGCCGTAGTACTTCTTTGCGCGGGCAACTCTTGATTCGATATCAGAGTAGAGAAAGAAGTGAATAACATCGGGCACATCACGCAGAACATAGTCGGCACATCTGCCCACTATAACACATGGCCCCTCTGCTGCGACCTTTTTTATTATATCAGACTGAATAAGAAACACCTTGTCGCTGAGTGGAAGTCCGTACATACCGCCTGTGCTTGTACCGAACATCGACAGAGAGTAAAGAAGACTGTATGTTGTATTCTTTTCGGCATTTTCAAAAAGGCTTTCGGCAAATCCACTTTCCTTTGCCGCCATTGAAATAAGCTCATTGTCATAAAAGGGTATTCCCAGCTTTTCTGCAAGCTTCTTACCCACAAATCTGCCGCCGCTGCCGTATTGTCTGCTTATTGTAATCACAGAACCTTCCATAAATATGCCTCCTTGTGCAAATAGTTTGTATCCTTTATAATAATTATATCATTTTTGAACGAAAAATTCAAGTGATACGCTGTCAAATGTTTGGCATTTCTATAAAAATCGGTATGTATTTTCAAGTTACATCTTGAATTGTGTGTCTTTTGGTGGTACAATATAAACAGCAAAGAATGTGCAAAAAGGAGTTATTTGATGAAAAAAGTCAGCATAAGCGGCACAAAAGCAGCAGAATTTACCGCCCCTCTCGGCGGTATAGGCACAGGCTGTATCAATATGGGCGCCGACGGAAGACTTGTGTCTTTTGACATTTTTGAAAAGCCATATCTTCCCGATTTTTCATTTTTTGCCGTAAAGGCTGAAAACGGCAAAGAACTTGTTGCAGCAAAGGCTCTTGGGCAAAACGAATGGCTTGAGCACCTCCGGTGCGACTCGACGGCTTTTGCTTTCCCATACGCCGAAGTGAAATATGCCGAGCCCTCTTTCCCTGCTGAAATAACTCTTAGCGCATTTAATCCGTTCATTCCAAACAACGACACAGACTCGTCAATACCTGCCGCGTTTTTTGATTTTGAAATAAAAAACACAAGCGAAAACACTCTTGACTACTCGTTGTGTGCTGTTGCAGAAAACCCGCACAAATCGGGCAAAAACACCTTTAGCGGCGATATCCGCACAAATATGAAGTGCGTCAGTATGACTGTCTGCGACAAAGTCGGACAAGAAGTAAATATGTGCATTGCAACAGACGCTCAGGATATATCATACTGCGAATATATCTTTGCAGGCAGCACTAGTGACAGTCAAAAGGCAGAGATTTTTGCAAAGCGTTTTGCAGGTGAAAAATATCTTGAAAGCAAGAGCTATAACGATGCCCCCGTCAGCAATAGCACAGGCGCTATTGCTGCTCATATTACGATAGCACCCAGTGAGAGCAAGAAAATAAGATTCATTATATCATGGTTTGCCCACCAGCTTGCTTGCGACGAAGACAGCAATATGCAAAAGAGCTATTACTGCCGCTATTTCAGCTCGGCACAAGAGGTTGCCACATACTGCTTCTCTTATTGGGACAGCTTTGTACAGAGTACAAACATACTGACCGAAACGCTTTACTCCTCCACCATCCCTGAAGAGGTACTCGAAGCTTTTGGAAAAAGCCTTGTAATTGCAAAATCGGAAACTATTCGCAGAAACAGCGACGGCATACTCTCGCCAAAAGACAGGGCGGACACAAGACAGCTTATGCGGCTCGGATATATACTCCCGTATCTTTTCCCGAAACTTGAGCGTGTGCAGTTGGAAAACGAGCTCATTCTCCCGGAAGACAAGGCAAAATCACTTGAAGCTCTCAAAGAACTGCTGAAAAAACCGAGGCGTGAAAACAGAATACATATTGACATAATTCTTGCAAAGGTGCTTGCCGTATACAGAGCGTACAAGCTCAGCGGTGACATCGAATGGCTGAGAGAAATCTTCCCATATGTGACAAAAACTCTTGATTTTGTCTGGAGCAAATTCAATCCTGCAGGATGGGATCCTGACAAGAGTGGCAAAATCACCTTTGACCCTGAAACCGCAATAAAACACAAGGCTTGTGCCGATAGTGCTTTTATGCAGAACATGTATCTTGAGGCTCTGTATGCAGCTCGTGAGATGGCGTCAACTGTAAAGAGCAGAAAAAAGTACAGAGAGTACAATCTTGTATATCAAAACGGTAGGAATTATTCTGCAGACGATACAGCATCAAGCGAGATTTTGAATGACAAAAGGTCAGAACAAAAAGAATTCATACCATTTGGGTATGGTTATGCTTTGCCGGCTCTGATCAAGAGTTATGGTGGTGACACCACCGACGGTCTTGAGCTTGTAAACAGGACAAGCGGTCTTGTCTGCGACTTAAGCTGCAATCACATTGGCTTTGTACCAAAGCTCGAGTATTCTGACAGCAGCGGTACATTTATATGTTATTTTGCTGTGGGCGGAGCCCAGGGATTTGTCGAGGTCGGTCCCGACTATATTCAGATGAAGCTGCTGCAGGGGTCTTTCAAGCTCAAGCGCTTTTCTCTGCACAAGATTCCGCGCAAAGTCTACTACGGCGGTAGGAATATAGGTTTTTCTGTCGACGGAAACACAGCGGTGCTTGAGGGAAATCTGCCCTTTAACACAGAAAAAGACCTTACGGTTATTTTCGACCCGAGATAAACTTTACAAAGGAACAATTAAATGAGCCAGAAACTTTTACTTTCAGATTACGACTACTATCTGCCTGATGAGCTTATTGCTCAGGACCCCGCCGACAAGCGCGACGAGTCAAGACTACTTGTTGTGGGGCGTGACGGCACTCTTTCGCACAGACACTTTTTTGATATAAAAGAATACATAAACCCTGGTGACATTCTTGTTGTCAATAACTCAAAGGTAATACCCGCGCGCCTTATCGGCAACCGTTACAAAAAGGACACTCGCGGCGAATACACAGACAAGCTTGGTTCCGAGATAGAGCTGCTTTTGCTCGAGCGCAAGGGCGAAAAGGTATGGGAGGCGCTTGCCCGTCCCGGTCACAAGATGCAAATCGGAACAAGATTTTCTTTTGGCGGAGGAAAGCTGTGCGGCAAGGTTATTGATGTTACTGCCGACGGCAACAGAATTGTCGAGTTTGAGTACGAGGGCGAGTTTATGGCGCTGCTTGACAGCATAGGAGAGATGCCCCTGCCCCCTTACATTCACGAAAAGCTCAAAGAAAAGGGGCGCTACCAGACGGTTTATGCAAAGCACGACGGCTCTGCGGCAGCTCCCACTGCAGGTTTGCATTTTACAAAAGAGCTTCTGCGTGAGCTTGAGGCTATGGGAGTTATTATCGTGCAGGTTACTCTCCATGTGGGTCTTGGTACTTTCAGACCCGTCAAGGAAAACGATGTAACAAAGCACAAAATGCATAGCGAATTCTATACCGTTACAAAGGAAATGGCGCAAAAATACAACGAAGCAAAAAAAGCAGGCGGCAGAGTCATCTGCGTTGGAACCACCTCGTGCAGAACACTCGAATCGTGCGCCGACGAGAACGGCTATCTTTGTGAGTGCAGCGGATACACGGATATATTTATTTATCCCGGCTACAAATTCCGCGCAGTGCAGAGCCTTATCACAAATTTCCATCTGCCCAAGAGCACGCTTATTATGCTTGTTTCGGCGATTGCAGGCCGCGAGAGAATTCTCGAGGCTTATGAGCGCGCCGTTGAGGAAAAATACAGATTCTTCTCTTTTGGAGACGCGATGCTCATTCAATAAAAGTTTATTGAACAAACGGACAATAAATAAGAGATAGCAGTAAATATGTTCAGACGAACATATTTCGTAGTCGTTTTTCTTTTTTTCCAAAAGCGACCGCACGGCGGCCGCTTTTTATTTTATTATATATTTAGTTGTAAGCTATTGCTTTTTTTTCATATTTGTGTTAGAATAATTCAGTATAGTAAAAATAAATCTGTGCTGTACGGAAAAGGAATTTTCACCTACAAATGACATACAAAAAAATAGTTCTTATCGCAGGTCCTACGGCTGTCGGAAAAACAGCCCTTTCCATAAAGCTCGCAAGGGCTTTTTCGGGCGAGATTATATCCTGTGACTCGATGCAGCTTTACCGCGGTATGGATATCGGCACAGCAAAGCCGACGCCCAAGGAACAAGACGGTATAAAGCACCATCTTATCGACATTCTTGACATAGGCGACAGCTTTTCGGTTGTGGATTATGTAAGAAGCGCGGAGTTATGTATAGAGAATATATATTCCAAAAACAAAGTCCCGTTTTTTTGCGGCGGCACGGGACTTTATATCGACTCAGTGGTAAACTCCACAAAATTCGGTGACATTGACACTCTGCCTGCATACAGAGATGAGCTTTCGGCTCTTGCAAAAGAAAAGGGCACCGAACATATTCACGAAATGCTGCAGAAGGTCGACCCCGAAGCAGCAGAAAAAATAGACCACCGCAATCTCAAGCGCGTGATACGCGCCCTCGAGGTGTATAAGGTGACAGGTATGACAATATCGTCATTTCAGCGGATGTCAGAGCTGCAGCCGAAGAAGTTTGACTCACTTGAGATTGTTCTTGAATACCGTGACAGAGAAAAGCTCTACGACAGGATAAATAAACGCGTCGACATGATGGTAGACGACGGCCTTGTTGACGAGGCTAAGGCTCTTTTGGAAAAAGGGCTTCTCTCGTGCAAAACAGCAGGACAGGCCATCGGATACAAAGAGCTTTCACCGTATTTTGACGGTACGGCAAGCCTTGACGAATGTATTGAAAAAATAAAGCAGGAATCAAGGCGTTATGCAAAAAGACAGCTCACATGGTTCAGGCGCTGCGAGAGCGCTGCCCGTCTGTATGCCGACGAAATGTCAGCGGAAGAACTGTTTTGTGAGGCAAAGAGAATTTGCTCGGAATTTCTTGTGCCCGAGCAGATCTGGAGCGTGTAATTTTACTTTTGATTTTTAAAGGCAGGTGACCTTATGCTCGACCCGAAAAGAATAGTAAAGCCGATTCTCATTGCTGCCTGCAGCATCTTTGCCATTGTGTATATGTACAATCAGGTTATAGGCGTGAGCAAAGGCAACATCGAAACCGAAAGCGTCCCTGCCGCAACAGTCGAAAACACGCTGTCGTCGGACGGGGTTATCTTCCGCACGGAGACGGTTCTTGACAATCCCTCGCGCACAGGCTCGACCCTTGCTATTGTAAGCGACGGCGAGAAGGTCGCAAGCGGCCAGTCTGTTGCAAATGTTTACCAAAACGAAGCCGACGCCGACACAAAGGCGAGAATTGACGAGATTGACGAGAACTTAAGAATTTTAAGAAGCAGCATCATAGACCAGGAGTATTTTTCTGCCGATGTGGGAAAGCTCGAAAAAGAGCGCAACGAAGTGTTGCAATCAATTCAAAAAAGCAAGGTACTCAATGATTTTGCCGACTGTGTCGGAAAAAAGGACGAGCTGCTCGTCGATATGAATAAGCTCCAGACGGTAAAATCGAATGTATCTTTTGACGAAAAAATAGCACAGCTTCAAAAAGAGCGCGAAATGCTTGCTTCGGGAAGCTCATCCGATTTCACAAGAGTATATGCCCCGCAGGCAGGCTATTACGAGAGTTCTGTCGATGGGTATGAAACGATTTTTACAAGCGAGCTTCTTGAAAATCTCACGGCAGACAGCTTTGATGCCGCAATGGGAATGAGTGCCGACGAAACTGCAGCCTCTTACAGTGCCGGCAAGCTCATCACCGACAGCCGCTGGTATGCGGTGTGTTCTGTTGAAAGAGCCAAGGCAGACCCTTTTGCGGTGGGCAAGGTGTATACTGTGCGCTTTCCCTACTCGTACAACACATCAGTAAAAATGACTCTTGACAAGATAGTCAGCGAAACAGACAAGAGTTATGATCTGCTTGTCTTCACGACAAACACAATGCCCGAAGGCTTTACCTATGTGCGCAAGCAGAAAATGCAGATAGTAAGCGAAAGCTACAGCGGTCTTAAGGTCCCCAAAGAAGCTATGCGCGTCATTGACGGAGTCAAGGGCGTGTATGTGCTTGTAGGAGACAAGGTGGTCTTCAAAACCGCTGAGGATATCTACGAAATTGACGACAGCTATATAGTAAGACAGGTCACAGCCGAAAGTGACCCTCAAAACGAAGATGCTCCGCAATACGACACTATAGCACTGTATGACAGTGTAATTGTCAGGGGCAAGGACCTTTTTGACGGCAAGAGAATAGATTGAGGTATAATATGCTTGAGCTTGAAAAAAAGACTATAAAAGAAAATATAGATAAAGTCCTTGCCGAAGTAAAGACTGCCGCCGAAAAGAGCGGTCGGCACGCCGAGGATATAAGCATTGTTCTTGCCACAAAGACACAGTCTGCTGAAAAAATAAACTATGCCTGCAGCTGCGGAATTAATATAATCGGCGAAAACCGTGTGCAGGAGCTTCTCGCAAAATACGACAAGCTAGACAAGGACAAAATGTCGATCCACTTCATCGGCACACTTCAGCAGAACAAGGTAAAATACATCATCGACAAGGTCGACCTTATACACTCTGTAAACAGCCTGAAGCTTGCCCGTGAGATTGACAGGCAGTCGGCAAAAATCGGCAAGATCTCGGACATCCTCATTGAGGTAAATCTTGATGGAGAGGAATCAAAGACGGGTGTCACGCCCGACGGTATTTTTGAACTTCTTGAGGAGATTTCAAAGCTTCCGAATGTCAGAGTTATGGGTCTTATGGCAATCCCGCCAAAACACACAAAACGCGATATTTCGACCGAGTCGGCAGACGAGTGTGAAGATATTGTTAAAAAATTGCAAATAGATACTGATTTAAGACAATATTTTAATAAAATAATGAAATTATTCCTTGACATATCGACAAAAAAAATGGATAATATTAATATGGAATTGTTATCTCTCGGAATGTCGGGAGATTACATAACCGCAATCGAAGAGGGCTCAAATATGATAAGACCGGGAAGAGCCGTTTTCGGTGAAAGAAATCTTTTTTAATCAAAGTAAATTATAAAATTGGAGGATAAAAAACAATGGGACTTTTTGACGATTTCATTAAAAAAATTGCGCCGGCTGATGATGGTGAGCTCGAGCTTCCGGATATCCAGGATGATAGCTCAACTCCCTATATCCCGAGAGACCCCAGATTCAACGACAACGCACAGCCCACAGCTACTTCTCCCGTGAGAATGTCGGGCAGCGGCACAAATGTTATGGGCTCTGCCATCGAAATGAAAGTTGTAAAACCCGACAGATTCGAAATGGTAGCTGACATTGCAGATCTTCTCCTCAGCGGCAACACAGTTCTTCTCAACCTTGAAGAAACAAACAAGGAAACAACGAGAAGACTTATCGACTTTATGACAGGTGTGGCTTATGCAATCAAGGGCGACCTGCGCCGAATTGCGAACAACACATATGTTGTAACTCCCAACAATGTAAAGGTTTCCGACTCTGAGGAAATCAGCGCAGTTTCTGCTGACTCGGGCGAAGTATATTAATCCCGCCTCATAGTTTGTGGAGGATGCCTTAAGTGGGACTACTGTATGTAAGATATATTATCGGCTCTTTGCTGGGACTGTTTCAGCTTCTGTTTTTTGTCAGAGCGATACTTTCCTGGATTCCGATATCTGCCGGCATTTATGATTTTTTCTGCACTGTTACCGAGCCTTTGATTGCTCCGGTGCGCATATTGTTTGATAGACTCGGCATCAACACGGCTTTGCCTATTGATATGCCGTTTCTTGTCACATATCTGCTGATGGCTGTGCTGAGCTCAATAATTATATAAGGGCACGGTACCAGCATATGAAAACTTCAAATACCGAAGAAAAACTGCTTTTTTCAAGAGCCAAGGAGCTTATGTCGGCAGCAGCCGAAAAAGGAATGCCCTGCTTTTTACCGTTTTTAAACGAGCAGCAACAAGCGACAGTTTCGTCTTTGCCCCACAAGAGCTGTGGGGCAAGGCTTGTCTTTTTCGGGGGATATGAGGATGCCGAACGCAAGTGCGCAGGCTTCTTCCCTGATTTTCTTTTTTATGACGAGGATTATAATCCCGAGGAGGATTTCCCGATAAAGACAGTGCTCGCAAAAGGCTCAGGTTTCCGTGTGCTCTCGCACAAGGATTTTTACGGCTCGCTTATGGCGCTCGGGATAAAGCGCGAGACATTCGGCGATATCGCTGTGAGCGACGACGGATTTTCGGCGTTGATTCCATGCGCAGACAAAACGGCTCACTTTCTGGTCGAAAATTTTGTCGCGGCGGCAAATGACAAGATTGTCTGCCGTACCGTATCAAAGGGCGAGGCTATCTTTGCGCCGAGAAAGTACAAGGAGTTTTATGATACGCTCCCCTCTCTGCGGCTTGACGCAGTAGTTGCGGCGTGCTGTGACATCTCGCGCGACAAGGCAGATGCGCTCATACAGCAGGGGTTTGTCATTCTTTGCCACAAAGAATGTACCGACAGGGCAAAAATATGCTCTGAAGGAGACAATATTTCAATACGGCATCACGGGCGCTTTATCCTGTATGAGATCGGCGAAAAAAATCGTCGGGACAGGCTCAGGGTAGCGTTCAGAAAATATATTTAACAATTAAAGAGGTGTTTACAATGGAGCTTAAAATACCCGAATTTACAAAAGGCTTTAAAGGCTATACAACCACAGAAGTTGACAGCTATATAGAGTATGTGATGGAGCAGTTCAGCATTCTTGAAAAAGAAAAAGAAGAGCTCGAAAAGAAAGTTCAGAACCTCAAGTACAAGCTCGAGGACGCAAAGACAGGCGAGGGCACTGCTGCCGAAACTATCGCCGCAGCAAGACAGGCTGCCGATGAGATTGTAAAAGACGCAAACGAAAAGGCAAACGCAATAACCGTTGCTGTAAAGGACAGCTTTGACGAAATCGTTTCTCAGTACAGAGAGATTATCGAACTTACCCAGAACAATCTTCTGCAGGCACAAAAAAGCGCGATTGAGTTCAAGACAGGCATTATGGACGGTTACAAGAAGCATGTACAACAGCTCAACGAGCTCATTCCTCTCGACAGTGTTGACCAGGTTACCGTGAAGAGCGTTGACGAAGTTACACAGTCTGCAGTAAACGAGGCCGCAGGCAAGCTCGGTCTTAAAGAGAGCTCTTCCGAGCAGGAGTAAAACTTACATAACAGAATATCGGCAACCGCCGAAAATTTAACGATTTTTACGGTTGCCGATTTTTATGTCGGGATAAAAATGCGTTTTTGTAACGACATAAAAATATAAAACAATTTTTCTTAAAGGAGCAAAAACAATGGCACAGGATTACGGCAAGACTCTTAATCTGCCCAAGACAGACTTCCCCATGAGAGCAAATCTCCCCCAGAACGAGCCCAAGACACTCGAAAAATGGGAGTCGGAAAACTTATACAACGAGCTTTTAAAGCACAACGAAGGCAAGCCCGACTATATACTTCACGACGGCCCTCCTTTTTCCAACGGAAATATCCATATGGGAACGGCGCTTAATAAAATTCTCAAGGATTTTATCAACAAGTCAAAGGCTATGAGCGGATACCGTACACCTTATGTACCCGGCTGGGACAATCACGGTATGCCTATCGAGAGCGCTATCATAAAGAAAAACAAGATTGACCGCAAGAAGATGTCAGTTTCTCAGTTCAGGAACGAATGTCAGAAGTTCGCGGAGAACTTTGTTGACATTCAGATGACCTCTTTCAAACGCCTCGGTGTTCTCGGCGACTGGGAACATCCCTATCTTGCAATGTCTCCCGAATTTGAGCAGCGCGAGGTAAAAGTTTTTGGCGATATGTACAAAAAGGGATATATATATAAGGGTCTCAAGCCTGTTTACTGGTGTCCCAACGACGAGACAGCTCTTGCTGAGGCAGAGATTGAATATGCAGAGGATCCTTGTACATCGGTATATGTAAAGTTTGCACTTAACGACGACAAGGGCAAGCTCGACGGCGTATGCAAGGAAAAGACATACTTTGTAATCTGGACAACAACAATCTGGACTTTACCAGGCAACATGGCAATAGCACTCCATCCCAAGGATACCTATGTTATTGCAAAGGCGGGAGAAGAAAGCTACATTGTCGCAAAGGCGCTCCTTGAAAAGACGATGGAAGCAGGAAAGATTGAAAACTACGAAATAATTGCCGAGCATCCCGGTGAATATTTTGAATATATGACAGCAAAGCATCCTTTCCTTGACAGAAACAGCATTATTGTAAATGCCGACTATGTCACAATGGAAAGCGGTACAGGCTGCGTTCATACAGCTCCCGGCTTTGGTATGGACGACTATTTTACAGGCGTCAGATACAAGATGGACATCATTGTTCCTGTTGACGACAGAGGCTTCCAGACAGAAGCTGCTGGTAAGTTTGCAGGTCTTCGTTATGATGAATCCAACGCTGTTATCCTTGAGGATATGAAAAACAGCGGGGCTCTCTTTGCATCCGAGGATATCGTTCACCAGTATCCTCACTGCTGGAGATGTAAAAAGCCTATTATCTTCAGAGCTACTCCTCAGTGGTTCTGCTCTGTCGAAGCGTTCAGAGATGACGCCGTTAAAGCGTGCGAAAATGTTCAGTGGCTCCCTGCATGGGGTGGCGACAGAATGGTTTCCATGATAAAGGAAAGAGCCGACTGGTGTATCTCCCGTCAGCGTAACTGGGGTCTTCCCATCCCGGTATTCTACTGTGACGACTGCGGAGAGGTTATCTGCGACGACGCCACTATTGCCTCTGTTTCCGAAATATTCGGAAAAGCAGGCTCAAACGCCTGGTTTGATATGGAAGCTTCCGAGCTTCTTCCTGAGGGCTATGTATGCCCCAAGTGCAAAAAAGCTCATTTTACAAAAGAAACAGATACTCTCGACTGCTGGTTCGACTCGGGCTCAACTCATTTTGCCGTTCTCGAGAAAGAGGGCATGAGATGGCCTGCAGATATGTATCTTGAGGGCGCAGACCAGTACAGAGGATGGTTCCAGTCTTCTCTGCTCACAGCTGTCGGTGCAAAGAACGAGGGTGCTCCCTATAAGACAGTTCTCACTCACGGCTGGGTTGTTGACGGCGAGGGCAAGGCAATGCACAAATCTCTGGGCAACTCTGTTGCTCCCGAGGAAATCATCAAGGTTTATGGTGCCGATATGCTCAGACTCTGGGTTGCATCGAGCGACTACCGAGTTGATGTTCGTGCATCCGACGCAATCTTCAAGCAGCTTTCCGAATCTTATAGAAAAATCCGCAACACCATCCGTATTCTTCTTGCAAATCTTGGCTCTGCCGATGAGGACTTTGATCCCAATAAGGACCTTGTTCCGTTTGACAAGATGTACGATATAGACAAGTGGATTCTCTGCGAGCTCAACACTCTCACAGACAAGGTAAGAAAGGCTTACGACAACTTTGAATACCACATCATATATCACGAAATCCACGATTTCTGCACAAACGAGCTTTCAAAGCTCTATGTCGATATTACAAAAGACAGAGTTTATGTTGAAAACAAAGACTCATTTGGCAGAAGAAGTGCGCAGAGCGCAATGTATATTGCAGTAAACAGTCTCACAAGACTGCTCGCTCCTATCCTCTCGTACACAGCTGAGGAAACATGGGGATATCTTGCTCACCTTGACGGCGAGAACGCCAAGAGCGTTTTCCTCAACGATATGCCCTCTTACGACAAGAAGTACGACATTCCCGAAATTGCAGAAAAATGGAATGCCCTGTTTGCTCTCAGAGACGATGTTATGAAAGCTCTTGAAGAAGCAAGAAACAGCAAGCTCGTAGGAAAGTCGCTTGACGCAGATGTTACTGTCTATGGCAAGGACGGCAGCGCTGAGATTGCCTTGTTTGAGGAGTTCTCCGACGAGCTCAAGACAGTATTTATCGTATCAAATGCTCAGGTTATCAAGGGCGAAGCTCCCGCTGACGCGTTTACAGATACAGAAAGTGGCATTGCTGTTAAGGTTACTGCAAGCACAGGCACAAAGTGCGACAGATGCTGGTTCTATACAGATGATTCTGTCGACGCCGGCGAGGGTCAGCACCTCTGTCCGAGATGCTCTGCTATTATAAGCAAGATTACCTTTGGCGAAAGATAAATGATTGCAGCAATTATCACCGCTCTTGTAGTTATACTCGACCAGAGCACAAAGCTATGGGCAGAGCTCTTTTTGAAGGACATAGGCGATATGCCTCTTATTCCCGGAGTTCTGCACTTCACCTATCACCGCAACGCAGGTGCCGCCTTTGGCATTCTTGCCAACGCAAGATGGGTATTCCTTGTGCTCACATCGGTTATAATCATCGGAATTGTAGCATATCTTGTTGCCACAAGAGCGCAGAAAAAGCCTATTCTTCTCACCTGCTCGCTCGGTCTTATACTCGGCGGCGGTATCGGGAATATGATAGACAGAATTTTTTACGGACCTTCTTTCTTTGACGGCAGGGTTATAGACTTTATCAACTTTGAGCTTATAGATTTTGCAATATTCAATGTTGCCGACTCTGCCGTTTGCATAGGAGAGGCTCTCCTCATTATTTATATCCTGTTTGTTGAGGGAAAAAGCTCTTGTAAAAAAGGCACGACGGAAGAAATAAATGATGAAATACAACAGTGAAAACACTGCTTTTGAGGCAGAAGCCGAAGAAAACGGTGTTATAGAATTTGAAGTGGCAGACAGTATGCGCCTTGACTCTCTTGTGGCAGAGAGCGCCTCTGTCACAAGAAGCAATGCGGCAAAGTACATTGCCGAAGGGTTTGTATCGGTTGACGGCAAGGTAATTACGGCAAAGAGCTTTTCTCCAAAGGTCGGCTCTCTTGTTGTGCTGACACTGCCCGAAGTGCAGGAATGTAATGCAGCTGCACAGGATATACCTCTTGACATCGTATACGAGGACGAAGACTTGCTCGTTGTAAACAAGGCTCAGGGTATGGTAGTGCACCCCGCCCCGGGGAATTATGACGGCACGCTTGTCAACGCACTGCTTTATCACTGCAAGGACTCTCTGTCGGGTATAAACGGAGTTATCCGCCCGGGTATTGTCCACAGGATAGACAAGGACACGAGCGGACTCCTCATTGTGGCAAAAAACGACGCGGCACATGTCGGTCTGGCAGAACAGATAAAGGAACACTCCTTTACGAGAAAATACCGTGCCGTACTTCACGGCAATCTCAAGGAAGACGAGGGAACTATTGATCTTCCCATCGGAAGAAATCCCAAAGACCGCAAGAAAATGGCAGTAACTCAGCAGAATTCAAAAAACGCCATAACACACTACAGAGTTCTTGAGCGGTTTGGGTCTTTCACCTATGTTGAGTTTACACTCGAAACAGGCAGAACTCATCAGATAAGAGTACACTCCTCACATATGGGTCACGCGGTTGTCGGCGACCCGCTCTACGCTCCAAGCGGCGGCAAAAACAGATTTGGACTCAATGGTCAGTGCCTGCACGCCGCGACAATAGGATTTGTACATCCAAGAACAGGACAGTATCTCGAGTTTACCTCAAAGCTTCCCGAATATTTTGAAAAAGTGCTCAGTACAATCAGAAGAACTTTCAATAACTGACATAGTAAATACACAACGCCACTCAGACAAGGAGGAATAAGAATGGACAAAAACCGACTTAAGAGAATTGCCAACGAGGTGAGAAAAAACACCGTTACCGCAGTATATTCGGCAAAATCTGGTCATCCCGGCGGCTCACTCGGAATTGCAGATATTCTCACTTACCTATATTTTGAAGAAATGAATGTAGATCCCAAAAATCCCAGGTGGTACGACCGCGACAGACTTGTGCTGTCAAAGGGTCATACAAGTCCTGCCTACTACGCTGTTCTTGCTGAAAAGGGATTTTTCCCAAAGGAAGACCTCAAGACATTCAGAAAGGCAGACAGCTATCTCCAGAAGTCGGATCGTAGCCATGTCGTTCTGTG
>JAZNMZ010000081.1:0-26965 GCA_045580005.1 Eubacteriales bacterium | reverse complement strand
GAATACTTGAAAAAATATAAATACAGGAGAGTTCAACATGACATCTTTTGCAGGAGATAACAGAAATATTCTAAAGTCAGCAAACAGACAATATAATATGAATGTAGATTATGCATCAGGCAGCAATCTCGGCAGAAATATCGAAAAACTCCGCAAAGCTGTTGAGGCGAAAAACAACAGAAAAGCAACAAAAAATTATAACAAGGCAAGAAAAAACAAAATAATAATTGAGCAGACATTGTCAAAGGGACCCAAAAAGGTTGAAAATGACTTCCATGACTACAAGGTGTCGGGCTCATCGACATTTCCTGTAGCCCTTATTTCGATGGCAGCGGTTATCACACTTATCGCAGTGTTTTTTTTACTCAATTGCGCTCAGATAACAAAGTACAATAACGAAATCACCTCGCTTGAGGCTCAGATTACTGAGTATAAGGCGCAAAGAGCAGAGCTTGTGATACAGCTTGATAAAAAAATAGACCTTTCCGAGATTGAAAGCTATGCAAAAGAGTCCGGCATGGTAAAGACAGAAAAACTTCCTGTTATGTATATAAACATGACAAACGATTATAAGATAGAAAAGGTAACTGAGCCTGAGACTGAATATGCTGTAAGCACAGTTATGTCAGGCGTTGCTGAACTTTTCAGAGAAGTACTTAACTGAGATAAAAAAGTAAAAAGAGTAAAAAGAGATGCAATCGCCTCTCTTTTTCTTTATAAAAATACAAAGAAAGGTGTCTGCAAGACAGAAAAGCTGGTTATGAAGAGTATAAAAGAATTGTTAAAAAAGCCGTTGCTTGTAAGAATAGCTGTTATAGCTGTCCTCTTTATGGCGGGGCTTGTCTGGCTTATTTTCAATCTTGTCAATGCCCAGTTTATAAAGGCTGAGCAGTACAGAGAGGGCGCTTTTCAGCAATATACGACAGAAAACCTTATCAGTCCCAAGCGAGGCACAATATATGACAGGAATATGACCGAGCTTGCCGTGAGCGCTGATGTGGAAAATGTTTTTTTGTCACCTCTGCACATAGAGGAAGAACAGGAGCAGATGATAGCCGACTATCTTTCCGAAATTCTTGAGGTTGACAAAGAAACTATTCTTACAAGAATGTCAAACAAAAAGAGTCAGTACCAGATAGTAAAGCGTAAGGTCGAGCGTGAGGTTACTGATAAAATCCGCGCGTGGATGATCGAAAACAAGATAGATGACGGAATACACTTTGAAAACGAAACAAAAAGATACTATCCCAACGGCAATCTCGCAAGCCATGTTCTTGGCTTCACAAACTCCGAAAACGCAGGTGTATACGGCATAGAAGCTATGTACGAAAACTATCTCAAGGGCGTCCCGGGCAAGGTTATTACCGCTCAGAACGGTGTTGGACAGGATATGCCTTTTGATTTTGAGAGTTATATCAGCGCTCAGAACGGTACAAATGTCGTTCTCACCATAGACTGGTCTATACAGAATTTTCTTGAAAAGGCGCTCGAGTCTGCTCTTGTTGATACAAAGGCAAGAAACCGTGTTCTCGGTATTGTGATGGATGTCAACACCGGCGAAATTCTTGCAATGTCTACAAAACCCGATTATGATCCAAATAGTCCCAACACTCTTGATGCCGCCTCACAATTAAAGTACGATAGCTTTGAGGGCACCGATGAGGAAAAGACGGCTTATTTTAAATCACTGATAGAAGAACTGTGGAAGAATAAAGCGGTAACAGAGCTTTATGAGCCCGGTTCGACTTTTAAACTGGTAACTTCAGCCATTGCGCTTGAGGAAAACAAGGTTGGCGCGCACGACTCATTCCACTGTACGGGAGTTTTGAATGTTGCCGGCACTTCTATCCACTGCCACAAGGCAGGGGGGCACGGCACAGAAACCTTTGAGCAGGGACTTCAGAATTCCTGCAACCCGGTATTCATGCAGCTCGCAGCAAGAATAGGAAAGACAACATTCTATAAGTATTTTGAAGATTTTGGCTGTATGGACAAAACAGGTATTGATCTGCCGGGTGAAGCGTCGAGTATTTATCATACCGATCTTTCAGGATTCAATGATGTTGAGCTTGCGGTGTATTCGTTCGGACAGACATTCAAAATCACACCTATTCAGCTTATCACTGCGGTGAGCGCCGTTGCAAACGGTGGAAACCTCATGGAACCGTATGTTGTAAGAGAACTTGTTGATGACGACGGAAACACTGTGGAAAGATACGAACCGACTGTTGTAAGACAGATCATTTCAAAAGAAACATCTGACACAATAATGCGCTATCTTGCTGCGGGTATTGATGTTGGTTCTACAAAGAATGCTTATGTAAAAGGCTATAGCGTTGCAGCAAAGACAGGTACATCTCAGAAGCGAGATAAATTTAATCCGATAACAGGCGAAAAGGATCTTCTTATCGGCTCCTGCGTAGGTTTTGCGCCTGCAGACGATCCGCAGGTGGCTGTCCTTATTGCAATCGACGAACCGATAGGGGACTATTATGGCGGAGTTATTGCGGCCCCTGTTGTTTCTCAGGTGCTCACGGATGTACTTCCGTATCTCAACATAGCTCCTCAGCTTTCTGAATCTGAGAAAGAGTCTATGGAGGTGGCTGTAGAGAATTACAGAAGCATGACTGTTACCGAAGCCAAAAACAGACTTGCACAAAAAGAGCTTGGAGCAAAGGTCATAGGAAACGGTGAGGTTGTAACAGAACAGTTCCCAAAGAGCGGCACATATATTTCGGGTAACGGCGTCGTTATACTCTATACTGGAGATTCAAAGCCTGCACAGAATGTGACTGTTCCGAATGTTCTGAACTACTCTGCGTCGGAAGCAAATAAGACGATAATCAATCATAATCTTAATATCAGCATGGAGGGAACCTACCGAGAGGGCGTAAGCGGCGCTATTGCCGTGTCACAGTCGCCTGAAGCGGGTGCTGTAGTACAGCCGGGAACGGTTGTGACTGTTACCTTCAAGCACCTTGACGGAACAGATTAAAAAGGATATAATATATAAATAAGGCAAAATATGGTGGTGTAAATATGTTGACTACAGCAATAATTTCGGCGGTTATCAGCTTTGTTGTGACTGTCGTGCTCGGCAAAACCCTTATCCCTGTGTTAAAGAGCGTAAAAATGGGACAGAAAATTCTTGATATAGGTCCCAGATGGCATAAGTCAAAAGAGGGAACCCCTACAATGGGAGGACTTTTCTTTGCAGGGGGTATACTTGTGGCTGTGCTCTGCACAGGTATTTACATCTGCTCTCTTTACGGAGGGGGCAATCTTCTGACTATCAATCTTTTGTTTGTCTTTGCCTCGGGTCTTATCGGATTTTTTGACGATTATGTAAAATTCTTCAAAAAACAGAATAAGGGCTTCAATGCTACACAGAAGCTTGTTTTACAGTTCGCAAGCACTATTGCTTATGTGTGGGCAATGAACTGGGCAGGCGCGATTGAAACTGCTCTTGCACTGCCATTTACTGATTTCAGACTTGAACTTGGAAGCATATACTATATCCTGCTTACTGTAGGTATTGTGTTTACCGTGAACAGTGTAAACCTTACAGACGGTATCGACGGACTTGCATCGAGCGTTACGCTTGTTGTGACAGTTTTTCTGGCTGCAACCTGCTATAAGACCGAAAACTATGCGGCTCTTATTCTTCTCAGCGCGGTTGCAGGAGGTCTTTTGGGATTCCTTGTTTATAATTTTTATTCCGCAAGAGTGTTTATGGGGGATACAGGCTCACTTATGCTCGGAGGCGTTGTGAGTGCGGCGGCCCTTTGGCTTGATATGCCGCTTGTGCTCTTGTTTGTGGGTGTTATGTATTATGTTGAAGCGTTCTCCGTGGTAATCCAGGTTATAAGCTATAAGCTTACAAAGAAGCGCGTGTTCAAAATGAGCCCCATTCACCATCATTTTGAGATGTGCGGCTGGAGTGAAATCAAAATCGTGACTGTTTTTTCGGCAGTTACAATTATTACATCAATGATTGGTTGTTACGGTTTTCTTATATAAGAGTGGCGTGGAGGTAAAATGGCAGATAAAAATGTTGAAAAACAAAAGGCCGAGGGGACAGGTGCTGTCAAGAAGAATTACAGAATAAGAAGAAATATCGACATTCCTTTTCTCACCGTCGTTGTTATACTTCTTTGCGCAGGTATAGTCATGGTGGCAACAGCCAGCTATGCTTATGCCGGTCACAGATACGGCGATAATCTCTTTTTTATTAAAAGACATATTTTTTATGTGCTTGCGGGTCTTGTCGTAATGTTTTTTGCTTCTAGGATACCGTTTACACTGCTGAGAAAACTCACTTCTTTGATATTTATCGTATCTCTTGCAATGATGGTCCTTGTCCTCGTTGTGGGAACAGAGGCAAACGGAGCAAAGAGATGGTTGCCTCTGGGAGCATTGTCTTTTCAGCCGTCCGAGATTATGAAGCTCGCTGTCATACTGCTGTGCGCAGATTATATAGATCGATTCGGAAGTCATATTACACTTAAAGGCCAGCCGGGTTCGTTTTTTGGCTCGGTAGTTCCTGTAATGGCGTCGGGCGCTTTTGGAGCTGCTTTTTTGGCTGTTCCTTTTGTTGTGCCGGTCATTGTCAAAAAGATTGCGGGAACAACAGAGCAATTGCTCTCAGACGGCACTGAAAATCCTTTTTACTGGCTTGTATCTCTTGCGTCAAAAACAATGTGGATTTTTATAATAGCAGGAGCCGCTCTTTTGGTCCTTTGCTTTTACTTTGTTGTTACAAGGAGATTTGTACATCGTGCACCCGACTTCGTTTTTGGAATACTCCCGTTCGGTGCGCTTATAGTTGTGCTCGCAATACTGCTTATACTGCAACCCCATATGTCAGGACTTATAATTATTACCGCAATTATCCTTATTCTTATGATAATAGGAGGCTCAAGCGCCAAATATATGCTTGGAGCAACTGCGGCAGGTGTAGGGCTTATGGGTGCTATACTCTTTGCGATGCCTCACTCAAGAAGCCGCTTTGCCGTATGGTTTGACCCGTTTTCAAATCTCAGAGACGGCGGCTGGCAACCTGCACAGTCTTTGTACGCAATCGGAAACGGCGGCCTTTGGGGCGTTGGAATAGGGCAGAGCAGACAGAAGCACATGTATCTGCCTGAGCCTATGAACGACTATGTTTTTGCTATTCTCTGCGAGGAATTCGGATTTATCGGCGCCATGTGCGTTATAGTTCTCTTTGTTTATTTTGTATACAGAGGTATAATTATCGCAAGCAGAGCACCCGATAAATTTTCTTCACTTGTTGTTCTGGGCATTACGGCTCAGGTCGGACTCCAGGCTCTTTTGAATATGATGGTTGTTACAAATTCTCTGCCGAGCACAGGTATTTCTCTGCCTTTTTTCAGCTACGGCGGAAGCTCGCTAATTATTCTTATGTTTGAAATCGGAATTGTTCTTTCTATATCCAAATATTCGATTATCGAAAAGAAATAAACTTGTATCTGAAAGGTTTTTGCTGATGAGAGTTTTACTAAGCGGCGGCGGCACAGGCGGCCATATATATCCTGCTCTTGCGATAGGAGCAAAGATAAAAGCGCAGGACAAGAACAGTGTAATAGAGTATGTCGGTACCGAAAAGGGGCTTGAGTCAAAGCTTGTTCCCAAGGAAGGGTATAAAATTCATTATGTCAAGGTGCAGGGCCTCAAAAGGAAACTGAGTGCCGAGAATATCAAAGCCCTCGTATGGGCGTTCACCTCGGTGATCGAAGCGAAAAAAATTATAAAAAATTTCAGACCTGACATTGTAATAGGCACAGGAGGATATGTATGCTGGCCTGTGCTAAAAGCGGCAGCAGATATGAAAATCCCAACTCTTGTACACGAGTCAAATGCCGTCCCGGGCGTTGCAACTAAAATGCTCGCTCCGTATGTTTCAAAAATTCTTGTCAATTTCAAGGAAACGGCAGAGATGGGACTCCCCGAACATAAAGTGCAGTATGTCGGGAATCCAATAAAGCCGGAAATGTTCATGCTTGACAAGCAAAAGGCGAGGGAGAATCTCGGAATCGCACAAGACGCGCAAGTGGTGCTGTCTTTTGGCGGAAGCCTTGGGGCAAAAAGAATAAACGAGGTTATATTTGATCTTCTCAGTGATGGTCTTTTGCCTGAGTCAATATTGCATTTTCACGCGACAGGTGCAGGTTACTGGGATGCAGCTACAGAACGCTTTATCAAAGAGGGCTATGTTCTTGCACAAGGCAGTGAGCTTGTCAGAGGAAACAGGTGTATAAAGAAGTATATATACAATATGCCCGAAATGCTCGCAGCTGCGGATGTCGTAATCTGCAGGGCGGGGGCAATGACCGTGTCTGAGGTGTCTGCAACAGGCAAGGCGGCAATTATGATTCCGTCGCCCAATGTTACCGACAACCATCAGTACAAAAACGCTCATGTGCTTGAGAGCGCAGGCGCCGCAAAGCTGATTGAAGAAAAGGAGCTCACGCCCGAAAAGCTTTCGGAAGAAATTGTTGACTTGCTCAAAAATCCCGAAAAGACGGCTCTTATGAAAGAAAAAATTCACAGATTTGCAGTCCCCGACTGTCTTGACAGAATATATGACATAATCCGGGAAATGACAAACTGAAAAGGAAAGGTAAAACTATGGCAAAGGACAGCCGTAACGATATGGAGCGCAAAGCGCAAAGTAAAAGACGCTCTGAGGAAATATATACTCACAGCGGCGATTTTTTGCCGCCGACAATATCCGGTACAACTGTTGAGAAGTACTCATCAAAAAGAGAAATATTGGGGTATATCTTTTCGGCGGTCGAACTAGTTCTTATATTTGCTCTTATCATTGCAGCATTTGCGTTCGTCTTTGAAATCCGAAGTATTGAGGTTATAAAAAGCTCAGATTTTCCGCTTGAGTACAGCGATGAATTTATTATCGAGAGTGCAGGACTTTCCGGATACAGCAATCTTTTGTTCGCCGACAGCAATAAAATTTCATCAGGCATAAAACAGGCAATACCATATGCAGGTGTTTCAAAAATATCCAAGATATATCCTGTCAAAATAAAAATTGAGTTATTCAAGGCTCAGCCTGATTTTTATACCAAGCTTGGCGACGCATATTATGCCATTTCGGACGATTTTACCGTTCTTGCCAAAACAAGCGATGTCGACAGCCTTGAGCTTCGGGGAGCAATATATATTGCATCAAACAAGATATCCCGCTGTGTTATGGGTGAGAAGCTTGCTTTTTCTGATATGGATATGTCGGATATACTGTCAGAGCTTGATACTCTGCTTGACGAATATAAGCTTCGTAGCTTCACCTCGGAAATAACGCTTGACAGCAAGTTCGATATCAGTTTTCTTTATCAGGACAGATTGCGAGTGAAGCTCGGCGATCTTTATGACCTTGATATAAAGCTGCAATTTTTTGAAAAAATTGTCGATACGCTCGATGGAACAGACAGCGGCATAATTGATATATCAGACGAAACTCTCAGAGAGGCAATCGTTACAAAATATCAGTGAAAAATACCGCCACTTTGTTCACAATAAATACATTTTTTCTTCTTTTCTCACGAAAGTAATAAGAAAAAGTAAAAATACACGGTGTTTTTTCATTTTTTTTTGCAAAATCCTATTGAAAAAGTTTGAAAAAAATATTATTATAATATATAGCACATTATACTGTGGTATTGTCCCTATTTTGCGGGACGGTGCCGAAATGTATAGATTATCATATTATTTTTATGTAAAAATTACTGATTATCAGGAGGAATATTAAAATGCCAATGGATTTTGATTCTAACATCAGCAACGATCAGGTAATTAAGGTAATAGGTGTCGGCGGTGCCGGTAACAATGCAGTCAACAGAATGGTTGAGGCGGAGATTAAGGGCGTTGACTTTATAACTGTTAATACCGATATCAAGGCCCTTGAGAAGTCTCTCGCTCCCGAAAAGATTACTATCGGCAGTAAGATCACAAGAGGCAGAGGTGCAGGCGCAGACCCTGAGGTTGGCGCAAAGGCAGCTGAAGAGAATATCGACGACATCAAGCAGTCTCTTGAGGGCGCAGATATGCTCTTTATTACATCAGGTATGGGCGGCGGTACGGGTACCGGCGCAGCCCCCATTGTTGCAAAGGTTGCAAAGGAAATGGGCATACTTACAGTAGGTATCGTTACAAAGCCCTTTGCTTTTGAGGGTACAAGAAGAATGAAGCAGGCAGAGATGGGCATTGCAAGACTTAGCGAAAATGTTGACTCTCTTATCGTTATCCCTAACGAAAGACTCAAGTTCGTTGCTGAGAAGAAGCTCACTATGCTCAATGCTTTTGAAATTGCAGACGATGTTCTCCGTCAGGGCGTTCAGAGCATTTCTGAACTTATCAAGGTTGTAGGACATATCAACCTTGACTTTGCCGATGTTGTTACTATCATGCAGGATGCAGGTCTTGCTCACATGGGCGTAGGTACAGGCAAGGGACAGGACAAGGCAGAGCTTGCAGCAAAGACAGCTATTTCAAGCCCACTTCTCGAAACATCTATCACAGGTGCAAAAGGTATTATTATCAACTTCACAGTATCTCCCGATATGGGACTTGAGGAGGTTGATCTTGCGGCTAATATTATTGCAAGTGAAGCAAATCCCGACGCAAACATCATCTGGGGTGTTGCTTTTGATAAGAATATGGACGATGAGATGAAGATTACTGTTATTGCAACAGGCTTTGATGCAGATAACAAGAAGATCAGTCCTTTCCAGAGTGCAGAGGCTGAGAAAGCTGCACGCGATGAGGATGTTATTGATCCCTTTGATGTATTCTTCAAAAGAAAGTAATTTTTGAAAAACCAGGAGCTTCTGAGTATTCTCAGGAGCTTTTTGTTTTTTATCTCTATTGACAATTATTTTTATAAATGTTAAAATATATATGCGTTGAGCGCAATACACACAGTGGAGTAAAATAATGCCTGATAATAACAAAATAAATGTCCACGAGCATCACCGTCAGAGAATGAAAAACCGTTTTCTTAAGGAAGGCTTTGATGTTTTTGCAGATCACGAAAAGCTCGAGATGCTGTTGTTTTATGCTGTACCCAGACAGAACACAAACGAAATAGGCCACGAGCTCCTGCGTACTTTCGGCTCTTTTTCAAGAGTGCTTGAGGCAGACATTTCTGAATTATGCAAGATAAAGGGCATATCTGAGCATTCTGCGATACTTATAAAGATGATACTACCTATTTGTAACGCATATTTGCTTGACAGACAGCCCGATATTCAAACTTACGAATACGACGAGATGGGTAAGTATTTCTGTGCATATTTTGCGGGCTTTACTACCGAGAGCTGCTGTGCGGTTTTTCTTGATAACTCTCTTAACATTATCTCTATGGAAAGGCTGGCGGACGGCGAGGTTAATGCACTCAATCTCAATTTAAGACATATTGCTACACAGGCAGTCAAGCTTGGCGCTTCGTCTGTAGTGCTTGCACACAATCACCCGAGAGGTACAGTTATTCCGTCAGCAATTGATATTGAAACAACGAACGCTGCTTCAAATTCACTTGGACTTTTGCAGATAAATCTGATTGAGCATTATATAATTGCAGGCGACAGATACTCGGGTGTCGTTAAGAAAACTATGTCACGAGTGTCTGAGGACTTCAGACATCTGATATTCAATTATGAGCTGTAGCTCTTTTTCACTTTATTAAACAACAGGAAGAGGCAAAAATGAGAATAGTAGTAAAAGTAGGAACATCAACGCTTGCACATAAGACAGGAAGACTCAATATACGCAGAGTCGAAAAGCTATGCAAAGTACTTAGTGACCTCAAGAACTGCGGCAACGAGATTATCCTTGTTTCGTCAGGCGCTATTGGTATGAATGTTGGAAAGCTCTCGCTCAAGTCAAGACCCGATGATATGCCGACAAAGCAGGCTGCTGCTGCTGTCGGACAGTGCGAGCTTATGTATGTGTATGACAAGCTTTTTTCCGAATATAATCACACTGTTGCACAAATGCTCATAACAGGTGACGATATAAAGGACGAAAAAAGAAGCGAAAATTTCAAGAACACAATTCTGAGACTTCTTGACCTTGGCGTTCTTCCTATCATCAACGAGAACGATACTGTTGCAACAGAACAGATTGAAATTGGCGACAACGACACCCTTGCAGGAATAGTAACTGTCGTGGCAAACGCAGAGCTTCTGATTCTTCTTTCAGATATTGACGGACTTTATGACAAGAATCCCAAGACTCACGACGACGCCCGTCTTATCCCGGTTGTTGATAAGATAACTCCCGAGATTATAGCTCTTGCTGACGGCAAAGGCTCGGCTCTCGGCACAGGTGGAATGGAAACTAAGATTCACGCCGCACAGATAGTGTCAAAGTGCGCAGATATGATTATCGCAAATGGCGATGAGCCCGAGCTTCTCTACACGATCGTTGAGGGCGGCAGAGTGGGCACAAGGTTTTTAAAGGAGAAGTCTTTATGACAACTGCAGAAATACTCAAAAAAGCAAAAGCGGCAAAGACAACGCTCGCTTCTCTTACGACAGAAGAAAAGAACAGGGCGCTGTCGGCTATGGCACAGAGTCTTGTCGATAACTGCGACAGCATTCTTAGTGCTAACGCACTTGATATAGAAAAAGCAAAGGGTACCGTATCGTCTGTTATGCTTGACAGGCTAAGACTTACGGAAGAAAGAATACACGATATGGCAAAGGGTATTCTCAGCGTCGCTGAGCTTTGTGACCCTGTAGGCAAGGTTCTTGAGGAAACTACAAGACCCAACCGACTTGTGATACAAAAAAAATCTGTTCCCCTGGGAGTTGTAGCAATAATTTACGAAAGCCGCCCGAATGTGACATCAGACGCGGCGTCTTTGTGCTTTAAGAGCGGAAATGTATGTGTACTCAGAGGGGGTAAGGAGGCTTATAATTCCTCTTATGCCATTGTAAAAGCTTTGCGCGAGGGCTTGAGATCCTGTAGCGTATGCGAAGACTGTATAAATCTTATTGAGGATACAACAAGAGTGAGCGCTGAGCAGCTTATGACGGCAAACGGATATGTTGACCTCCTTATCCCTAGGGGAGGAGCAGGACTTATAAACGCCTGCGTAAGCAAGGCAACTGTTCCTTGCATCCAGACAGGTACGGGTATCTGTCACATATATGTCGATGAGTTTGCTGACATAGATAAGGCTCTTGCTATTATAGAAAACGCCAAGACTTCAAGACCGTCTGTCTGCAATGCGGCAGAGGTGTTGCTTGTACATGAGAATATTGCAAAGTATTTTTTGCCAAAGCTTTATCAAGTGCTTGTCACAAACAGAGAAAAAGATGGGAAAGAACCTGTCGAGCTTCGCTTGTGTAAGCGCTCATCTGAGTATATAAACGGCGCTACGGCAGGAGAAAACGACTATGATACGGAATTCCTTGACTATATACTCGCCGTAAAGATAGTTGATTCTGTAAAAGAGGCTGCAGAGCATATATCTGCTCATTCAACAGGACACAGCGAGGCTGTTGTTACTGAGGATAGCAGTGTGTCGGATTATTTTACAGCAAGTATAGACAGCGCCGCAGTATATGTAAATGCGTCTACTCGCTTTACCGACGGCGGAGAGTTCGGTCTTGGCTGTGAGATGGGGATTTCCACACAGAAGCTCCACGCAAGAGGACCTATGGGCCTGCGCGAGCTTACTGCGTATAAATATATTATTACCGGCAACGGACAGATAAGATGAGGTGAGAGTATGTATAGTTTTGGCTTTATCGGCACAGGAAACATGGGCAGCGCTATAGCAAGGGCTGTTTCTGAAAGTGTCCGTCCTGCAGATATCATTCTGGCAAACAAACCTATAGAGAGCGCAAAAGAGCTTGCAGAAAGTATAGGCGCTTCTTTCGGTGAAAACTGCGAGGTCGCAGGTAACGCAAAGTTTATTTTTCTAGGTGTGAAACCGCAGGTTTTTGATGTTCTTGCAGACGAAATCAAAGGAGTTCTCTCATCGCGTACCGATAGATTTATACTCGTGAGTATGGCGGCAGGAATCTCGGTTTCTTCTGTTGCAGAAAAATTCGGAGAGTGTCCTATTATCAGAATAATGCCCAATATGCCCGTCTCGGTAGGCGCAGGTACAACCATATATTGCGCTAACGATATGGTGACAGATTCTGAGCTTGACACTTTCGAAACTGCAATGTCGGCATCTGGCTATGTGGGCAGAGTCGACGAAAAGCTGATTGACGCAGCAAGCGCACTTTCGGGCTGCGGTCCTGCTTTTGTATATATGTTTATCGAGGCGCTGGCAGATGGAGCAGTGCAGTGCGGGCTCCCTCGCGATATGGCGCTCACTCTCGCGGCACAGACAGTAATTGGCTCGGGCAAAACTGTTGAAGTAACAGGACTCCACCCCGGCCAGCTAAAGGATAAGGTGTGCAGCCCCGGCGGCACTACCATTGAGGGTGTGCTCGCACTTGAAAAAGGAGCATTCCGCGCCGATGTTATGGGCGCGGTAATTGCCGCGTACAAAAAGACGCTCGCTCTCGGAAAATAAATATGGATGCAAAAAGGCCAAAATATAAAGCAGTAATATTCGACCTTGACGGAACAATCCTTGATACACTGCGTGATCTCACAAACAGCGTAAACTTCGCTCTTGAAGCGGGGAATTTTCCTCCCAGAAGTGCTGACGAGGTGCGTAGTTTTGTCGGCAATGGCGTCAAAAATCTTATTTTAAGAGCTCTTCCTGATGGAAAATCCGACAAGCAAACAGATGTGACACTTTCGATTTTTAAAGAACATTATAGGACTCACTGCAAGGATTTTACAAGACCGTATGACGGAATATATGAGTTGCTTTGCGTTCTCAAGAACTGCGGCTGCAGTCTTGCCGTAGTTTCCAATAAGGTTGATTATGCCGTACAAGCCCTTGTCAAGGAGTATTTCGGCGATATATTTGATGTGGTTTTCGGTGAGCGTGATGGTGTGAGCAGAAAGCCCGCACCCGATTCGCTTTTTGAGGTTATGGGGGTGCTTGGAGTCAGTGTCGCTGATGTTGTATATATAGGTGACTCTGATGTTGATATTCTCACGGCACAAAACGCAAACATTCCCTGTATAAGTGTCGATTGGGGATTTAAGAGCAAAGAGTTTTTGCAGGAATGCGGAGCGCAGAGCGTTGCATCATGCGTGAGCGATTTATATGATTTTCTGATTTTATAAACAAAAATTTACTATAATATTTTTTATAGAGTTTCCACACAATAATTGCGGAAGATGAAATTTCCCGACAGGTGATGATTATGACAAAGGCAAGCTTCAATGTTACAGGTATGACCTGCAGCGCGTGCAGCGCAAGAGTAGAAAAAAGTGTTTCAAAGATTGACGGTACTGCAGATGTCAGCGTGAATCTTCTTACAAACACACTTAGTCTGCAGTATGACGAAGCAAAGGTGGAAAAAGACATGATCATTGCTGCTGTCACAGATGCCGGTTATGGTATCGCAGAAGATAAAATAGGAGAAAAGGACAGCAAAAACAAGAACAGCGTAAAAGAGATAAGACAGACACAGATAAATGAGCTTAAAACAAGACTTACGGTGTCTCTTGTCTTCCTTATTCCGCTTATGATAATTTCCATGGGACACATGGTTATCAAAGAAGCAAACGGCGCGCTCGGCTTTATGTATGAGCTTTTTTACAAGCCCGAGAGTGTTATTAGTTTTACTTTTTCACAGTTCTTGCTGCTCATCCCTGTTCTCTATGCCAATAAAAGTTTTTTTATCAAAGGTTTTTCTTCAATAAGACACGGTAGTCCGAATATGGATAGCCTTGTGGCAATAGGTGCAGGCGCTGCCACAGTTTATGGAATTGCTGTTATATTTGCACTCGGTGCGCTCCTTGGCAAGGGGCAGCTTCATGAGGCTCATACACTCGGGATGAATATGTATTTCGAGTCGGCCGGAATGATAGTTACTCTTATTACGGTAGGAAAGCTGCTTGAGGCAAAGTCAAAAGGAAGAACAAGCGAAGCTATTGAAAAAATGCTCGAGCTTGTACCCGATGAGGCTCTTGTGTTCCGCGACGGTAAGGAAATTACTGTTGACGCGTCACAGCTTGTCGTGGGCGATATTTTGCTTATCATGCCAGGTGCGAGAATTCCGGTTGACGGAGTTATCGTTTCAGGGCAGAGCTCAGTTGACGAGGCTCACATTACAGGCGAGAGTATCCCTGTAGCAAAATCCGTAGGCGACAGCGTTGTATGCGCTTCGGTAAACGGTACGGGATTTATAAAGATAAAAGCTACAAATGTTGGCGATGATACAACACTTGCAAAGCTCATTACGCTTATGAACGAAGCGGCAAGCTCAAAGGCTCCTATCGCAAGACTTGCAGACAAGGTGTCGGGGATTTTTGTCCCGATAGTTATGTCGATTGCATTGGTTGCGACAGCGGTCTGGCTTGTGCTCGGCAAGGATATAGGCTTTGCACTGACGGCAGGCGTAAGCGTGCTTGTTATATCCTGCCCCTGTGCGCTTGGACTTGCAACGCCCGTTGCAATTATGGTCGGCACAGGCAAGGGAGCGGAAAACGGCATTTTGATAAAATCCGGAAAAGCTCTCGAAACAGCACACGCAGTTGATGTTGTGGTTATGGATAAGACCGGCACAATTACAAAAGGAAAACCCACTGTCACCGATGTTGTGCCCTTTGATGTGACAAAAGAAGAACTTCTGGAAATTACATTTTCCCTCGAAAAGTCCAGCTCCCATCCGCTGGCGTCGGCAGTCTGCAGCTATTGCAGTAATAACAGAGTTTTATCACACGAGATATCAGACTCGGGTACCGAGCCCGGTAAGGGCGTTTTCGGTAAAATAGCTGAAAAAGAGTATTATGTCGGAAGTCCCAGATATATCTCAGAGCTTGGTGTTGAAATTTCGCACCACAGTGAGCTGATAGAAAAGCTGTCATCTCAGGGAAAGACGGTACTTCTGATTTCTGACAAAGAAAAAGTACTCGGCATAGTTGCAGCTGCCGATATTGAAAAAGAAGACAGCAAAAAGGCAATACAGCTTCTTAAAAAGAACAAAATAAAGGTGATTATGCTCACAGGCGACAGTGAGCTTGTTGCCAGAGCCGTAGGAGGTCGTGTAGGCGTCGATGAGATAATCTCCCAGGTGTTGCCCCACGAGAAAGAAAAGGTAATCTCGAGTCTCCAGAGCGACGGTAGCAGGGTTGCGATGATAGGTGATGGTATCAACGATGCTCCTGCGCTTGTCAGGGCAGATGTAGGTATCGCTATTGGCGCAGGTGCCGATGTTGCAATAGAGAGCGCGGATATTGTTCTTGTAAAGAGCAGCGTTGTTGACGCTGTCAATGCAATTAACCTCAGCAAGAAAGTAATTAAGAATATAAGAGAAAACCTTTTTTGGGCTTTTATTTATAACATTATTGGAATTCCGCTTGCGGCAGGGGTATTTTATGTGCCGTTCGGAATAATGCTCAATCCTATGATAGGAGCGGCTGCTATGAGTTTAAGCAGCATTTGCGTAGTATCAAACGCTCTGCGGCTTAAGAGATTTAAGCCGTATAAGAGTGAGAATTACATAGAAGAAAAAGGAGAAGACACCATGAAGCAGGCAGAAATCAAAATTACAGGTATGATGTGCGCACATTGCGAGGCGCATACAAAAAAGGCTCTTGAAGCCCTCGGAGTGACAGTTGACCAAGTCAGCCATGAAAAGAAGATGGCGCTTGTTACTTTTGCAGACGGCTTTGACACTGCACTACTTGAAAAGGCAATTTCGGATGCCGGATACACAGTGGACGCAATTAATATTAAGTAATAAGCATATTTTGACGCCAAAAGCGCGGCTATGTTCCGCTTGGTATGCTGTAAAATGCTGTAAGTACAGTAAAATAGCAGGAGAAAAACGGCAGTTTTTTTCCTGCTTTTTTCTTTGCTGTATTATACTTCCTTTATAGGCTTGTATTAACATTGAAAAGGGCTTTCCAATCCTGTATAATTAAGCCATAGAAAGAAAGGAGGTATAAATTATGAAAAGAATTCTTTCTATACTTTTAGTATCGACACTCGTTGCTATCCCCACAGCTTCAGTATCGGTATCTGCGGCAGAGAATGATTGCGCACTGCAGAATATTCCCGGTATCGTAAACGGCTTAAGCGAAATCAAGGATAAGCTTTCTGACTATTTCAGCTCACCCGACACTAATGGCACAGGACTCGGAAATCTTGATGACTGTTTACCAGAGAAGCTTCTAGACTGCCTCGATAAGTTGAATGTCAATCTTGACTGTATTCTTCCTGATTCCGGTCCCGACACAGACGGCGACAGTACAGATTCAGACGACTGCTTAGATAATGACTGCAATCATGAAAAACCGGAAAACGGCGGTAATGGTAGTGTGGACGATGACATTGTTATCGAAGACGATAATAACGGCAACGACACGGAGAACGATAATATCATAACCGACGGATATTCTTCCGAGGTACTTGAGGTTGTATCTCTTGTAAACAAGTACCGCGCACAGTATGGTCTTTCAGCTCTTACATACGACGCTTCAATAATGCAGGCGGCTCAGATAAGGGCTCGAGAGCAGCAGCAACTTTTCTCGCACACAAGACCCGACGGAAGAGATTGCTTTACGGTTCTTGCCGAGACAGGCGTAAGCTATCGTGGCGCAGGTGAGAATATTGCAATGGGCCAGCGCAGCGCACAGAGTGTAATGGAAGCTTGGATGAACTCCGAGGGACACAGGGCTAATATTTTAAATTCAAACTTTAAAAAAATAGGCGTAGGCTTTTATGTAGGCTCAGACGGTACTTACTATTGGTCACAGATGTTCATATACTGATAAAAAGACAGTGTCACATATTGTGACACTGTTTTTTATAAGTCTGTAAAATACAATTTTTATATTTCTATTGTACTTTTTCGTATTTTGTAGTAAAATGTAATAAAGGCAAAATTTGGAGGTATTTATGAATATCTGTTTATACGGGGCTGCAAGCAATAAGATTGACAGTGTATATATAACTGAGACAGAAAAGCTCGGCGCGAGACTTGCTGAGGAGGGGATAGGTTATCTTTTCGGCGGCGGAGCAGGCGGAATGATGGGTGCAGGT
Source organism: Eubacteriales bacterium (assembly GCA_045580005.1). Lineage (GTDB taxonomy): Bacteria > Bacillota > Clostridia > Oscillospirales > CAG-382 > UMGS1052. The sequence goes on along the minus strand of JAZNMZ010000081.1, from coordinate 9,795 downwards.
GCAAGAGGCGTTTATTCCAAAGGTGGCTCAATTACAGGTATCGTTCCGTCGTTTTTCAATGTTGACGGCGTGCTTTTTGATAAGAGCGACAAGGTTATTTATACCGAAACAATGCGTGAGCGTAAGCGCACAATGGAGGAGATGTCCGATGCGTTTATCTTCACGCCCGGAGGTGTCGGAACTCTTGACGAATTTTTTGAACTGCTTACTCTAAAAAATCTCGGCAGACACCATAAGCCTATCGCCATTTTTAATGTCTCAGGCTTTTATGACGAACTGCTCGCCTTTTTAAAAAAACTTATTGATAAGGGATTTGTAAACGAGAAGCTGTTTGATCTTGTCTTTATATCCGACGATTGCGATAAGATTATAGAGTACATAAAAAAAGAAGCTGAATAACATAACAAACTCCGAGAATATTCTCGGAGTTTGTTTTTTAGTTCTGTGGCTTATAGCTGCCCTTAAGGGTTACGATTCTGTTATATGTGCCGGGGTTTTTGGAGTCGGCACAGAAGTAACCGCTTCTTACAAACTGGAATTTTTCGCCGGCCTGTACGCCGTCGAGAGCTTTTTCAAGCTTCGCATTCGACATAACCTTGAGAGAGGCGGGATTGAGATAATCACGGAATGTCTTGTCCTCATCCATAGCGTTTGTATCCTCAAGTGTAAACAAGTGGTCGTAGAGATTTACAGTTGCGTCAACAGCGTGCTCCTTGCTCACCCAATGGATTGTACCGCGCACTTTTCTGCCGTCTGCGGGCATTCCGTTTCCTGTTTCAAGGTCTGCTGTGCACAGAAGTTTCTGCACTCTGCCGTCGTCGCCGTATATAATTTCGTTGCACTTGATTATATAAGCGCCCATGAGTCTTACTTCACAGTCGGGCTTGAGCCGCTGGTATTTGGGCGGGGGATTGTCTGAGAAGTCCTCACGCTCGATATAAATGTGTTTTGTGAATGCAACCTGTCTTGTGCCGTCTTCGGGGTTTTCAGGGTTGTTTGACACCTCAAAGTACTCTACAGCACCGTCTGAAATGTTGGTGATCTCAATCTCAATCGGATCAAGAACTGCCATTCTTCTTTGTACCCTGTGACCGAGCTCTTCTCTGATACAGTGCTCGAGCAGCTCAATGTCGCAAAGTGAAAGGGAAGTCGAAACTCCCGAACGCTTTACAAATTCAAATATTGCCTCGGGTGTATATCCGCGTCTGCGCAGACCGCAAAGAGTTGGCATACGAGGGTCGTCCCAACCGTCAACGAGCTTTTCTTCCACAAGAGCACGCAGATAGCGCTTGCTCATTACAGTGTGAGTAACATTCATTCTTGCAAACTCGCGCTGCTTGGGCTTTACTTCAAAGCCGATATTTTCGATAACCCAGTCATAAAGAGGTCTGTGATTCTTGAACTCAATAGAGCACAGCGAGTATGTGATACCCTCTGTTGCGTCCTGAATAGGATGAGCAAAGTCATAAAGAGGGTAGATGCACCACTTGTCACCCTGGCGGTGATGAGAAGTGTGTATAATTCTGTATATCGCGGGGTCGCGCATATTCATGTTAGGCGAGCTCATATCAATCTTGGCTCTGAGCGTTCTTGATCCGTCGGGGAATTCTCCCGCTCTCATCCTGCGGAAAAGGTCGAGGTTTTCTTCAACACTTCTTGTGCGGTAGGGGCTGTCCTTGCCGGGCTGAGTGAGTGTGCCTCTGTACTCGCGCATCTCGTCAGGGTTGAGGTCGCAGACATAAGCCTTGCCGTCCATAATGAGCTTTTCTGCATATTCGTAGCACTTGTCAAAATAGTCTGAGCCGTAGAAAATACCGCCTGTAGGCTCGGCACCGAGCCACTTCAGGTCCTCAACTATCGACTGTACATACTCGTCGTCTTCCTTGACAGGATTTGTGTCGTCAAAGCGGAGGTTAAATAGTCCTCCGTATTTCTTTGCTGTCATCACATTTATCCATATGGCCTTTGCACTGCCTATGTGCAGATAACCGTTGGGCTCGGGAGGAAAGCGTGTGTGTACCTTATTGAGCGCACCCGACGCAAGGTCCTCGTCAATTTCGTCGTGTATAAAGTTGGAAGAGTTAAATTCTTCTGACATAACAATCTCCTTTGGTCTTTATATATTCTTCGCACAGGCGAGTATACGGTCTATACTCTTTTGCTCACCGAGCAGCTGCATGATAGAGTACATATCGGGCGAGTTCTGTCTGCCTGTGATTGCCACTCTTATTACCGTACTGACATCCGAAACATTGCCCTTGAAAGCAGCGGGGTTTGCCTTATATGCTTTCATATCGGAAGTGTAACCGTATTTTTCGGATATTTCCTTTATCTTTTCAAACCAAACATTCTGGTCGTCGCCCTTGCTGTAAGCCTTTGCGTAGTCGGTAAGAATACCTGCAATGTCCTCTTTTGCAACATTTTCGGGGTAGGTGTCCTTTATTTCAAAAAGCTCGTCAAAGAAGTAGGAAATAAAGTCCTTTACTTCACTCCATGTGCCAAAGTCCTTGCGTGGCTTCTTTCCGCCGCGGCCTATTGCAAATATCGCTTTGGAATATTCGGGATTTTTGGTGAGAAGAGCGTAGAAAGGCTCGTCATATTCGCTTGCCCACACTGACGCACCGTCATAAACCTGATCAGCTGTCATTCTTGCTACAACATTCTTTGATATATCGTTGAGCTTTGCAAGGTCAAAGAGAGCACCCGACGCACTCATCTTGTTTGTAGAAAAGGGAAATTCTCTGTAGCTCTTGTCGGGATTTGCGCTTCTCCACTGCTCGTAGTTTGAGTTGAGAAGAGTCATAAGATATTCGATTACCGCTGTCTGAGGGTAGCCTGCTGTGTAATAGAATTCAAGTGAGCATTCGGGATCCTTACGCTTTGACATCTTGCGCTTTGTGCCGAGCTCCTCATCAAACTTGAGCACCTGCGATGTGTGGCAGAATCTCGGCTTGCGGAAACCGCACGCACCCCACAGCTCGATATGCCAGGGGAGAGTGGACAGCCACTCTTCGCCTCGGATAACATCAGTCGTTCTCATAAAGTGGTCGTCAACAACATGGGCAAAGTGGTATGTGGGTATTCCGTCGGACTTTAAGAGTACAAAGTCCTGGTCGTTCTCGGGAATTTCAAGATTGCCCTTTATAGAATCCTTGAACTGCGTTTTCTTGTTCGGGTCGCCGAGAGATTTGAATCTGAGAACAAACTTCTCGCCGTTTTTAATTTTTGCTATCGCTTCATCAACAGGCATATCGCGGTGTACGGCATACTTTCCGTAATAGCCGAAATTGTCCTTAGCCGCTTCCTGTGCCTTGTGTGCATCCTCAAGGTCCTTTTCGCTGCAGAAGCAGGGATACGCTCTGCCGTCAAGTATCAGCTTACGCGCAACAATGTGATAGTAAAGAGCACGGCTGCGCTGTCTGTACGGACCGTAATCGCCCTTGTCTCCGTCGGCAACTGCCCCCTCGTCAAAGCCGAGCCCGAATCCACCGAGATATTTGAGAATTTTCTCAACAGCACCGGGAACCTCTCTCTTGTCGTCGGTGTCTTCGATTCTGAGTATAAATACGCCGTTGCCTGTTGAATGAGCCACACGCTCGTCGGCAAGTGCGCCGTAGAGATTGCCGAGGTGCATAGAGCCTGTGGGGCTCGGCGCCATACGGGTAACCTTTGTACCCTCGGGGAGATCTCTCGGAGGAAAGCGCTCCTCCAAAGATTCTATTGTATCTGCTTCCGTAAGCTCGGGGAATATAGCTTTAGCAAGCTCTGCGAGCTTCAAGTTGTCCATAGTTTTACCTACCTTCATTTTAGTTATAATAATTTTACCATTTCAATCATTACTTCTTTTTCACCGATGTCATCGTTTGAATAAAAGAAGATGTTTGTACCTGCAAAACGGAAAGAACAGGCAAGATAAAAGTCAATAGCTATCACATTGCAGGTCTGAGTTTCGAGCACAATAAGACGGAAGTCTTCGTTGAGCGCAATTTCTTCGGCTCTCTTTATTAAGAATTTTCCAATTCCTTTTCTGCGGTGTCCTTCTTTTATAAGCAGATTTGTAATTCGCAGCCTCGCGTTCCATTCCTCGCGCTCAAGCTCGATATATCCCAGTATCTCACCGTTTTCTACCGCAGCGTAGGCGCTGCAGTTTTGCCAATATGGCTGATAGAGGGTATCATAGCTGTCATGGTAGAGTGCCTCGGGCAGCTTTTCGCGAATAAAGCTGAACGAAAAACCGTCCTCGCTTTCGTTTGCCTGTGTTTTGTAATATTCGTCCGAGGTGTATCTGTAATGAAGCTCGTGATATTCATACTCCTGCCTCGGGAGAAAAACAAAATCCATACCGAATCTCACATTCATATCATTTAATAATTTAGTATATCACATTTTGTCCTTTTTTGCAACGATTTTTACATAAATTGTATAAAAAATATATAGCAATTTACATAAAAAAACACTATTGACAAAAGGGCGCAGGTATATTAGAATATTTACATTACGGATTTGTAAAATAAGGAGAAGCTATGGTAAGACATATTGTTATGTGGAAGTTCAAAGAGGACTGTGAGCAGCAGATAAGAGAGTTTCTCGACGCGCTCATGGACCTTTACGGAAAGATAGAGGTAATAAGAGATATGGAGGTTGGTATCAACATAGAGCCTGAGAATGAGTATAACGCAGTGCTCGTAGCAACCTTTGACTCTATGGAGGATCTTAATAAATATAAAACCGATCCTCGTCATGTTGCCGCGGCATCACTTCATGCCGAATTGAGAATTTCAAGAAAGGCGATAGACTATGAAATATAAAAAATCCCCCATGTGGGGGATTTTTTTACTGTACTTTTATAGTTACAGTATAGTCTGTTACCTGTGTGCCGCTTGTGTTATATGCTTTTAGATTTATTTCCACCGTGCTTGCGTCGTATTCGCTGAAGTCAAATGGAATAGAGTAGGGGGCTTCTGTTGTACTGCCGACTTTGACGCCGTTGATGAAGTATACGACGCTGCCGATGTCGTTCTCGGGCGTTCTGATATAAGCGCACAGCTCTGTAGGTGCAGGCTTTACCTTTACATTGTTGCCGAGTTCATAGTATTCATATATGTATCTGTCGTTGTCGCTCTTATAATCTCCTGAGTAAAGGGGAGAGGCTATGCCGTTTTTGTATGCTGCAAGGTATGATGTGTTGTTCGAAAGAGAGAACTTCATTCTCTGTCTGTCGCTGTTAAAAATAAACACAGCGCGTACATTCGGATACTTTATCGGCAGATAGGTGTAAAAATCTTCAAGCTGATATGATGCAAATTCCGTAATATCAGCCCATGTGTCATAGTCCATATACGACGCTCCGCCCTCAACGATGATAATAGGCTTACTGTCACCATAAAGACTGTAAATTGTGTCGAGCTGACTGCTCCAGCGGCTTCTGTCAACCCCCAGACCAAGAGGGTCTGTTATCGGCTGGTGCATTTTATAAGAGGAAATACCCACATAGTCTACATATTCATCGCCCGGGTAGTAGTCGTCCATATTGTCCTCGGGGTAGTGGTTCGGTGCCCATATAACAGGTACACTCGGCGCGTATTTGTGAAAAATATCTGCCACAAGTCTGAATTTTTCAATAAAGAGCGACGGCTCTGAGTACCAGGTGCTTGTGGTATCATTCATCTCACCGGCAAAGCGCAACATAAAGCGGCAGTCTTGCGCTTCAAGTGTTTTTGCAAGATTTGTGATATAGCCGTCATTGTCGCTCACCGATGCAAGGCCGCTGTGCGGCTCAAGTGCTATCTGTATTATCTTGTTATGCTGTGCGGCATAATCAAAGTGTGTCTGATAAGAGGTAATATCCCTGCCGAAAGGGAAGTATATAAGATATGCCGCCATATCTTTTCCGACAAGCTCCGGGAAGCTTTTCATATAAAAGCTGTCGGGATTGTATGGGTTATATATATTCGTATCACCTTCGGCGTATGCACCGAGAAGTATAGAGCTTTCAGTTTCATATATGTCGTTAAAGTTGCCTTTTGCACCATAGCTTTTGTCATCAGTCCGTACATATACCTGTGAGCCTGTGGAGATGAGATCTGCCCTGCGGTCGGCATCAATTCTGCTCTCTTGCTGTCCCGGTGTTATGCTCCAATAGTATGCCTCTCTTGAAAAGCAGGCAGAAGCGTTGTCATACTGTGACAGTGCAGAGTAGCATTCGCCAAGGTGCTTGAAAAGCATAGCATTGCTCGAGCTGTCGTTTTTGGTAATAAAAATATTTGATATTGATTTAATAGTGTCAATGGCACCGATATAGTCGAGGTCGGCTTTTTTTGCAAGTGCGTCAGACCATATGCCCCAGTAGTTTGTTGTGACAGATGGAGCGTTTTCAATATCATATACAAGCGAGCCTGCGCTTCCGGATACAACTCTTACCGAGCCGTCCCACGAAACAGTAGCACCGAAAGCTTCCAGCACCGCCCTTATCGGAAGATATGTTCTTGAGTCTTTGATAACAGCCGCTGCGTCGTTGTCAATCCTTACACCGTTCCTGGTTATCGACATTTCGCCGATTGTGCATTTTACGGTTGTCGTGCCTTTTCTTACAATTGCTGTGCTCGTTTCGGCATCCCACGAAACTGTGGCACCAAAACTTTCCATTGTGACTCTCAAAGGCACGAGAGTGCGCGAGTTGTCGATAAAAGGGCTTCCCGAGCTTTCGGTAAATGGCACTTCAACTCCGTCAATAAACACCTGTGTGGCGGATGCCGTTGTTACAAAAGTAAGAGTCAGTATTGCAATAATGAGAAATATATATTTTTTCATCTTTGCCTCCCATGATTGTTTTCTAAAGAAATTATACCGCACATTTACCGCTATGTCAATAAAAAAGGCAGCTTTATAGCTGCCTTTTTGTATGTTTTAAGAAAGTAGTGTACGGTCGTTTGCAAACTGTGTTCCAGAGAGCTTTGAGAATGCTGCAAGCAGGTTTTCAACCGTGAGCTTTTGCTTTTCCTCGCCTGAAACATCAAGGATGATGCCGCCGTTGTGCATCATAATAAGACGGTTGCCGTAGGTGATAGCGTCTTTCATGTTGTGAGTGATCATAAGCGTTGTCAGATTATTTTCCGCAACAATTTCTTTTGTGATATCAAGCACCTTCGCTGCTGTCTTCGGGTCAAGAGCCGCTGTGTGCTCGTCAAGCAGCAGGAGCTTGGGGTTGCTCATTGAGGCCATCAGAAGCGTGATTGCTTGTCTTTGTCCACCCGAGAGAAGACCTACCTTAGATGTGAGTCTGTTTTCAAGACCCAGGTCGAGTCGGGCGAGCTGCTCTTTGAAAAAGCCTCTTTCTTTTTTTGTAACGCCGGGCTTGAGAGTTGACATTTTTCCTCTGCGTGCAGCGAGAGCCAGGTTTTCTTCAATTTCCATGTCTGCAGCAGTTCCTGTCATAGGGTCCTGGAAAACTCTGCCGAAGTACTTTGCACGCTTATATTCGGGAAGTCTTGTGACATCAATACCGTCGATGATGATCTCACCCTCGTCAACCATATATACGCCGGTAATCATATTGAGAAGAGTCGACTTGCCGGCACCGTTGCCGCCAATGACAGTGACGAAGTCGCCGTCATTGAGGGTAAGGTTAATACCGCACAACGCCTTTTTTTCGTTGATTGTGCCGGGGTTAAAGGTTTTGTGTACATTCTTTATTTCAAGCATTTTCTTTACCCCCTTTTTTTGACTTTGCTTTTTTCGGCGCGAGCTTACCTTTGAGAAAAGGAATACCAAGGAAGATAGCAACAACAAGCGCTGTGAGAAGCTTGAGATCGTTGGCGTTAAGACCGAGCTTGAGCACTGCTGCTATTACTATATAGTAAATGATTGCACCGATAACTGCCGAAACAAGTCGGAGTGCAAAGTTCTTAAAAATTTTTGAGAAAATAACCTCGCCGATAATAACAGCAGCAAGACCAATAACAATAGCTCCTCTACCCATATTGATGTCGGCAGTACCCGAGAACTGGGCAAGCAGTCCACCTGAGAGGGCGACAAGACCGTTTGATACAACAAGACCTATTATTTTCCTTGTGTCTATATTTATACCGTTTGCTCTTGCCATTGCTGCGTTACAGCCTGTTGCGCGGATAGTTCTTCCGAGCTCAGTGCCAAAAAACCAATAGAGAATAGCAATAATTACTGCTGCGAATATTGCGCTGACAAGTATTGTTTTTGGAAGCACTGTGGTTCTAGACGAAACGATAAGATCGTAGTTTCTCCAGCTGATAGGGGAGTTTGATCTGCCGCTCATGATACGGAGATTTACAGAGTATAGGGCAAGCTGTGTAAGTATTCCCGCAAGAATTGCCGGTATGCCCAGCTTGGTGTGCAAAAGACCTGTCGCAAGGCCTGCAAGACAGCCTGCGATAAATGCTAACGCAAGGGCCAGGTAAATATTCATACCCGATGTCGTAAGCACTACGAGAACAGCGCCGCCTGTCGCAAGGCTTCCGTCAACCGTAAGGTCGGCAAGGTCGAGTATTCTGAAGGTTATGTATACACCTATTGCCATAATACCCCAGATAATACCTTGAGCAATCGGGGAGGGCAAAGACTGAATGAATTCTAACATTAAATGACTCCTTTATAAATACAACAAAAAGCGGCAAGCCAGAAGCTTATCGCTTTTCGTTATAAATTATCTTTTAAGATTATTCCATTGCGGCATAGTCTTCGGGGATTGTAAGACCGAGAACTTCAGCTCTAGCAGGAACATACTGCTTTGCACTTGTTGCTGCGTATTCGATAGGCATTTCAGCAGGATCTGCGCCGTTTACGAGGATATCGTAGGCCATTTCACCTGCGCGGTAACCGATGTCGTAGTATTCGATACTGAGAGTTGCAACACCGCATCCGGAGCAGATACCTGCTTCACCTGCGATGATCGGAATGCCTGCAGGTTCTGCGATGTTGTTGATAGCTTCAGCGTTGTTTGCAGCTGTGTTGTCTGTGGGAACATAGATTACATCACACTCAGAAACAGCCTGCTGTGTAACAGATGTAATGTCGTTGGAGTCAACGAATGTGAATTCCTTGATTGTTTCAACACCAAGAGCTGTAAGAGCTTCTGCTACCTTGTCAGACTGATACTTTGAGTTAGATTCAGCTGAGCAGTAGAGAATACCAACAATCTGTGCATCGGGAACAAGCTCAAGAATCATAGCCGCCTGCTGATCAAGAGGAGCAAGGTCGGATGTACCAGTTACATTAAAGCCTGTTGTGCCGTTCCAGTCAGCAATACCGAGAGCAGTTGCATAGTCTGTGATAGAAGTGGCAACAACCGGGATTGTGTCTGTAGCTTCTGCAGAAGCTGCAAGAGCGTCTGTTGCGTTTGCCATGATAAGGTCAACCTTATCACTTACAAACTTGGAAACAATAGTTGTACAAGTTGTCTTTTCGCCGGAAGCATTCTGTGTGTCAAAAGCAACACCGTCGCCGAGCTTTTCTGTGAGAGCAGCCTTAAAGCCCTCTGTAGCTGCGTCAAGTGCAGGGTGCTGTACGAGCTGGCAGATACCTATACTGTAAATACCGTCGTCAACAACTTCCTGCTGACAAGCTGTCATAGAAAGCGCAGAAACTGCAACCATAAGAACGGCTGTCATCATACATAAAACTTTCTTCATGTTCATAATAAACACTCCTTAGATTTGCCTCATATGCCGAGGCTTTATTTTGATGTACAGAGTATATCACTTTAAGCAATTAAAGTCAAGAGGTTTTTACAAAATTTTGAAATTTTTTCTAAATTTGTTAACA
>JAZNMZ010000080.1:0-56031 GCA_045580005.1 Eubacteriales bacterium | reverse complement strand
GTTTGAGCTTTCTGCTCTCTTTCTTTTTTCCTTGGGTCGTAGTATCTCTACTTACGATTTGGAATTAACGAGTTCTTGTTCTTTTCTCGTCTTTCGTTGTTCAATTTTCAAAGTCCATTCGCACTCTTCTCTCGAGCGCCTTTATATATTACCACATTCAGGGCGGTTTGTCAATACTTTTTTTTAATTTTTTTGACTTTTTTTAAAAAAGATTTTTCTTTCTTTCTGACGCTGATACATTCTTTTTGAATATAATTATATTTCTGCGGAAAAATAGGAAAACAAGCTATAAACCGGAGGTAAAAATGTCTGCAGTAATAGTAAGAGCTTTTATTGTCTATGCAGTGATAATCATTTTCATGAGAATAATGGGAAAAAGACAGCTTGGTCAGATGCAGTTATCAGAATTTGTTACTGCAATGATACTGTCAGAGCTTGCAGCGCTGCCCATTGCCGACAGAAGTATACCTTTTATATATGGTCTTGTTCCTCTGAGCCTTATAATTTGTTTTGAAGTGATATGTTCTTTTCTTTCGGTGCGGTCTACTCACGCGCAGAAATTTCTTGAGGGCACTCCTACCCTTCTTGTTGAAAAAGGAAAGTTGAATCAAAAAGAATTCGTAAACTCAAGAATCACACTCAAAGAGCTTCTTGTTGAACTAAGACTGAAAGGACTTGCTTCTATAAGCGAGGCAGAATATGTTTTTCTTGAGCCCAACGGAAAGTTCAGCGTGATACCGAAGCCGCCTTTCAGGCAGGTGACAAACGGTGACATTGATAACAAGATAACAAGTACACCAGTTGACTATTCTATAATAGTGGATGGAAAGATTATAAAAGAAAGTCTTGCAATACTGTCAAAAGACATGAAATGGGTAAACAAAACCATCTCACCCAGTACCGTAAAGGAAATACTGTATCTTTCCGCAAACGAAGACGGAAAGATCACGCTTATTGTAAAGGACAAGGATTTATGAGAAGTCTGGTTATATGTCTTGTGATGATAGCGTTGATTATTGTCGGCACTGCAGTAAATACGGTTACGCTTACAAATAAACTTACAAAAGTGAGCGAAATGCTTGATTCTTTCCCTGATAACTGTATAGACTCAGACAGATATAGCATTGCTGACAAGACAGCAGAGTATCTTGACAATTTAAAAGGATACCTTTACTTCGCCCTGCCGTCTAACACGCTTGATGACTTTTATGCTGAGTTTTCTGAAATGACCGAATACTGTAAGGGCGATGACAACTCTGCATACCGTGCCACAATAAAAAGAGTGAAAGAGAAGCTATCGTCTCTGATTATGCACGAAAAATTCTCGCTTACAAATATATTTTAAAAACAAAAAGAGATATTCTCCGTAAACTACGGAAAATATCTCCCAATTCGAATTGGTTTCAACCACAAACAATCTCCAGACTGCTAGCATGTGAAGACTGTTTTAAAAAAGTTCAAAGTGTGTTGAGCTTTAATGTGAAACTGCTCTTCTTTCTTGCAGCTGCATTAGCATGAATAATTCCCTTGCTAGCTGCCTTGTCGATAACGCTAACAGCGTTGCGGTATGCTACCTCTGCTGCTGCCTTGTCGCCCTCAGCGATTGCTGCTTCGAATTTCTTAAGCGTTGTCTTGTACATAGTCTTGAACATCTTATTCTTAAGAGTCTTAGCCTTTGTAACCTTAACACGCTTCTTAGCGGACTTAATGTTCGGCAATATTTTCACCTCCCCGAATTATTTGCCAAATAGGCATTTATCTTATACGACTATATATATTACCACATTTTTTTAAATAAATCAATACCTAAAATCAATTTTTTATTGTTTTTTCCAAAAAGGAGTAAAAATATGTCAAAATACCAGCAAAATCCGTCATTTCGCACAGACCTTGCCAATGAAAGATACGAAATCCTACGCGACAGCGGAGAATTTGACGACGATGGGCTCGAGAATTTCTCTAACACAGAAGATGGGTGTGAGGTGTATACACTAAAAGTAAAAAGTCAATATGGTGCCGACAAATGCGGTAAGCCTATCGGTGAATATATAACAATTGATACAGGAAAGGTGTGGTACCTTGACTCTGACAGATTCAATGAAGTAAGCATGCTTGTCAGCAGGCATTTAAAAAAATTCATTCCGCGAGGCGGGAGTGTTCTTGTTGCAGGACTGGGAAACAGACAGATAATTTCTGATGCCGTCGGGGCTTTTACCCTTTCCAACCTTGTTGTCACAAGGCACATAAAGGAAATGTCGCCAAAAATCTTCTCCCAGTTCTCATTCAGGGAAACTTCCGCCATTCTCCCTGATGTTCTGGGAAACACAGGAATAGAAGCTGCGCAGATAATAAAAGGTGCCGCAGACGCTGTAAAGCCTTGCTGCATAATCGCCGTTGATGCGTTATGTGCGAGAAAGTTATCCAGGCTTTGTACGACAGTACAAATAAGCAACACAGGCATCTGTCCGGGCTCGGGGGTTGGCAACAGCAGGCAAACAATTGATGAGTCAACTATGAATATCCCTGTGATTGCACTCGGAATACCTACTGTTGTAAGCGCTGCAACAATAGCGAGCGATATTCTGTCAGAGCTAGGTGATAATAATAATAATAATAATAACGCCCCTTTAAAGGATATGCTCGAAAAAAAACTATTTCCCGCCGAGCACAACTACTATGTAACACCGAAGGAAAGTGACAGTATAATAAAGTCTGTTTCAAAGCTCGCCGGATATGCAATAAACCTTGCGTTGCAGGAAAACCTAACAGTTGCTGATATACAAAATCTTTTGTAAAAACAGAATATTCCGGTCTTAAACTGATATATATAATACTAATAACAATAATATAAAGGAACGAATAATATGAACTACAAAAAGTTCTCTGTAGGAATCGGCGCATCTGTAGAAGAGCACAAAGAAGCCGAACCTATCATTTTAAAAGAAGAATTGAGTATTACCGGAAACACACCAATACAACAAGGCGCTTCTTTATTTCCGAGAATTACAAGCAGATTATATAAATACTCGGCAAGCACACTTTTGGGTGTTGTGGTATTGTTATTGATGTGTCTTTTTAATGCGCCGATTCCTGGACAAGATCAAATTGAAAATTATTTCTCTTTGCTTTTGACATCGGAAAGTACATTCTCTAAAAGCTATTTTGAATATCTTTTGCCTGTATCAGACGAAAAAAATATAATATACAGTATAGAAAACGGCAAAAATATAGAAGATAAAGTATATAATATAGCAAATTATACCGATACTGCCGTTGAAGAAGTTCAAAGCGAATCAGCTGTTCCGTCCAAGGACTATTCATCAAAATATCTTACTATTACAAACGAAACGAATTATGCGATAACAGTAGATGAAATATTGTTGCAGCAATACCCTATCGTTCAAAACGAGCCATCTGAGTACGAGAGCACACAGGTGTTTTCTGCAGCAAAACCCGAAGTACTGATTATTCACACGCACGGAACAGAGTGTTATTCTACAGATAAAAGTGGCAAGTATACTAACGCAGTGAGAAGCAGTAATTCGGACAGTAATGTTGTAGCAATCGGCAGAGAGCTGAAAAGCGTCTTGAATGAAAACGGAATTGAGGTTATACACTGCGAGGAAATGTTTGACAAGGATTCATATATAAAGTCATATTCAAACTCTTATGCTGCTGTAAATGAATATTTAAAAAAATATCCGTCAATAAAATATGTAATAGATCTGCATCGTGATGCAATATCAGATTCAAACGGCAACTATATAAAGTCTCTGACTGAAAAAGACGGAGAAAATATAGCGCAACTCATGTTTGTGATAGGAACTGACTCGTCAGGCGCCAACCATAAGCAATGGCGTGACAACCTGAAGGTGGCACTTGAACTTCAGCAGGATATACTGTTGGAGCATAACTCTCTAATGCGTCCCTTATATCTGCGCAAGGCAAGCTTTAACCAGCAGCTATCTCCCGGATATTTTATTCTTGAAGCAGGAACCTGTGCAAACAGGTTTGATGAAGTAGTCCCTGCGATCAGGCTTTTCGGCGAGAGTTTTGCAAAATCAATAAAAAAGGAAGTATGATACCGTGAAAAGTAAAATTGGGTTTGGGACATTTCTGATGTCTGCAATCGCCGCTTTGCTCATTATTATGCATATCGCACTGCTTGCAGGAAGCAGTTTTTATGAGGCTGGTGAGTATCTGTCTTTTTATCCTCAGGAGCTTAAAATAGTCTTTTTAGGCGAAAATTACGCCATGAGCGAAAATGTCCGGGCGTATGTAAAAGACTACACAGAAAAAGTAAGTAGGTTCTATGAAAGCTTTCTTCCTAAGTACATCACCTATCCGATAAAAAAAGCCGCCACTGACTTTTTGTCGGTGGCGGAATCGTCAATAGAGGGTGTTAATTCTGCTTTTTATACACACTTGACCAGAAATATTTAGTTTCCGCGGATAAGCTTTATTATATCTCCGGTCATAACTTTTACTATGCCGTTGTGGACAGCCTCCGGCTTTTCCTGACAGTAACGATAGGTTTTGTAGGCGTTGTTCTTATCTTCAAAAAAGAGTTTGGAAACAACCTGCTCGGCCGTTTTTGACTTTTGCGAAAAGATAACATACCACCCTCCGTCAGCTTCTATCATTTCGGTGTCGTACCAGCGTCCCGTGTGTATAGCTTCAAAATGTCTGAGAGAGCGCGTAACAATACTGTCTAGCACGCTCTTTTTTATAAGAAGCTCCGCTTGTTTGAGCCCTGACTCCCCGACCTCGTTGATGCCGCAGACAAGCTTGCTGCCGATCATTTCCTGATATAGCATACCATCTGCCACAAGCTCCTCAAGCGCTTCTCTGTAATCAAAGGCGTTGACTTCGCCGGTTGATATGATTGATTCCTGTACTTCTATCTCGCAGACACCTGCGCCGATAGCATTATATACAGCAAGTATTATTATTTTAACATACGCTTTTTCTGTCATCATAAACACTTACACCTCAACTATTCTTTACACATATAGTTTAGCAAAAAAATGTGAATATGTCTACTCTTTTTTTAAAAGAATATAAAAAAGTGCCGCTAAGTGCAGCACTCTTTTTTATATCACTTGCAGTGAGGCGGATTAGGTGGGAAAAAGTCGTTTACAGGGAAATTCATTTTCTTAAACAGCTCGCAAGGGTCGCTTGTATCCGAGCTGAGTGCGCTCTCCTTGTCAGGAACACAGAAATCACTTGCCGAAAGAACAAGAGAAACAGGTCTTTCTATTCTTATAACAGTAAACAGTCCCAGAGAAACATACAGTGCTTTAACGCCGAAGTCATCTGTCATTCCGCCGTTGAAGCAGTGGCAGATATTTTCGGGAATCTGGTCGCAGGTACAGCAGCAGCAACCGAATTTGTACTGTTTTTCAACAAGCTTCACATTAAGGCAAATTGGAGGCGCTACCTCAACAACAACTTTAGGCATATTTGTCTTGTAGTCGCCTGTCATGTCCGAAATGTTGCAACAGAAGTCATTCTTGTATGCTTCTGATGTGAAAATACTTACATTGCCCTCGCTGCCAAAGAGAACACATTTCTTGTCATATACTGCAAGACCGCAGAATTCCTGACTCTTGCCACCGGGAACACATGCTTCAAAGAGAATCTTGAAGTAAAATCTTACATATACAGAGTAGTATCCTCTGTTAAAAGGTACCGCGTCTACGGTAATGTGCGTCCATAACACTTCAACGCATTTACATCTTATGTTTGTTGCTCTGTCGATAATATCCTGACCGCACTCGGTAAGGAACACCTTGAGGTCTTCAAGGCAATCCTTATCTCTTACCGAATCGTATATTTTGTCGCAATCCACGCAGGTTCCACAATCTGTCGACGGACGGGATAAGTTTGAGTTATGTCCGAGTGTGCCGCACATTGATGAGTTGCCCTGCGAATTCTGACAGTTCTTTTCAGGCATCATTATTCCTCCTTGAAATTTGTGCGGAAAGTTTGTGCCGCACAGAAGATTATGACGGCCATCAACCGACTTTGCCTTGTTATATAGCAGTCAATCAACCGTCCTTACTTTATTCTATGCCGGCTCTTATCAAATGTTCTGAAAATTCACTTTATTATTAAAAATTTATAACAAAAAGAGTATTGATAATTTTTGAAGCAGACATTATAATGTTACTATAAAATTAATCAGGAGTATATTATGTCAGTCGATATTCAAGCTATTATATTAAAAGTTCTTCAGCTTTTGCTGATTCTGTGCGCAGGAATATATGCATGTAAAAAGGCTATTATCCCCCAAAGCGCCGTAAATTCTCTTTCTAAACTTCTATCGAATATAACAAATCCCTTGCTCATTATATGCTCTTTTCAGATAGGTTTTGACGCAAAAATACTGACAACAGGCTTAAGCATTATAGTCGGTGCAGTTATTATACACATAGTGTCAAGTGTAATTGCATATTTTGTCTTCAGACCGCAAAAAGGCTCGAGTGCCAACGCGCCGTATGAATTTGCTGCTATATTTTCCAACTGCGGATTTATGGGTTTTCCGATACTTGGTGCTTTATTCGGAGATATCGGCATTGTTTATGGGGCTTTTTATAACGCAATATTCAATCTCTGGCTGTGGACATACGGAATCGTACTTCTCAACAGGCACAAAAACAACTACGGAATCGACATAAAAAAACTCTTATTCAACCCAGGCGTAATAGCCACGATTGTTGGCTTTTTGCTATTTATATTCAGAATTTCAATTCCCGCAACTCTCTTTGGTGCTATGGATATGGTCGGTGATACAACCTTCCCTCTATCAATGCTCGTTATAGGCTGTATATCCGCAAGAATAAAACCGAAGTCACTGTTCGGAGATTTTAAGCTATATGTATGCTCCTGTCTGAAGCTAATTGTGTTTCCTTTGCTGACGGCTTTTGTGTGCAGTCTTTTAGGAGTTGAAACCGGGATACTTTCTCCTGTTCTTATAATTCTCTGTGCCATGCCAGCCGCCACTTTCACAGCTATTTTTGCTGAGATATACGGTGTAAATCCGGAGATCACCACAAAAATTGTGAGTGTAACAACTGTTCTCAGTGTTATTACAATACCTGCTGTTATATATCTATCAAATCTTATTCTGTAGTAAAAAAATCCGACGCATAAGCGTCGGATTTTGTTTTGCGTGAAAATTATTTAACCTTGCTGTTTTTACTCTTGAACACTGTCCAGAGCGATCCTGCAAGGAATACAGAGGAGTATAGGCCTGCAAGAATACCGATAATCAGAGGAAGTGCAAACTCCTTGATTGTCTGAACACCAAGAATATAAATAAGCCCGATAGTGAAGAGAGTTGTAATTGTTGTGTTTATAGAACGAGCAAGTGTCTGGTTGATGCTGATATTAACCTTGTCTGCAAAGCTGCCGTTCTTGATTTTTCTTACATTTTCGCGCACCCTATCGAATACAACGATTGTGGCATTGATGGAATAGCCGAGAATAGTAAGTGCAACAGCTATTACACTTGAGCTTACGGGAATACGCAAAATAGAGTACGCTGCAAGAACGATAAATACATCGTGACACAAGCACACAACTGCAGCAAGTGCAGAGCTGAACTGGAATCTTACAGTGATGTATATAAGCATAAGCACTACCGCAACGCTGACAGAAACAACAGCTGCATCGCGCAGATCCTTACTGACTGTAGCACTGACACTGTCGGCAGCTCCAATGCTTGCATTTTCGTACTTTTCGGCAATAGCAACCTCTATCTGCTGACGCTCTTCAAGTGAAAGCTCAAGCGACTTTATGATAATGTCGTTATCGGAGGCCTGTGCTACATTAATCTTATCGCCAACAATGCCTCTTGCAATTGCTTCAACATCAGAAATCACTTCGTTTGACTGTTTTTCCTGCGCACCGTCAAACACAACTGTCATCAAAGTACCGCCGGCAAAATCAATGTCCCAGGAAAAGCCCTGTGTCAGCATAGAAGCAAGACCCGCAAGTATAATAACGGCGGTAATAATAAAGAATATTTTTTTGTTTTTAACAATCTGAAGATTAAATTTCATCTCAATACTACCTCCTTTATCAGTTCTCGTCGGCATACTTCGCGCCGAACAACTTGATGTTTGTAACGCCCATACCAACAAGCGAGTTGAGAAGCACCTTTGTTACAAACACGGCAGTGATAAGCGAAAGAACAACACCGACAAACAATGTAATAGCAAATCCTACAATTGCGCCAGTACCGAATTTCCAAAGAACAACCGCTGCAATAAGTGTTGTGATATTAGAGTCAAGGACTGCTGAGAAAGCAGACTTAAATCCTGAGTTAACAGATGCCCTAACGCTCTTGCCCGAAGCAAGCTCCTCGCGGATACGCTCGAATATAACGACATTTGCATCGACAGCCATACCGATTGTAAGGAATATACCTGCGATGCCGGGAAGTGAAAGATTAATCTTAAAAAGACTTATACATATAGCTGTAAGCGCAATATATCCTACAAGCGCTATTGCAGACACAACGCCGGGAAGTCTGTAAATAACAATCATAAAGAGCATTACAAGAATGATACCGATAGCACCTGCAAGCATTGCCTTCGAGAGAGCCTCAGCTCCGAGAGTAGCACTTACACTGCGGAGTTCACCCTGCTTGAGCTCTACAGGAAGATTGCCGGAAGAAATAAGGTTTGCAAGTTCTCTGGCGTATTCAGCAGTCATTCCGCCTCTTATTATACAGCTTGTCTGATAAATAGGCTCATCAACAAAAGGTGCGCTGATTTCTACATCATCAAGAAGTATGGAGATATAGTTCATACCTTCCGGAGCCTGCGACATTTCCTCTGTTGCTTTTGCAAATGCATCAGCAGCAGAGCTGTCAAAATTCAGTTCAACGGCATATTCAGAAACTCCAAGTTCATTTTGTGTAACTATAGCGACAGCACTCTTAATCTGAGAACCCTCGATAACAACATTTCCGTTTGAATCCTTGAAAGTAAGCTTTGCAACCTTGCCAAGCAAACTCTGAGCTTCGTCCAGATTGTTAACATCAGGGATTTCAACCTTTACCATATTGTCCTTGACTCTTGTTACTGTTGCTTCTGTGTAACCTGCACTGGTTACGCGTCGGTTAAGAACGGCTACAACAGAATCCATAATTTCTTCGTTTGTCATTTCGGTAGAATTATCGTCAAGAACCGCCTCAAAGCTGATAGAGGTACCTCCGACAAGATCAAGTCCCAGACGCACTCCGTCTTCTTCAAAAACGCTCTTGACACCTAACAAATCGATACCGTAGCACGCCGTAACAGCAAGCAACGCGATGACGAGTATCATAAGCACAAAAACACTTATGCTTTTTTTCATACTTTTATTTCCTTTCTGAAATGCATTTTGGGCGTGTGCCCACAAGAGGTATTATACCAATTTTATCCTGTAAAGTCAACACTTTTTTGTAAAAGCAGCACTGAATTATGACAAAATTTTAAGCCTTACAGAAGCTCTGCAAGGCTTAAAATCACAAAATCATTTTTTCAAAAGCCGTTCTGTTGCTGCAAGCTTTATACAGACACAAAGCACCTGCATTGCCTGCTCAAGCTCGTCGGAAGACGGATATGAGGGAGCAATTCTGATATTTTTATCATCGGGATCCTTACCGTAAGGATAGGTGGCACCTGCGCCTGTAAGGACAACGCCTGCGTTCTTACAGAGTTCTACAGTTCTCTTAGCGCATCCGGGAATAGTGTTAAGGCTGATAAAATACCCTCCGCGGGGTGTGCTCCACTCAGCTGTACCGCTCAATTTAATCTGCTGCTCAAGTGTTGTGAGAACTGTTTCAAACTTCGGTCTGAGTATTTCGGCGTGCTTTTTCATATACTTACGCATATTGTCAGCGCTGCCGAAAAACTTTATATGTCTGAGCATATTCATCTTATCGTGTCCGATAGTCTGATACTGCATAATACTCTTGATGTACTTGATATTTTCAACCGATGAGGCAACAACAGAAACGCCTGCTCCGGGGAAAGTAACCTTTGAGGTAGATGTAAAAATATACGGAAGATTGGGGTTTCCTGCTTTATCGCACTCATCAAGAATGCTGAGCAGCGGTTCTGTTTCATCGTAAAGATCGTGAATACAGTATGCATTGTCCCAAAAGATTCTGAAATCGCTCGAGGCGGTCTTAAGTCTTGCGAGTCTTCTTACTACATCGTCTGAGTATGTCACACCTGTTGGATTGGAATACTTAGGTATACACCAAATACCCCGCACATCGGGGTCACAAACAAGCTGTTCGACAACATCCATGTCAGGTCCTTCGCTTGTCATCGGCACATTGATCATCTCGATTCCGAGAGTTTCACATATAGCAAAATGTCTGTCATATCCAGGCACAGGACAAAGGAATTTATTCTTCGTATTCTTCATCCACGGTCCTGCACCTCCATTGACACCGTACAACATACAGCGTGAAAGCGCGTCATACATAAGGTTGAGGCTCGAGTTGCCGCCAACTATAATGTTCTCAGGTCTTACATCAAGAATATCAGCAAACAGCTTTATAGCTTCATCAATACCGCATACTAGTCCGTAGTTACGGCAGTCAGTTCCGTCCTGCGCATAACAGTCCTCGTTCTTGGAAAGAACTGTAAGCATGCCCTCAGAAAGGTCAAGCTGACTGGCCTCGGGCTTTCCTCTTGACATATCGAGTGAGAGTTTCTTGTCTAATATTTCATTATATTGAGTCTGTAAGGATTCCTGCTCCTTTAACAGCTCCTGTCTTGACATAGTCAAGTAATTCATTTGTATTTTCTCCTTTTGGGGTGCTGTGGATTAAAATTCTGCGCTGCCGACCGTTCTTGGGAAAGCTTCAACATCCCTGATATTGGAAATGCCTGTAAGATACATTATAAGTCTTTCAAAGCCGAGACCGAAGCCTGCGTGCTTTGCTCCACCGTACTTACGAAGCTCAAGATACCACCAATAGTCCTCAGTAGAAAGATTAAGCTCGCTCATTCTTTTTTCAAGCATATCGAGTCTTTCTTCTCTCTGAGAACCACCGATAAGCTCACCCACACCGGGTACAAGCATATCCATAGCAGCAACTGTCTTGTTGTCGTCGTTCATTCTCATATAGAAAGCCTTGATTTCCTTGGGATAGTCTGTTACGAATACGGGCTTGTTGAATATCTTTTCGGTGAGATATCTCTCATGTTCTGTCTGGAGATCCATGCCCCATGACACAGGATAGTCAAACTTATTGCCGCTCTTCTGCAGAAGCTCAATGGCTTCTGTGTATGTGACATGACCGAAGTCAGATTCAGACAACTTTGTAAGCCTTTCAATGAGAGTATTATCGACAAACTTGTTGAAAAATTCCATTTCCTGATGGCATTCACGAAGAACATATTTGATAACATATTTTACCATCTCGCTTGAGAGCTTCATATCATCGTTAAGGTCTGCAAAAGCAATTTCAGGCTCAATCATCCAGAACTCAGCAGCGTGGCGCTGAGTGTTTGAATTTTCCGCTCTGAATGTAGGGCCAAAAGTATAAATCTTTCCGAATGCCATTGCAAAGCACTCTGCCTCAAGCTGACCTGATACAGTAAGGTTCGCCGCCTTGCCGAAGAAATCCTGAGAATAATCTACCTTCCCCTCTTTTGTTCTGGGAAGATTTTCAAGGTCGAGAGTGGTAATCTTAAACATCTCGCCTGCTCCCTCGCAGTCGCTTGCTGTGATGATAGGAGTGTTTACATATACAAAGCCATGCTTTGCAAAAAACTCGTGAATAGCCTGTGCAGCCGCCGAACGAACGCGGAATGCTGCGTGGAATGTATTTGCTCTCGGACGGAGGTGCGCAATAGTTCTGAGATACTCCATACTATGACGCTTCTTCTGTAAAGGATAATCGGGGGTAGATGTCCCCTCAATAGTAATCTCCTCTGCCTTAAGCTCAAAAGGCTGTGGCGCATCGGGAGTGAGTACAAGAGTTCCCTTTACCGACAAAGCAGCGCTGATATTCTGTTTTGCAATTTCCTTATAGTTGGTTAACTTGGACTCCTCGAATACAACCTGAATCGGTTTGAAGCAGCTTCCATCACCAAGTTCAATAAAACCGAATACATTGCTGGCACGGATAGTTTTTACCCAGCCTGCAACAGTAATTTGCTTGTCAGAAAATTTCTCGGGCGCGTCAAAAATTTCTTTTACGAATACTCTTTCCATATCTATCTCCTGTACGCATTTACAGCTCTGAAATAAAGAGCCTGATTTATTGTGGTTTTGAATAATTAATATAATACAAATTCAAAATTGCCATAATAACGCATTATTGAATTATTATACACCATTATTTTGCAAATTTCAATAGAAAACTATTCATTTTTGCAAATTTATGCAAAAACAAAACAAAAGGGACTGTATGTCCCTTTTGAAATAGTATATTTTACCAATGTTTGATTTGATTTTGACTTATTTGCCGAGCATTGCGGCACCGATGATACCTGCATCATTGCCTAGCTGAGCAATTTTAACCTTGGTCTTAAGCTCTGGCGGATTGTTCCTTGTGTACTGCTCTGCTTCTATAATTTCATTAAGCGGCACTGTAAGATATTCTTTTTCGTTACACACACCACCGCCTATAACAAACATCTCGGGCTGGAATATATTTATCATGTTTGTAATACCTATGCCGAGATACTTGATATACATATCAACTACTTCTTTTGCAGCCTTGTCGCCCTTACGCATTGCATCAAAGGAAGTTCTTCCGCCTGCTTTTTCGATATCTCCGTCACAAAGCTCCCACATAAGAGAATCCTTGCACTCAAGCATTTTTTCTTTTGTCATTTTGATAAGACCTGTTGCCGAGCTGTATGTCTCCCAGCAGCCTCGTCTGCCGCAGGTACACTGTCTGCCGCCAACCTCAATAACTGTGTGGCCGAGCTCAGCACCCGAGAAATTAAATCCCGAATAAATCTTGTTGTTAATAACGATACCCCCGCCGAGACCTGTACCGAGAGTGATAAGCACCGCAGACTTTGTACCCTTGGAAATGCCGCAGGCGTATTCTCCCTTTGCGGCGGCGTTGGCGTCGTTTTCGATATACACTTTCTTCACGCCGAGATATTCCTTAAGCTTCTGTGCCATAGGATAGTGCAACAGTGGAATATTGTTTGAGTATACAACCTCTCCCTTTTCGCTGTCTATTGTGCCTGGAGCTGCGATTCCTGCATATTCAATATCGTCAACAGAAAGCCCCTGCTCGTCAACCAGTCTTTTTGCAAGAGCAGCCATATCTTTCATAATCTCATCAGGATCGCGAAGCGCTCCTGTGGGCACGCTTGCTTTTCTTAAAATTTTACCGTTTTCATCAACAATGCCGATAGCGATATTTGTACCGCCAAGATCTACTCCGATATAATACATACTTTTCTCCTTATTTTTTATCTGTTTTCTTCTGACTGCATTTGTCCCATGAGCTTTTTGTTAAATTCTACTGCAGTATTATAACCCATCTTCTTCTGACGATTGTTCATAGCCGCAATTTCAAGAACAATTGCAAGATTTCGACCGGGATTTACAGGGATAGTTATGCTGGGAATCTTGATATCCATAATATCTGTGTACTCGGTTTCGAGTCCTACCCTCTCATAAAACTTTCCCTGCTGCCAGGGCTCGAGGTTTATAACAAGGTCTATCTTTTCTGTGTTCTTTACAGAGCCCATACCAAAAAGTCTTCTGACATCTACAATACCAATACCGCGAAGCTCAATATAATGTCGGATAAGCTCGGGAGCGGATCCCACAAGAGTTTTGTCTGATACTCTTTTTATCTCAACCGCATCGTCAGCAATAAGCCTGTGACCGCGCTTTACAAGCTCAATTGCAATTTCACTCTTACCAATACCGCTGTCACCAAGAATAAGAAGACCCTCACCATACACCTCAACAAACACGCCGTGACGGGTAATACGGGGCGCAAGACTTACACCGAGCGAAGAAATAAGCGCCGCCATAAAATGCGATGTTGTCGTTTCGGTCATCAGAATAGGTGTGTCATACTTCTTTGCACAAACAACCGCCTCCTCAAATACTTCAAGATCCGAAGAGAATATTACGCATACAACTTTGCGTTGAAAAAACTTTTCAAAGCTCTCAAACCTCTGTTCGGCTGTCATATCAAGAAGATAATGATATTCAACCTTGCCGATAATCTGTATTCGTGACGGCTCAAAGTGGTCAAAAAATCCTGCAAGCTGAAGACCGGGTCGGTTAACTTCATTTCTGGTAACCTGAATACTGTCAATATGTCCAGGAACAAAAACCTCTTTAAGAGAGAATTCTTCTATAAGAGATTTCAATGAAACAGAATATTTTGTATTCTCCATTATTATTTCCTTTCGCGAAAGAATATTTGTGTACCTCATATATTATAGTGCAAAAAAGAAAAATTTTCAAGTATAACGGGCAAATTTGCAAAATGTTTATGAAATTTTTGGGTGTTTTTTGACAAAAATCCAATATTGAAAATAATTTTTCAGTTTTTTTCGCAAAATACTTGCATTCTTGATTTTTTTGTGTTATAATATGTATCGCTGTTTAAAGATATTAATGCATAAGTGTTAAATGCAAGTTTAGGAGGTGTCCGTAATGGCAAAGTGCGAAATCTGTGGCAAGGGTGTTACTTTCGGTCACAATGTGTCCCACTCTAACAGAAAAACAAACAGAACATGGAAGCCTAACATCAGAAGAGTAAAGGCGATCGTTGGCGGAGCTCACAAGACAGTTAATGTTTGCTCTCGTTGCCTTCGTTCCAACAAAGTTACACGCGCCGTTTAATTCACGGTCAGAGTAAGCTTCTATAAAAAATAGACGAAGACTTTATGTCTTCGTTATTTTTTGCACAAATTTAAAAGCAGAACAATCATATGACTGTTCTGCTTAAATTTTTATTTACCGAATGCAAGTGCCGCGGCACCAACAAGTCCTGCATCGTTCTTGAGGCATGATACCCTCACCTTGCAGCGTTTGCTGAAGCTTTTGTTGAGAGAATTCATAAGAATTTCTTCGTCGTTTGTAATACCGCCTGCAAGTACAATCTCGTCAGGCTGGAATATATCAACAATATTCTCAAGGCCGTTTGCAACATATCTTGTATAATTGTCAAGAATCATAACAGCATCGTCATAGCCCTTGTCTGCAAAAGCAAAGAGATTTCTGCCGCTCACTTCTTCACTCTTTTCCTTAAGCTCTTTTGCCATCATACCATCGGGGTTTGCGGCAATAGCATCATTTGCCTGCTGCATGAGAGCTGTAACAGAAGCGTACTTTTCGTAGCAGCCATGCTTGCCGCAAGGGCACTTCTTGCCGTCCATTATTATAGTCATATGACCCATCTCGCCTGCAAGGCCGTTTGTGCCTGTGTAGAGCTTGCCGCCTATAACAATACCGCCGCCTACACCTGTACCGAGGGTTATCATAACCATATTGTCAGCAACCTTGCCGCCGCCGTAATACTCACCGAGAGCAGCACAGTTAGCGTCGTTGCCTATGTATACAGGAAGTCCGGCCTTCTCCCCTACAAGCTTGCCTGCGTCTGTATTGTTAAACGGCAGATTGTCTGCTCTCTGGAAAATACCGTTCTTGGAATCTACATATCCGGGAGCACCGATACCGATACCCTTGATATTGTATTTTTCTTTAAGGGAAATGCAGATCTCAGCAAGAGCGCCCATCAAAGCTACATCAGAGCTTTTTTCTGTAACGATTGTGTGCTTTTCGTAAATCTTGCAGTTTTCGTCTACAACTCCGTATTTTACATTTGTACCGCCAATATCAATGCCTATATACATATTGTCACCTCAGTTTCTAAATTCTTTGCCGTCGACCAGCACTTTTACTATATTATAATTTTTATCAAGCAAGAGTATGTCTGCCCTGTTACCAACAGCAAGACTTCCAACACGCTCAAGACCGGCTGCCTTTGCAGGTGTGTAGGACGCCATCTTTACTGCACTCTCAAAAGGAATACCAGCCGCAATCGCAGTCTTAACACATTGATGCAGGTTTGCAGTGCTTCCTGCTATTGTGCCGTCCTGCAATTTTGCGATACCGTCTTTCACAAATACATCAAGCCCTCCAAGAGTATACTGACCATCATCAAGTCCGGCTGCTCTTATAGAGTCGCTGACAAAGAGCATTTTCTCATCGCTGAGAAGCCTGTATACAAGTCTAATTGTTGCCATATTGAGATGTATTCCGTCGCATATACACTCGCAGTATATCTGTCTGTCGAGCGCGGTACCGACAAGATTGGGTTCCCTATGGTGCAAAGGTCTCATTGCGTTAAAAAGGTGTGTTGCAATCGTGGCTCCGTTGTCTATCGCCCTGCCTGAAACTTCAGAATCGGCGTCGGTGTGACCGAGTGCAACCTTTACCTTCTTTGAGGCTTTTTCGATAAACTCATAAGCGCCCGGAAGCTCAGGAGCCATACTTATAACCTTGATAAGACCCTTCGAGAGTTCACATAGCTCGTCGAGTTCTTTAATATCAGGGTTTCGCATATTGTCTTCGTTCTGAGCACCTTTGTATTTAGCGTTAAAATACGGACCCTCTAGATATATGCCGCCTATCTTTGCACCTGTGGTTTTGCTGCCTGCAATTATCTTTACAGCCTGAGCTGTTATTTCTCTGGACGATGTAACAACCGTCGGAAGATAGGTTGTGACACCGTGACTTGCATAAAAGACAGACATTTTGTCATATATGCCGTCTGTCGCATCAGCACTGTCACTTCCCACACAACCGTGAGAGTGAATATCCACAAAGCCCGGTACTGCATACAGACCCTCGCAATCAAGAGCATCACAGCAATCGGCGGTATTCTCACCGATTTCGGTAATAACGCCGTCATCAAACTTGATATATCCTTGCCTGAGAATAAAATCCTTATCAAGAAGCGTGCAGTTCTTTAAAATCATACTTAAGCTCCGTAATACGCCGCCTTATCGCAGACGATAACCACATCGTTATGTACATTGAGAAGTGTTGCGGGGTTATTTGTTGTAATCTTCTCTGTCATAAGCTCTTTTATTACATCGTGCTTGTTGCTTCCGCTTGCAAGAAGAACAATAGTCTTGGCCTTGAGTATTGTTGCCATACCCATTGTAAGAGCTTTCTTAGGCACCTCGTCAGCGCTATCGAAAAATCTCGAATTTGCATCTATTGTGCTCTGAGTAAGCAGAGTAAGATGTGTCTTGGAATCGAGCTTTTGGTCAGGCTCATTAAAGCCGATATGACCGTTCTGACCTATACCGAGAATCTGAAGATCCACACCGCCGTGCTCCTTAATCTGTGCTTCGTAATTTTCGCATTCAGCCTCGGGGTCGTCAGTTTCGCCGTTGGGGATATGAGTGTTCTCGGCCTTGATGTTAACCTTTGAGAAAAGGTTTTCATCCATAAAATACTGATAGCTCTGGGAGTTTGACTTCTTAATGGGATAATACTCGTCAAGGTTGAAAGAAGTAACCTTTTCAAAGCTGATTTCTCCCTTTTTGTTCATCTCTACAAGCTCGTTATACATACCGATAGGTGTAGAACCTGTTGCAAGACCAAGCACGCAGTCGGGCTTGAGGATTATCTTGCTAGCAACAAGCTTAGCAGCTTCCTTTGACATTTCTTCGTAGTTGTTACAAATAATGATTCTCATAAAATTCACCTCTTAAGTATATTTTATACTTATTCTAAAATTATTTATTTACACAATCTGTCGTAATATTTGCACAATTATTCGAATTCACTCTTGAAATGTCGAAAATATTATGATACACTTATGTAAGACAAATAAAGGAGTGCATTATGGCAAATTATGTTGGCACGCGAATGCGCAATGAAATAATAATTGATAAAATCTACACAGTACACTACTTTGAGTACGCAAAAGGCTTTACATTCACCGGGGAGAAACACGATTTCTGGGAGTTTGTCTATATAGATAAGGGCGAAGCTGTCGCTACCGTTGAGGACAGTAATATACAGCTGTGTCACGGAGATATTATTTTTCACAAGCCGAACGAATGGCACAACATAAGCACATCCGGTGCGACAAATTCTGTAATAGTAACTTTCAGTACTCGCTCGCGTTCTATGAAATTCTTTGAAAACAAGGTTTTGAAAATCGGAAATATTCAGAAAAAGCTTATTTCCAAAATAATAGCAGAGCGCATAAACTCATTTGAGGGGCCGCTCGGTGACCCGTACACAGAAAGCCTTGTGCGCAAAAAAAACTCACCTGTCGGCTCAGAGCAACTCATAAAGCAATATATAACAGAGCTTCTTATTCTGCTCATGAGAAACGATGACACAATTCAGGTTTCATCCTTAAAGAGCCATATCACAGACACAACATTTGACGAGATAACCGCTTTTATGAACAAAAACATAAACCGCAGTCTGACACTGTCAGAAATAGCTTCTTTTGCCAATATGAGTATTTCCTCTGTACGCGAGATTTTCACTGTGAATACCGGAAAAGGTGTCATAGACTATTTTATTGATATGAAAATAGAATATGCAAAAAAGTACATACGCGACGGCAACTACAATCTCACCCAGATTGCAGAGCTGCTCGGGTACTCCTCCCCTCACTATTTCTCAAGACAGTTCAAACAAAAAACATCTATGGCACCGATAGAATATTCAAAGTCTATAAAATCTCTTGTAAAAGAGGGACTATAGCACAAAAACCGAGCTTTTGCTCGGTTTTCGCTTTGTTATTCGTCTGCGATTAATACCCCGTTTTCAAAATGATAGTCGGGTATTGCTCCCTTTTTTGACACGACATATCCAGACAACTCGGACGCTCGACGCGTCGACGCGTCTACAGACTCGCCAGAAAGATATGATGTAGCCCACGCAGCAATATAACTGTCACCTGCACCAACGGTAGAAGCAACTGCGACAGATTCCGCTTTTTGTGAAACACCCTTTTTCTCGCAAGCGCAATAAACATAAGAGCCTTTATCCCCAAGAGTAGTAATAAGATATTTGATTTGAGGAAATCTTTCACAAATCGCCTGCGAGACAGCTTGAACTGAGTTTTCCTTTGTAGTATAAAGACCAAACTGTGCAAGCTGGGGCTCTTCCTCGCTGCTTATTTTGAGTATTGTTGCATTTTCAAGGCAGAAGAGAACAGAATCTGTATCATAACAGTTTTTGCGCAGATTGATGTCACATACAATTTCGTCAAAACAGCATTCATTACAGATTTTCCTTAAACTCCCGCGCGAAACTCTTTTTCTCTGAATAAGTGTACCGAAATAAACAGCATCAAAATTCATGGCGTTTATCTTTGAAATATCATCATCATTGACAATTATATTATCATAGGCAGCATCTGTCAAAACATTAAACGCAGGTGCGCCCTTTTCGTCAAGTTCCACAAGGCAGCGACCTGTATTTCTGTCTGATGTCTTTAGGAAGCTCTTGTCGATGCCAAAAGAAGATATTGCCTCTATTGTTTCGTCTGCGAGCTCATCATTGCCGACAGCAGACATTATAAAGCTGTTTGCGCCACACCTTGCACAGTGTGCGGCAAAATTCAACCCGGCACCGCCGATATAGCGCCCGTCATCGTATATATCCCATATAATTTCACCGAAAGTAAGTATCTTTGGTTTCATAGTTCTCCAAGATTCAAATCAAAGCCCGAAACGAAAACCGTTCCGGGCAATTTTGTTAATAGTTTTCTTTTCTGAGTTCAAAATAGCTCTGGGGATGCTTGCATACAGGGCAAAGATCGGGAGCATTGGTACCAACAACGATATGTCCGCAGTTGCGACATTCCCAAACCTGTACTTCGCTCCTTGCAAACACTGCCTTTGTTTCTACATTGTTGAGAAGCGCTCTGTATCTTTCTTCGTGCGACTTTTCGATTGCAGCAACGCCTCTGAATTGTTCAGCAAGCTCGTGGAAGCCCTCTTCGTCAGCCTCTTTAGCCATACGAGCGTACATATCGGTCCACTCCGCATTCTCACCCTCTGCAGCGTGCAAAAGATTTTCTGCAGTGTCGCCAAGTCCTCCGAGCGCCTTGAACCAGAGCTTTGCGTGCTCTTTTTCGTTTTCAGCTGTCTGGAGAAACAGAGCCGCTATCTGCTCAAAGCCCTGCTTCTTTGCAACCGATGCAAAATAAGTGTATTTGTTTCTTGCCTGAGATTCACCGGCAAAAGCCTCGAGAAGATTCTGTTCTGTCTTTGTGCCTGCATAGGGATTGTTTCCGTCAACAGGAACGAACTTATCGGAAGCCTGCTTGCACTTGGGGCATACAAAACCATCAGACATCTCGCCCTCATGAAGATATCCGCACACCGTGCATTTAAACTTTTTCATAGATTAATCCTCCAAAAATTAAATTCTTTTCTAATGTTATTGTATCATAACAAGATGATAATTTCAAGTGTATTTTCTATATTAAGTTTTATTGTATTTTTGCTATTTCCTGATAATCAGAAAGATTTATCTTATTGTATCGTCTGAAGAACTTATGCCGATACAGACGCTAGATATTATATACGACACACCTTCTTTTGCATATCATGTTATAGACACCATGATATGCATAGACGAATCAGCACAGCAGCGTAAGACAACAAAGGTAGATAAAGAAAAAACAAAAGGCGTCCGAATGTCGGATGCCTTTTTTCGCATATGTATATCAAGCCTTGAATTACATTATAATCTTGTTCTTCTTAAAAATTTCGGCAAGCACAATACCGAGTATAAGACCAACCCCGCCCTGTACAGCGTTTGCAGGTATATTTACCAAAGACGCGGCAAATCCGTAAAGGATTCCCTCAAAAACAAAATATCCGAGAATCATAAGCATCTCTGCTGCAATGCCGCTGATAATCATAGATGGCAAGCCACTGCGCTTTTGGGCAAACTGTCCCAGACCATAGTATGCGATAAGAGCCATAAGTCCCTTTATTGCAAATGTAACAGGAGCATATATCACATATCCGAGAAGAAGATCTGCAAGAGCAGAGCCTATAGCTGCTGCAAAAAAGCCGTACAGCGGAGATAAAATCCATCCTGAGAGCAGCACCACACAGTCACCAAGATTGATATAACCGTTAAGCGGTGATGGTATTTTTATAATCATGGTTGCAACACATACAAGCGACGCAAGCATTGCAGAGATAACTATTTTTTGTGTTCTTGTTTTCACAGTATCACTTCCTGAAAAAATATAGAAACATTATAACACACCTAATTTAAAAAATCAATATATATATTTGATTTTTTGTCAGTCTATACCGTCACACAGATGTGAGGTTTTACATATATTAACATCGGAGGTGATTAATATATGTCTAATTACGGTACAAACTGCGGATGCAGAAACTACTGCACACTTTTTGCAGTTGTTGCAAGCGTTATTATCGGTTTTATCACAGCGCTCCTCCGTATCACAGCAGTTATAACTGTGACTCCTGCGTTTTTATGGGTATTATTCGGCATAGCTGTTGTGTATCTCGCAGTTGCGCTATTAAAAACAGATTCCGGCAGTGACAATTATGCAAGCAGATGTGTATGCTCAGCTCTGCGTGTGCTGCTTGTAGGTATTCTCGGAACAATTCTGACATCGGTAATCCTTCTTGGAATAGAATTTGCAGCAACAAGCATACTCGGTGCCATAATTACAGGCGCGCTTTTGCTGTTCTTCTCTCTCGCCATAACATCAACGGCCTGTCTTGTAAGATGCAACTGTAACGCAGAATAAGCGTTCAGACAAGTAAAAATCTGCGCTTTTCCGAAGGAAAGTGCAGATTTTTACTATACTATTCGTTTCTTATTTATAACGCTCATTATAAGAGGAATCAAAACAAGCTGAATTATAATACCGGGAACTGCGTCAATTATACCTCCGATAATAAAAGCTTCAAATGTAAATGCCTTGCCCGCAAGCCCGAGCAAAACAGTTTTGGCAATGCCCCATACTATGCGTCCCGATACCATAGCTGTAACAAGACATAAATATATATGTCCTATTTCTCCTTGCTTGCGACGATACAACAATCCTATAACAAATCCATAAGTTGCAAGCTCCAGAGCCATCCACACTGCGTTAGGATAAAGTGGCGGCATAGAAAAGCTCACGCTGCGCAGAATCGGCAGCACTAGTCCCACAGCAAGACCATAAAAAGGTCCGCATATAAGACCGCACAGCATGACAGGCAAATGCATCGGCAACAGAGTATCGCCTATTTCCTTGATCTGTGATGTAAAAAAAGGAAGTATGATTCCTGTTGCGAGAAACATTGCTGAAAGAATCAGTTTTTTTAAGTTTTTATTCTTAAGAGAAGTAGTCATATCGTAAATTTGTCCTTAAAAATATCGTTATAATTATTCTTATGCTTAGTCAGTGATACTTATAAAAAGCTTATATACTGTATTATATCATTTTATGCACAAAATAGCAATATAAACAAGAAACAAACGCACTATAATTCTCTCAAAGTTTGAGTCCATGTAGATTATCGAATGAAGCAAAAAAGAACACCCATCGGTGTCCTTTTTTGTTGGCGCGCTGCAAGGGACTCGAACCCCTGACCTTTTGGTTCGTAGCCAAACACTCTATCCAGCTGAGCTAGCAGCGCAAAGTCAATGTTTGTTTTTGTCTTCATTCGACCTACATATATTACCACAAATAATGGCATTTGTCAAGTAGTTTTACAATAAAACTTTAAAGAAAAAAATCAAGAAGAACTACACTTTTAAAAAGTGCAGTTCTTCTGAACATTTAACCGAAATTGTAGCCCTCGTCCCTGCGAAGCTGATCGGCAATCATCATATCCTTGACTTTCATAAGACGGGTTGTATTACCTCTGCTTATCTCGTCAAGCTTCATTGTGATTGTCTTGATACCCTCCTGAAGCTCAGGAATCATAACATACTCGAGTGCATTAACTCTGCGTCTTGTCTTTTCTATTTCATCCGCAAGCATCTGAGATTTCTTTTCGACCTCAGCAAGACGAACAAGGTCGGGCAAAATTTCGCTCAACTCGTCTATCGCAAGGTCAAGCTCTCCGGATGTAAAGGCATAGCCGTAGCCGCACAATCCGTCTCCCTCGTTTTTCATCACATATGAATACTCGGGAACTACAACACTCATTACATTCTTGTAAGAAACCTCAAGCTCACCCTCGTTTTTGGGATAAACAAGCGACTCCTCAAGTATCTCCCTTGATGTAGTTGCTGCCGCAACGGTAAAGCTATCATGAATTTTCGAAAGGCTTTCTTCAACCTTTATTCTCAAAGCTTTATTTTCCTTTACCACCTCAAGAAAGGTCTTCATAAGTTCATCTCGCTTGTCTTTAAGAAGTTTGTGTCCTCGCCTTGCAGTAACAAGACGCTTCTTAAGACGCGTAAGCTCCATTCTGGTAGGTGTTACCTGTTTTTGTGCCATAATACTTTCCTACCTTATCAGTCTTTCCAGTATTTATCAAAGGTTTCTGGTTTAATTCTCTTAAGTTCACTCTTGGGCAGAATCTTTAAAAGCTGCCATCCGATATCGAGAGTTTCCTCAATCGACCTGTTCTCATCAAAGCCTTGGTTAATATACTGCTTTTCAAACTCCTCAGAGAACTTCGCATACAATCTGTCGACCGGCGTCAATGCCGCCT
Source organism: Eubacteriales bacterium (assembly GCA_045580005.1). Lineage (GTDB taxonomy): Bacteria > Bacillota > Clostridia > Oscillospirales > CAG-382 > UMGS1052. The sequence continues at coordinate 32,344 of JAZNMZ010000080.1, read as the reverse complement.
CACCGAGAACCACCATAAGTTCAAGCGACTCCTTGCCTCGCGCATAACAGGCAATAAGCTGATTCATAAGCTGGGCGTGGTCTTTTCTTGTCTTGCCCTCGCCTATACCCTTGTCCTTGAGTCGCGAGAGCGACGGAAGAACATCAACAGGCGGCAGATAGCCTTTTCTGTACATTTCCCTTGAGAGAATAATCTGACCCTCGGTTATATATCCTGTAAGATCGGGAATAGGATGTGTCTTGTCATCCTCGGGCATTGTGAGTATAGGTATCATTGTGATAGAGCCGTCACAGCCTACCTTTCTTCCCGCACGCTCGTACATTGTAGCAAGGTCGGTATAGAGATATCCGGGATATCCTCGTCTGCCCGGAACCTCCTTGCGCGCAGCAGACACCTCACGCAACGCCTCCGCGTAATTTGTAATGTCTGTCATAATAACGAGTACATGCATATTCTTATCAAACGCAAGATACTCTGCCGCAGTAAGTGCCATACGAGGAGTTGAAATTCTCTCGATTGCAGGGTCTGATGCGAGGTTAATAAACAAAACCGTTCTGTCAATAGCACCTGTGCGCTTAAAGTCACTGATGAAAAAGTCGGCTTCTTCAAATGTAATACCGATTGCCGCAAAAACAACAGCAAAGTTACTGTCGGAGCCTCTTACTTTTGCCTGCCTTGCAATCTGAGCAGCCAGATTTGCGTGAGGAAGACCCGAACCCGAAAAGATGGGCAGTTTCTGTCCTCGCACCAAAGTGTTAAGACCGTCAATAGTAGATACACCCGTCTGTATAAACTCGGACGGATAGTTTCTTGCCGCAGGATTTATGGGTGTACCGTTTATATCAAGATTCTGTTCGGGAATGATTTTGGGGCCGTTGTCGATAGGTGACCCCATTCCGGAGAAAACTCTGCCGAGGATATCTCCCGATACACCGAATTCAATACCGTGTCCAAGAAATTTCACTGTGCTGTCAGCAAGATTAATACCTGTAGAGCTTTCAAAAAGCTGCACAAGTGCTCTGTCCTCATTGATTTCAAGAACTCTGCAGCGCCTGAGCTCGCCATTAGGTAATTTTATCTCGCCAAGCTCGCCGTACTTTACTCCCTCAACCTTGTTTACAAGCATAAGAGGGCCTGCGACTTCCTGTATAGTCTTATATTCTTTTACTATTGCCATCTTATGCCTCCTCATCTCTTAACACTTGACTTATCTGCTCGTCAAGCAATGTGGCTGTCCTCTCGGCTTCTTTTTCAAACTCCTCGTTTGGAACAGCCTTGAGTCTGCCGATATTTTCTCTTGCCTCGAGCGACAAAAGCTTTTCTACATCAGCGCCCTGCTCTAGAGCCCTCTGAGCTTTTTCATAAAATGAAAGTATTGTCTTTATAAGTTTATACTGCTTGGAAAGAGGCGTATAGGCGTCGCCCGACTCAAAAGCATTCTGCTGGAGAAAATCCTCACGAATAGAGCGCGCTGTTTCGAGAGTCACTCTGTCGTTTGCACTCAGCGCGTCCATACCGACAAGCTTTACAATTTCATCAAGTTCGCTCTCAAGCTGCAAGAGTCTTAGTGCCTGACCTGTCGTTTCTGTCCAGTCGGGTGCGACATTCTCGGAAAACCAGGGGTTAAGTCGATCCTTATATAGTGAATATGAATTAAGCCAGTTGATAGCAGGAAAATGGCGTCTGTACGCAAGCGACGCATCTAGTCCCCAGAAAACCTTTACAATACGCAGCGTCGCCTGTGTTACAGGCTCGGAAATATCGCCGCCCTGCGGAGACACAGCTCCAATTGCAGAGAGCGCTCCCTCGCGCTTGTCAGAGCCAAGGCATACAACCTTTCCTGCGCGCTCGTAAAACTGAGCAAGTCTAGACGCAAGATACGCAGGATAACCTTCCTCGCCCGGCATTTCCTCGAGTCGTCCCGACATCTCACGCAGAGCCTCTGCCCAGCGTGATGACGAATCAGCAATAACAGCTACAGAGTAGCCCATATCTCTATAATACTCAGCTATTGTAATACCTGTATAGATAGAAGCCTCACGAGCGGCAACAGGCATATCCGAAGTATTTGCAATAAGAACTGTTCTCTTCATAAGAGAGTGTCCGCTCTTAGGGTCGCGCAGCTCAGGAAACTCGCGAAGAACATCTGTCATCTCATTTCCTCGCTCACCGCATCCGATATATACAACTATATCAACATCAGACCACTTTGCAATCTGGTGCTGTACAACCGTCTTTCCGCTTCCAAAAGGTCCTGGGACGCAGGCTGTACCGCCCTTTGCTATCGGGAATACCGCGTCAATAACTCTCTGACCTGTAATCATAGGCTCGTATGGTGGAAGCTTCTCGGCATAAGGGCGGAGCTTTCTAACGGGCCACTTCTGCATTAATGTAATTGCATACTCACCGTTGTCTGTCTTTATCGTACCAATTTTGTCAGTAACAGTAAAGCTTCCGTCTGAAATTTCGGAAATTTTGCCCGAAACTCCGGGAGGGAGCATTACCTTGTGCTTTATAATTTCTGTTTCCTGCACATAGCCGATAACATCACCCTCGCACACAGTATCTCCTGCCTTGCAGCATGATTCAAAGCTCCACTTGCGTTCTCTGTCGAGCGCAGGCTCATCAATCCCTTTAGGGATATTTGTACCTGCTACATTGAACATAACCTCGAGCGGTCGCTGTATACCGTCATAGATGTTTGTAAGTAAACCCGGTCCGAGCTCTACCGACAAAGGCTCGCCTGTCGAATAAACTGTGTCACCTGGGCCGATACCTGCAGTTTCCTCATAGACCTGGATAGATGCTTTGTCGCCTCTCATTTCTATTATTTCTCCGATGAGGCGCATATCGCCAACACGGACAACATCAAACATATTGGCGTTTCTCATGCCGCTTGCAACAACAAGCGGTCCTGATACCTTAACTATTTTTCCTGTTATCATTTTTCTTTGTAAAACCTTCCTTTCAAGAGGTTAGTTTTCTTTTTGATTTATTTCAAAATATCGGCGCCAACCGCCTTTTCGACAGACTTTTTGATACTTGCGAGGCCAAAACCACAACTTCCGTCCTTTCCCGGAAGCACGATTATGGCAAGCTCTGCCGATGGTTTGTACTTTTCTATTTCTTCGGAAATTTTCACTGCAAGCTGTTCGGTAATAAACATTATTGCATATCCGTCGTTTACTGCGCTTTTCAAAATATCACAGGCTTCCTTTTCGTTCTCTGTAATGAAAGCTGAAATGCCTGCGGCGCGAAAGCCGAGTATGCTGTCCTTATCTCCAATAATACCAATCTTTTTCATCAGTAGCACACCCTCATTCTTTCCCTCAATGTGTCGGACGGAATTCCTGCCTTTTTGCCTGCGAGAATTATGCGTACATTCTTGATTTCATTTTCTTTTGCAATGATATATGAAATCGCTTTTTGCGCTCCGAACGGGACATTCTTTGCGCTGGAAGCAAGCTCGGTATAATAATCGTCACACGCTTTTTCAAGAGTTCTCAAAGATGCTTTTTCATAAAACAGTTCGGACAAGACTCCGTACTGTGTAACACGCAACTCTTTTGCAAATTTCTCTGTACTTCCGTCAAAACATTCAAGCAAAAAGTGCTCCTTAAGTTTTCCGCATGGCAAAATAACATCTTTATAAAAAGCGTACGAGCACTTCTGCACGGTACATCTTGCAAACAGCATTATGTTTGCAAGGTCTGCCTTTGCGTCTACAAGCTCTGTAAGATAGTCAAGACCGCACTGTTCTGCCGTGTTTCTCATATCCTCAAAAGCCGCCTTATCGAGCAGGATATCAACTCTCTGAGGGTTACCTGTCTGTGCCAGTTCTTCTATTGCAGCGACAGCTGCAGAAGTCATGCTGAAGGGAAAGACTGAAAACTCTCTGTCGCTGACCGCTCTCTTGGCTTGCTGAGCACTCACCGTTCCACACGACAGCAGAAGCTCATCAGGAGAAACTCCGAGAGCCTCACACTTAATAAGGCTCTTGATATTCTGACAATCATATACATATCTTAGTGGATCTATGAGAGTTTTTTCACACTCGGCTTTTTCAAGCATTTCAGAAATTTCGTCATATGTCCACTCAAGCTCTCCAGACAGGAGTTCTTCATAATTTCCGTAAGATTTGTCAGCACAGAAAGCTTCTGAAGCCATACGCACAGCGTCTTCAAAGCTGTGTGCGTCAATCAGCTTTGTAAGTCCATCGTTTCCCAAAAGCCTTGTCTCCAATCCGCTTACTCTTGCCGAAAGATAGAGAAAGTTAAGGTCATCTAATTTTGTATTTTTCAAAATATGCCTCACTCACCTTCATCAAATAGTAGTCTCGGAAACAGAATCTTCAAACAAAACAGACGCAATCTTTGACTGCACATCGTCCGGAAGAGAAGCAACAACCGTCTTTACCGAGCAGTCTATTTTTACATCACCATAAACAAGGCAAAAGCCTCCGACAACGGTCTCGTCACAAGCATCCTGCACCCGGCATAAAATGCCATTTATGCCATCTGTATGGTCAATAAGCTCCCTGGCGCTCACAGGCGAAGACTTTCCGACAGCAAGCGTTGCACTCTCTCCGTCGGGTAGATACTCAACGAGAGCCTTTCTGAGGTATCCTGTAAAAATCTTAAGATACTCATCCTTATCAAGAGCAAGAATTTTATTCTGCGCCTCTTTAAATGCCGTTTCAATAATTGCTACCTTTGCTTCAAGCAAAGCGTTTCTACGCATTGTCTGAACAGAGCTGTGTGCGCCCGACACTGTCTTCTCATAAAGCTCTTTAGACCTTTGTTCGCAAGAAGCCTTTATACTCTCGGCCTTTTTGGTGTAGTCGTCAAGTATTTTTTTTGCTTCTGCCTCAGCTTTGGCACAAACCTCGTTTTCAAAGCTCATAGCTTCAGCAATAATTCTGTTTTTAATTACATCAATTGATTTTGTCATTTAAAATCTACCGCCTTTTAAGCTTAAAAACTTATGCGAAAAGAACGAGCAGGAGTGAAACGAGAAGCGAGAAAATCGCATAAGTTTCTACAAGAGCAGCTGCAATTACGCCCTTGATAAAATCATCGGGTCTCTTTGAAAGAATATTCATGCCTGCAGCGCACACTCTTCCCTGCTTAATTGCAGACTGATAGCCTACAAGACCGATAGGAAGACACGCAAGAAGGAAGTAGATACCCTGTGCAAGACTTACATCAGCACTGCCGCCGAGGATACCAATCTTTGTAAGTACCATGAATGCTGTCACAAAGCCATAAATACCCTGTGAACCGGGAAGCGCTTCAAGAAGAAGAACTTTACCCGACTTTGATGGGTCTTCGTTTATAACCGCTGCTCCTGCCTCGCAGGCGATACCAACACCTCTTGCCGAGCCCATACACGCAAGGGCTGTTGCCAATACTGCACCTATAAGTGCGATGTTTGAACCTGTAAATAAATCTGCAAATGTCATTTTTTTGCCTCCTCAATAATTTCTGAATATTTTGTATTAACTGATGATGGGCGGAATGGTCTTCCTCCGTCAATATAAAACTTGCCGAAAAATTCGATATACTGCAATCTAGCCGTATGAACAAATGCGCTGAGCAGACTCAATGCAAAATTCAATGCATGTCCCACAAGGAAAACGGCAATAAGAACAATAAATCCTACAACACCGCCGCCTGCCATAGTTCCGAGAGTGTTCATAACCATGCCGATAATTGCTCCCGAAAGACCGAGTGCAAAAATTCTCGAGTATGACAGAATATCCGACATATAGTTTATGATGTCATAAAGGCTGCCAATACCCTTGAACAGCTTCATAAATATATTCTTCTGCGTTCTGCCCTGTGACAGCACAAGCATAAGAACGCCTGCTATTGCCACCCATTTTCCTACATCGGGTGCTGCAAACAACAATCCGATCCCTGCAAAAAGTACAAGCCACGAGCCGACATCAAATATCGCCGCAACAGGATCTCCGTCGCGAATAAACATATATGCCTGCAGGAGCATTCCCGATACTAGGTGGAGTATTCCTACCACCATGGAAAAAGCAAGGTAACCCATCGGGTTCTCAACCGGATTTAAAACTATTGCAAGCTCAGGAAAAGCCCCATCGGGTACACCCAGCATATTACTTGCAACCTGTGATGGCAGGTCGCTGAAATATCCTCCAAAAAGTGCCCCGAACAGTGTTGTTGTAATTCCGCAAATGAAGAAAGACTGAAGCATTTTCTTTGTCGTTCCCTTTGCTCTCATAAGCTTTATCATAAGCGGACAGCCAAACACTAGCAGCAGTCCATACCCCACATCCTGCATAATCATACCAAAGATGACAGCGTAGAATATGCCCATCAAAAAAGTAGGGTCATATCCTTTATATGACGGATAGGAATACATCGCAACAATTGCCTCGAACGGCGAAGCAAACCTGCTGTTTGCAAGCTGTATCGGAACATCCTCGTCATCTGCCGGATCGTCAAGCTCATAATAGCAATCATATGCCGAAAGCTTTTTCTCAAGTCGTGGAAGTGCTCTTTCGGGCACCCAGCCCTGGAGAATGCTGACATTCTCGGTGTTGACTGTTTTTTCTTTAATTTTCAGCTTTTCAAGCTTCATACCGATATAGTCGTATGCGCTCTCAAGCTCAGGTCTTGTCTTGGCGTATTCTTTCAGTTTAGCGTGGCAGTTTTCTATCTTCGTACCAAGCCCCGCAGCCTCGCTTCTTGCACGGGCAATTTCATCGGTTGCCGTTCCCGAAGCATTGTCAAAAGAGGCCTTTGTAAAGCCATAGGATGAGGCTATGCTGAGAGCTTTTTCTCTGTCAGCGCGGTGAACAAGAAAGTACAGATAAGAGCTCACGGCATCAGCACTCACAAGCCCGCACACAGCTCCCTCGCACTCGTCTGTGAGCTCTGCGAAAAAGGCATCAAGGTTGCTTGTGGACGGGAGAGTTCCTATATAAAGCAGCGTCTTATCCGTGGATTCAAAGCCTAACGGAACATCAAACGCCACCCAAGGAGTAAATCCGTAAATCTCTGCTTCCCTGCGGTTGATTTCGGTTTTCAGCGATGTGATTTCTTTGGTGATATCGAGTATCTCGTGTGCAGTCTGCAAGGCACTGTCGATATCATCAGATAAGCCCTCAAATTCATCACGGTCAAAAAAATTAGGTAAAATTCTTTTCTTTCCGCTGCCGTATTTTGAAACGGCTTCGATTGCACCAAAAAGGCACGATAAATTCCTTTCGCATTCCGAAATATCAGCCGATACATCAGAAAGAGCCAGCCCCTCACCCAACGAGCCATCATACAGCTTGTCACCAAGCGGGTTTACTTCAACCGACGAAAGCCACACGAGCTCATGAGATATGACATCTATGTCGCTCTTAGGTGCGACAAGCGTCAGCTTTTTCATTCTGTTAATCATATTTTGCAAAGCTCCTCAATGATATAGTTCTGTGCTCTGTCAAGGTTCTTGCCTGCTTTTTGTATAAGAGTATTCTTTTCCTTTTCTATGTCAGTATGAGCTGCAGCTTTTATATCCAGAGCTTTTTTGTCAGCCTCAAGAGCGCTTTGCTTTTCGTAGGAAGCAGCCTCGCTCTGAGCGTCAGCAAGAAGTTTTGCCCCATTTTCGTGAGCAGACTTTTCTATATCTCTCGCCCTGCGCGCAGCTTCTTTTCGGATAGCAGAGGCTTGTTCCTCGCACTTTTTAATTTCGTTTATTATGTCAAGAGCCATATTTCACCATCCTTTCGAAGAAAACTTTTTGAAATGATATTATAGGAAAGTAAAATTCTTCCGCAAATATAATATATTTTACCACGCAAATATGCAAAATTCAATAGCAATTTGCAAAAATGTATCTGTTTTTGAATATTTTAAAGCGCGTTTATGCAAAATTCAAAGATACTATAAAGATGGAAATCTTTATTTTTCAAGTGCTTCTGTCGAAATTTGCAAATTTTCAACTTTGTTATAAGGAATGATAAATGCAGGGAATTTTTGAAAACTTGCAAAAAGTGTATTTTTATCATAATAGAACGCCACCCCATTCGGAGTAAGATAGAATCTGTCAAAATCAAAGCGTTTTCTTGCAACAGTTTCTGCGTTTTCAAAGTATTTGAATCCACCCTCTGCCTCCCTGATTTTTGACACGATTATATCAGTATACTCTTTTTGCTTCATTCTTGAGATTAAAAACAAATTTTTCGCAAGATACGGGACGCACTCAGGCAGCTTCCAATTGTTTACATAGCGTTTTGTTGTTTTATTCTTTCCGTCAAATATGGAAATATCCAAAAGAATACTAAGTACGCTGTCATTCATATAAGATATGTACCAGTTCATTACAGCTCCGCTCTTTTTGAGGTCAGACTTTCCTGCTTCCCGCTCGGAGATAAGGACTTTTGCGTATCTTGTTTTGCAAAAAACAGAAAATTCCCTTTGCGCCTGTGCATAATAGTCATTCAGTTTCTTTGAAACCTCATCGTTTTCACAAACAAACTCAGGATAATGAAGATTTATATCAAGCAGCGCCTTTCCCCTATGTGTTATTCTCTCTTTTGTGATGGTATCTTTTACCTCGGTTATAGACATTCGTCTTCCCCCTCAAAATATGTTTTATTCTATTTTATGCAAAAAATTCTCGATTGTTTTAAAAATGTATGATTTTTTCATTTACGGTAAAAATATAAAAAACACTATTTTGGAGATGGATCTATGACGCAGGTAAAAGACTCAGCAAAGCTGTCGGAATATCTCGCCGAAGCGTTTAAAAACTGCTCGGATTTTGCAATCAGAAAAACTCTGCTCCCTTGCGGCACAATGATGTATGTAGCGAGCTTTATTGTCTTTTGTGACAAGAACTATATATCAGAAGCCATAATACGCCCTTGCATATATCAGACAGAAACTCCAAGGATTATAGACCGCATATGCGTATCAAAGCTCACGAGCGTAAAGGATGAAAACGATGCTGTCACCGCGCTTCTTGAAGGAAGCGCTGTAGTATTCTACAACGAAAACGGATGTCTGCTCTGTTATAAGACCGATGCAAAATCAAGCCTTGGAAGATCCATTAATGAGCCGGACAGTGAGGTTGTGGTAAGAGGACCGAGAGAGGGCTTTGTAGAAAACGCCGAAATAAATGTGGCACTTCTTAGAAGAAGAATAAAAAGCATGCAGCTCAGGGTTGAAGCATTAAGTTGCGGAGATATAACCGACACGGGTATTTTTATTGTATATCTCGACGGTGTGGCAGATAGGGATGTCGTAGACAAAGTAAAAGAGCGAATAAATGCAATTAATCTGCCGTCGGTAATAGATTCGGGTTATATAGAGCACTATTTGTGCGACAGCAAATACCCTTTGTTTCAGGAAGTCGGAAATTCTGAAAAGCCTGACAAAATTGCTGCAAAGCTCGTCGGCGGCAGGGTTGCAATTATATGCAACGGAAGTCCGTGCGTGCTGACAGTACCGTATTTCTTTGTTGAAAGTATACAGTCATCCGAGGACTATCTCAAGACCCCGTACTATGCTACCTTTGTGCGCATCATCAGACTCATAGGTATGGCAATAGCGCTTTATCTCCCTGCGCTGTATATAGCTCTTTTAAAATTTGACTCGCCTGCCCTGCCGCACAAGCTGCTGTCAACCATTTCTTCGGCACGAAAGGATGTGCCTTTCAGCCTATTTACAGAATTTATTGTGATACTGGTAATATTTGAGGTAATACGCGAGGTGGGTGTGCGTATGCCGAGAGCTGTGGGGGACGCTGTTAGTATTGTTGCAGGAATCATATTGGGAGATGCCGCCATAAAAGCAGGAATTGCGAGTGCCCCTGTTATTATGGTCGCAGCGCTTACCGCAACCTGCAGCTTTATTGATCCTCCGTATATGAACTCAATCCCCCTGATACGCTTTATCAACATTATATTTGCAAGACTTTTCGGTCTTTGCGGTCTTGTCTTCTGCATAGTATTTTTTGTCGCAGCACTCTGCACAAAGCATTCCTACGGAAGACCATATCTTATGCCTTTTGCCCCCACAAGAAAGCAGGGACTTCTTGACGCTGTTCTTTTGATCCCCGAAGCAGCTCTTTCGCATAAAGAAAACGAAATTACAGGAAACAAAACATGAAAAAATACTTGCTGGCGCTTATTATCATATTTTCTCTTTCATTATTCTCGTGTGAGGAGGACTTCCGTTATGACAATATATGCAACAAACTCGCAATCTCGCCATTATCCTCAGGAATATCACTTGAGGTCACGCTCACACCTGTGGAGGGAGAAAAGAATCCTATCGCAAAAAGCTACTCCGGAAAAAATATAAGTGAGGCTTTTGAAACCATGTTCACCGAGCATGATAACACAATCTTCAAAGCCTGCGAGAATATGGACTTATCACAGGTTACAGACAGTTCTCTTATGAACGAGGTCCTCACCTATCTTATCAACGAAGAACGAATACAGCTAAACTGCACTGTAGGAGAAAATAAATCTTTCATAGAGTATTACAGAGAATATTTCGGAGGGCAAACAAAAAATGAATTTTGAGCAATCGAAAAAGCTTCAGAACGCTTTCTGCATTTATTGCTATCTGCTATCCGGTTTTTTTCTGTACATGGCGCCTCTGTACGAAAACAACCCGTTTTCTGCTCTCATTATAACACTATGTGTGGGAGCTGTTACTGTGATTACGGCATTTCTTATTACAAAGTTCTTTCTGTCCCAAAATCTGCCAAAAGCGGCTTATATGATTATTTGTTTGTTTGGGTTTGCGTCAGGAATCTCGCTTGCGGCGATAAACACAAAAATACTGTGGGATCGCCTTATTGTAACAGAGAAAAACTATAATAATTTGGTATTTGTTTTTCTTTTTATACCGTTGATTCTATTTCTTTGCACTTTTTGTGCAAAGCTTGGATATATCTCATTCTCGAGAGTGAGTATAATCCTTATTCCTTTTTTGCTGTTTACTCTTTTAGTAATGTGGCTAGCATTTTCAGGAAATGAAAAGGGCGCGCTGTCGTCACTGCAGCTCTCGCTTGACTTCGAACTGTCTTATATTAAGTCGGCGCTTTGTCTTTTTGCCGATGTTTTCTTTTTATTTTTTATTATCCTTCGATCAAGGGCAAAAAAGAGTATAGACACTAAGTGCACCACTCTGGCATATATGCTGTTCGCTGTAACATGTGCTCTTGAGATACTGAAATACTCTATGTTTTTCGGAACCATGGGACTTATGAATGTCACAGTTCCGCAAAAAACAATGCTCTCAGTGCTCCCATTTGCTGATGTGCAGGAGTTTTATACAATAATATACCTCATATCTTACACTTTAAAAAATACAGTATATTTTGCAGCGTCAGCTGAATTTGTAAAAAAACTTATACCGCAAAGTAAAAAAGGCTCTTTTCAAGTAGTTTCATCTGTATGTATAATTCCGACATATTTGTTATTCATACTTTTTAACACTTTTTCGTCAAAAGTATAAAAAAACAATATTTTTGCGAGTATAAAAAAACATATACGACAGTGGCATAAGACAATATTTTTGCCAAAGTGTGTGTAAGATAAATATAAAGTACAGGAGGCGACAAAATGGATTTGACAGTATGGAGTGAAAAAGACAGGCTTTTTGTTAAGCTGACGGGTGAAATAGACCACCATGCAGTACAGGATACACGCAAGGAAGTAGACGCGCTGATTGCAAAAACAAGACCGACAAGCCTTATTATGGATTTATCCGACATTGACTTTATGGACAGCTCAGGTCTTGGATTTGTGCTCGGCAGGCTGCGTCGTATGAACGATATAAAAGGCACGCTTGTCGTTTTGAATCCTGCAAAGCGGGCCGCAGAAATGCTGGCTCTTGCAGGAGCCGACAAGCTGGTAAAAATAGTCAATTCAAACGAAAACGCAATATGAAAGGACAGTAAAAATGAAAAAGCATCTGAATTACTTCAGAACAATTCTTTACGCAAGCTCAATAAACGAGGGATATTCGAGGATAATCACAGCCGCGTTTGCTTCTCAGCTTGATCCGACGGTTGAGGAAATTGCAGACATAAAAACAGCAGTGTCGGAAGCAGTGACAAACTGCATTGTGCACGCGTACAAGGAAGAAACAGACGAGAAAAAAAAGAAAATATACATAGAGGGAAAATATTATGACGATGGTCTTTTTGTTGTGTCAATCAAAGACAACGGCTGCGGCATTGACGACATAAAAAAAGCAATGGAGCCACTATACACAACCGATGCCGTAAACGAACGGAGCGGTATGGGGTTTTGTATTATGGAAAGCTTTACCGACAAGCTTAAGGTGACATCAAAAAAAGGCAAAGGCACAAAGGTCGTTATGACAAAAAGAATTGCTCCAAAGGGCGGTTTAAATGTTTGACAAAGACAAAACAATAGATCTCATACGAAAAGCCAAGGGCGGCGACAATGTTGCTCTTTCTCAAATCATGAGCGAAAACGCAGGACTTGTAAAGAGCATAGCCCTGAGATTCCGCGGCAGAGGTCAGGAACTTGAGGACCTTATTCAGATAGGCTCGCTCGGTATGATGAAAGCCGTGCGTGGCTTTGACGAGAGCTTCGGTACGGTTTTTTCAACATACGCAGTCCATATGATAACAGGCGAACTGAGAAGATTTCTACGCGACGACGGACTTATAAAGGTAAGCCGAGATATAAAAAGAAAAGGCTACATCATATACAAGCAAAGTGAAGCCTTTGTCACTCAGCACGGCAGAGAGCCTACCATATCAGAGCTTTGTGAGCTATGCGGAATGAGCAAGGAGGAAATTGTTGTCTCGCTTGAGGCAACCTCTCCCACCGTATCACTCCAAGACAAAGTAAATCAGGATGAGGACTCGTCCTGTCTTGAGGAATTGATAGGGGTTGACACAGGCGACGAGATAGCCGAAAAGCTCACACTGCGGCAAGCTATTGACTCACTGCCTGCAGAGGAAAAGACACTCATTTATCTGCGATACTTCAAAGGGATGACTCAGTCGGAAAGTGCAAAAAGACTCGGGCTTACTCAAGTAAAAGTGTCGAGGAAAGAAAAGAAAATCATAGAAAAGCTGAGAGAAGAACTAAATGTTTAAGGGATTTACCGGAGTCGGTAAATCCCTTTTTTTAAAATATTTCTTTTATAATTGCCTGCGTCATTTCCTGAACGGCAGAATAATCTGTGCATGGCGAATATTCCTGCTCAATCTGTTCATGGAGCTCACCCGCTTTATAAAGTGCCGAATACGCCTCGAGCATAAGAGCGTTTGCGCTCTTGTCGGCAAAATTATATTTTTGCCTCACATTCTGCAAAGCACGCAGATCAAGGAACCGTTCTGTGTTTATAATCTTGTATGGGTTTTCGGCAAACACGGAGAACGAAATATCATACTTTGGGAAGTACAACCCGTCAATCTTTGTAATATCAAACGGAGAATACGAGACATAGCACACATCTATATAATGCTTTGCCATATCAAGAAGTCTTGACATAAAGACAGATGCAATTCCCCTTACATCTGTGACAAGATAGCTCTTTGAAGCAAGAAGAGCAAATGTATCAAAATATACTTTTCCGTCAGATGAGTTTGCGCTCTGTATTCTAACAGACTGCCTGCACTCGTCTTTGCGATATTTCTTGTGCAAAAACTCTTTGTCAATAAGCGAGCAAATGCTTTTATCAAGCTTTTCAGTGAGTATATAAGGACTTACCATAAGCTCCTTATCACCCATCAGCTTCCCTGCAGCCGCAGTATAAATGGTCGCTCTTCTGTACATCTTTGATTTTTCCTGTGAAAGCGACACTATCTTCTCTTTGTGCTCCGAAAGCTTTCTTTTGTCCCAGCACTTGCCAAGGTCAACAGTATGGTCTCTGACACCTGCAAGCTTTGCGGCATAAGTATGCGGAGATGTTCCGTCTATTACCGAAACGCCTATCTCCGGTATCCTTACTCCGTCGAGCGAATATGGGCTTGATGAGCAGTGATACAGCTCTGACGCGTATCCCTTGCCGACAGCTTTTATTGCAACACTTTTGAGCAATGTACTCTTGCCGCTACCGGGACCGCCACCGAGGATATACAGATTTTTGGTATCGTCGCCTCCGAAAATCTCATCAAAGAAACTTACAAACCCATCTTTGCTGTTTGCCGCGGCAAACCAGTGTGTACTGTTTTTTGCATTTTGAATATCGTTATATATGTCTTTACCATTTTTTGGTTTGAGTATTTCAGATTTCATATTTCAGCCTTTCAGACAACTTCATTTCTTTTATTATGTTATGAAAAAGGCTTGATATTTGCTAAAAAAAGAAAATACAACCGTTGTTGTATTTTCTTAATTAGTCATTTTTTCTCAACAGTAATTATCCTACCGGTCTCGCCCGTCTTTTCAAAGATAATATCATACCGTCCCTCAGGGAGCGCAAAGGGAATGTTCTCGCTCCATTCGGTAACTATCACCCCGGGTCTGTCAAAATAATCGTAAAATCCTGTCGAGTAAAGGTTGTCGTCATCAAAAATCCTGTACATATCAAAGTGATAAATCTCAAGAGTGCCGCCTGTATATTCATTTACGATGGCAAAGGTCGGACTCGACACCTTAGCCTTCGGGCAAAGTGTTCTTGCCATACCTCTGACAAAAGCGGTTTTGCCCGAGCCGAGATCTCCGAAAAAAGCAATAAAATCGTGCTCGCGGAGCATCTTTGCAAATTCGCTTGCAAACTGTTCTGTTTCCTTGGGACTGTTGCTTATAAATCTTGTTATTTTGTCCTGCATACTTTTCTCCAAATCATTTTTCATTTAGGGCCTTAAGCATCCGCATAAGACCTGTATATCGCTTTGAATGACGGTTGTTTTTTACCATTTGGTCAATTATATGCTCACTGCCGACAAGGATAACCATCTGCTGTGCGCGTGTCACGGCAGTGTAAAGAATACTTCTGGTAAGAAGACCTCTGGGCGCGTCAAGCACAGGAATCACAATACAAGGGTACTCGCTCCCCTGACTCTTGTGTACTGTAACGGCATAAGCGTGCTCAAGCTCATCGCACTGTGAAAACTCATATTTTACAATCTTGTCATCAAGCTCAATCTCCATAGTTTCATCCGACAGATTTATCTCGCGGATAATACCCATATCGCCGTTGAAGATACCCTCTCCCCCACGGCCCTGCTTGTCATGCCAGGGTATGGAATAGTCATTCTTTATCTGCATTACCTTGTCGCCCTCGCGGAAGATGATATCACCCATCCTGTGTTCGTTTTTGCCCTGTAACGGCGGATTGAGCTTTGCCTGCAGGAGCTTGTTAAGCGAGAGCGTTCCCATCTCGCCCTTGCGTGTGGGCGTGATAATCTGTATATCCGAAAAAGGGTCGTACCCATATGCTTTGGGCAATCTCTCGCCAAGCAGTTCTGTGCAAAGCTTGGTAACCTGCAAAGAGCTATTTCTCTTCATAAAGAAAAAGTCCTTGTCGCGCGATGAGAGTTCGGGCATTCTGCCGCTGTTGATATTGTGCGCGTTGACAACAATAAGGCTGTCGTTAGCTTGTCTGAAAATCACATCGAGCTTTACATATTTCACGGCGTTCGACTCAAGCATATCACGCAGGCAGTCACCCGCGCCTACAGGGGGAAGCTGATCACTGTCACCTATAAAAATTACCTTTGTACCCGGTCTGAGTGCCTTTAAAAGCGACGACATAAGCAAAATATCAGTCATAGAAGTTTCGTCAATAATAACCGCGCCGTACTCAAGAGGGTTTCCCTCGTTTTTTGCAAAGTGCATTTTTCCGTCAACATCCACCTCAGCGTCAAGAAGTCTGTGGATTGTTTTTGCCTCTCTGCCGGTTGATAAAGACATTCTCTTGGCAGCGCGTCCTGTCGGAGCCGCAAGAGCGGTCGCAATACCAATTGCGTCATACAGTCGCAGAATTGCTTTGATAACGGTGGTCTTTCCTGTTCCTGGACCGCCTGTAACTATCAGCATACCGTTTGTGACAGCGCCGACAATTGCTTCACGCTGTTTGTCGGCAAACTCGATTCTGTCGTGGTATTCTACATCTTCTATATACTCCTGCGCCCTGTGCACAGGAATATTGACAGCTGTCTTTGACAACTCATACAGCTTATCGGCACAATATCTCTCGGCAGAGTATATTGCGCAAAGATATATTGCGACCTCCTCGCCAAACCGCACTGCTACAAGCTCACCTCTGGCAGTAAGTCTTCCCACCGCTTCGGCAACTCCGCCCTCGGTTGCCTGCAGAAGCTCTGCCGACTTTGTAATAAGCATTCCCTGAGGAAGATAGCAGTTACCATTGCGGTTGACCTCAAGACTCAAAACATACTTTACGCCTGTTTCTAGTCTGAAAGGAGAATTGCTGTCGATACCGAGCTCTCTTGCTATATTGTCGGCTCTTTCAAAGCCCACTCCCGTAATCTCTTCGCACAGCATATACGGATTGCTCTTTATAACATCAACAGAAGCAGCGCCCCACCTTTTGTACACCTTTACTGCTGTGGCAGGACCGAGCATACCGTTAAAGTACATCATAATGTTATGAAGCCCTGTCTGGTCGCGATAACTTTCGCTCATTTCGCAGGCTTTTTTTATTGTAACTCCCTTTATATCTGCGAGCCATTCAGGATGATTCTCTATAACATCAAGAGAGTCTTCACCATACTTGTCCACAATTCTCTTGGCAAGCACAGGTCCTATTCCCTTTATCGCTCCCGAGGATAGGTAAGAAAGAATATGCTCTTTTGTGGCAGGCAGCTGTTTTTCCCAATGCTCTGCCTTGAACTGCTTTCCAAAAGAGGAGTGGTGCGTCCAGCTGCCCACAACGGTAACAGTGTCCCCCACATTAAGCATAGGAAGAACGCCGACTACCGTCACCGGCACACCGTCGCAGTTGATGTCGCAGACGGTATAGCCGTTGACTTCGTTCTGATAGACTATATTTTCACAGGTACCTGTGAGCTTTTCATTGCCGTTGTTTTTTTCGTCCACGACGCTTCCTCCTATCGTTTTATATTCCCGAACTCCTTGCCAAGCAGTTCTATCATCCTGTCATCGTCACAGACCTCCCGAGGAACAACCACAGAGTCGACAAAGCCGTACAATTCATCGCGTGTGACAATACCCTCGATTATTCTTATCGCATACTCGATATCACCGCTGTCCACTCTGTCTATAACGATACTGCAGTGAGCCCCACACTTTCGCGTTGTATATGTATCAACTATTCCAAAAGCGAGGTACATCACTCCTATTATTGCAAAAAAGCAGATAACAAGCTCAAATGCTATATACAGCATAACTACCTCCGTAAAAAACTTCTCAACTCAGTATATGCCGTATAAATGCTTACTGTCAAATTATACCACAAACTTACTTACAAATCAAGTACAGCGGTATTATATAAGCGAAAAAAGGAACAGCCAGGGCTGTTCCTTTAACCTGTTATTTGCAGATGTCTTTGACAATTTCGAGCATTTTCGCTTCCTGTGCCTGCATCTGAGACGCAAGCTTGAACTGTGTGCGGCACCTTACGAGATTGTGATCGGCATACTTTGTGGCAAAATATGTGTCGCCGTCAATAAAGTCTGTCAAGAATCTCATACCGCATTCCATAGTCATAAGATATGCACTGTAAGGAAGAAGTTCAATCTCTCTTTCGGTAAACTTGCCCTTGAGAGCAGTGCAGAAGCCCTGAGCGTATGCCTTAAACAGGTTGATATCAAAGTTAACCTTGTCAAGATCCTTTTCATCCTCGGCAGCTGTGCTTGCACCGAATCTTATTGAATCGCCAAAGTCATAAAGCATAGAACCGGGCATTACAGTATCAAGGTCGATTACCGCCTTGCCTTTATTAGTTTCGGGGTCCATAAGAATGTTATTGAGCTTTGTATCGTTGTGAGTAACTCTCAGCGGAACAGAGCCGTCGGCAAGAGCCTTTACGATCTTATCAAAGGTGTCCTTGCGTTCCATAACGAAAGCAACCTCGTCGCGGCAAGCGTCAAGTCTGCCTGACTTATTTTCCTCAACAGCCTTGAGGAAGTTATTGAATCTGTTCGGTGTGTCGTGGAATCTTGCGATTGTTTCGTAAAGCTTTGAAGCATCAAAGTCGGCGAGATGATTCTGAAATTCTCCAAAAGCATATCCTGCGTTTGAAAAAATCTCAGCGCTCTCTGCAGACTGATACGAAACAGAGTCGCTGATATATACATACACTCTGTAACAGCCGTCCTCTGTACACACCATAGACTCGCCGTCGTGAGTCTTGATGACTGTGAGAGAAAGGGCGCCCTTTTTCTCAATGTGCTCGGTAACAAGCAGAATGTTGCTCATCACTTCCTCGGGCTTTTTGAAAACAACAGTGTTTATTCTCTGAAGTATGTACTTTGCCTTATCTGTCACAACAAGCATTGTCGTATTGATATGACCCTCGCCGTAGGGAGAAATGTCTTTAATTTCGCCTTCAATGGCAAAATTCTTTAAAATGTTATATTCCTTTGTATATGCCTGCATCGATACATCCTCCAATAGCCTGTTTGAGTTCCGGCAAATCTTCTCTGTAAGTTATGCCATACCATTTATCCTTGTTCTTAAACACCTTGATTGTAGCAAGACCTTTTTTGGCAGCGTTGTTGATAATTGTGGGAATAAAAAATTCATCCTTTGCAAGGTCTGCTTCCTTGAGGAACACCTGATATTCGCTCTCGATTTCATCAAAAATATCGGGGGTAAGTCCCCAGAGGTTCATGGAAACGGGGGTTTCGGGGGCAAGAGTCACTTCCTCGCCGTCAAGTGTGCACTTCATCTGTGAGTCTATCTTTGTGATTTCGGCAACATCTGTGAGATAGCCGTTTTCAACAGAGCATATACCTCTTGAAACAGTACCGTTGGGACTGAGAGTGTTTGCAAGTTCGTAGGCTGTCATGGCAAACTCGCCCTTGTTTGCTCTCTTGAGGTGCTCTGCAATTTCAAAAAATGCATTATGTCCGTAATAGTCGTCAGCATTGATGATTGCAAAAGGCTCATTAACAGTGCCCTTGCAGCAGAGAATCGCATGGCCTGTGCCGAAAGGCTTCTTTCTGCCCTCGGGAAGCTGAGAAAGATCCTGCATTACATACTCGGTCTTTATCTTCTTCTCAATGCGGCTACCCACAAGTCTTATAAAATCCTCTTTCATATCCTCGCGGATGATGAAAACGACTTTTGTAAAGCCAGCCTTCATTGCATCATAAACGGAAAAATCAATAATCGCCTTGCCATCAGCTGTCACAGGCTCTGCCTGCTTCAAACCGCCAAAGCGACTGCCCATTCCTGCAGCCATAACTACCAAAGTAATATCGTTCACAGTAGTTACCTCCTTTTTATAAAAAAATCTTTACAACAATGATTATTTTTGTTATACTTTAATTATACATGTTCAATTTGTGTTGTCAAGACAGATTTGTATAAAAAAAATACAATTTTCGATACTTTTCGAGGTGAATTTATGGAAAAAAGTGTTTTTACGCGAAGATTTAAAGTTACCTCGGTAAACAGCGCCTTTGTTCGGAACGCTCACGAAGACTACTATTTCAACGGAGAAATGCACGATTTCTGGGAAATGGTCTATGTTCGCGACGGCAGTGTCACTGTGTCCGAGGATGACAGAATATACGAGCTGACACAGGGTCAGGCAATATTCCACAAACCAATGGAGTTCCACCGTCTGTGGTCAAAAAAAGGACAGAAAGCAAATCTTATCATAATTTCCTTTGACTGTGAGGGCGAGCTCATAAACGAGCTTGGCAAGGGAGTGTTTTTGCTGAATATGTACCTATCTCAAATGCTCGAGGAAACATACTCACAAATAAGAGCGAGCTTTGACTGCACAAGGCTGCCGCCTGTACTTATTTCGCCGTCGGGGGACAATCCGCTTGACGAGGAAATAGCTTTTGTAAAGCTCGAGCTCCTGCTACTGTCAATCACATCCGAGATATCTCCGCTCAAGGCGCAGGAATACACTGTTGGCGCCAGACACTACAAGAACATTCTCAATGTGATGAAAAATCACATTGACGAAAACCTCAGCGTCGATGATATAGCAAAGCTTTGCAGTCTGAGTGAGAGCAATCTCAAAAAGACCTTCAAGATGTATGCAGGATGCGGAGTAATGCAGCATTTCAACAAGCTGCGCATTATCCGCGCGCAGGCACTTTTGCGCAGCGGCTGGAGCGTCACGCGCGTGAGCGAGCACATGGCTTTTTCAAGCCCTAATTATTTTTCTGCTGTCTTCAAGCGCGAAATGGGATGTCTTCCTACTCAGTACCGCAACCGTACAAAATAAAAAAGGGGCAGCCTTTGCTGTCCCTTAGTTATTACTATATTAACCGATGATATCGTCTTCGTCCTGTTTTGTTTCTATATCAAGTGTAATGGCAGGCTCATCATGTTCTTCCACAGAAACAGAAACTTCTCGGTCTGTATCGTCCTCAAAATCAATGTCGTCTGCACACTCAAGGGTAAAGCTGAGTTTGATTTTCTTGAGTATTACAACAACAACAGCGAGTATTGCTGTAGCTGTAACGATTCCGCCGATAATTGCAAATAATTTTTTCATAATGGCTACCTTCTTTCTTGAAATTTGTTGCTATTCTTATTTACATTAGTAGTATAACATAAAAAATGTATATATTTATTAAACTAAGTATGAATTTTTTTGTTTTTTAATTACAAAAAACAAAATTTGTGGTAAAATTAGGATGGTTATTTTTTGTGGGCAAAAAGCGCCGAAAAAATCAATTATTTTGTAAAACGAGGAAAAACTATTTATGTGTGGATTTGCAGGACTTTACAAGAAATTGCTACTTACCGAGCAGGACAAGACCTCTCTTATAAATATGTCACAGTCGATACGGCACAGAGGACCCGACGACTGTAAAACTTATTTTGCCGACAACTACGCTTTTGCTTTCCGCAGGCTCAGTATTATCGACCTCGAGGCGGGAGTACAGCCGTTTTCTGCCTTTGACGGAAAATATGTCGGCATTTTCAACGGTGAAATTTACAACTATCTTGAGTTGCGCGACGAGCTTATTAAAAAAGGCTTCAGCTTCTCTACCCGCTCGGAAATAGAAACTATACTCACCCTTTATCACACCGAGGGCCCCGAGTTTATTTCAAAGCTGCGCGGAATGTTTGCCATTGTTATATACGACAACGAAAAGAACACTCTTTTCTTCGGCAGAGATCCCTTTGGTATCAAGCCATTTTACTACAGAGTATCCGAAAACGGAATCACTTTTTCTTCCGAGTTCAAAGCATTTATGTTCGACCCTGATATGCAAGAATACAAGGTGGACGAAACAGCTCTCCAGAGCTTTTTTACTTTCCAGTATGTGACAGAGCCTGATACAATAAGCCCTGACATAAAGATACTTCCTGCAGGAAGCTATGCTGTTATCGACAGCAGTCTGAAAGTTGAACCCAAAACATATTTTGAACCTAAATTCACACCGAACAAGTCTATATCTTTTTCTGACAAAGAAAAAAAGCTGCGTGACGCTGTTATGAAGAGCGTTGAATATCATATGCTCAGCGATGTGCCACTCGGCAGTTTTCTGTCAAGCGGCATTGACAGTGCAGTTATCACTGCTGTTGCAAGCAAGATTTGCCCCGGCATCAAGGCTTTTACCGTTGCATTTGGTGTAAAGGCATATTCCGAGATTGAAAATGCAGTGGGTATTTCAAAGCACCTTGACATTGACCATGTAAAGCTCGTGGCAGGACTGCCAGACTTTCTTGAGAATTACGAAAAGGTTATATACCATCTAGACTCACCTATGGCTGACCCGTCTACCGTTGCTATATATCTTATATGCAAGGAAGCAGCAAAGCATGTAAAGGTTGTGCTCTCCGGAGAGGGCTCTGACGAGCTTTTTGCCGGCTACAAGATGTACAAGGACTCTGTCCCCACAAGCTACCTCAGCTCACTTCCCGACGGCTTAAAATCGATCGTAAAGGCTGTTGGCACAATGCTGCCCGAGAGCACTCTCGGCAAGAACACGCTCATGCGCGATATTACACCTATTGAGGGCAGATTTGTCGGAAATGCTTTTGTGTTTACAGAAGAAGAAAAAAAGGCATTCTACAAGAAGTTCAATCCCGATGTATCGTATGCCGACAGGACAAAGCCTATATACGACAAGGTGCGCGACTGCGATGTTCTTACAAAAATGCAGTTCTGTGATATGAATACATGGCTCAAGAGTGATATTCTCGTCAAGGGCGACAGACTCTCGATGGGCAATGCTCTTGAGGTTCGTGTACCCTACCTTGACAAAGAGGTTTTTGAGGCGGCAAGACAGCTCACCTCATCCGATAAGCTGTCACACAAGACTACAAAATATATTCTCAGGCACGCTTTCCGCGATCTGATAAACGAAGAAACGGTTATGCGTCCCAAGCTCGGCTACCCTGTGCCTGTGCGTCTGTGGCTCAAGGATGAGCTTTATGACTGGGCAAGAAATATTATTACCTCGCCTTATGCCGATGAATACATCGACAAGACCGCGGTTTTGAAGATGCTTGAGGATCACCGTAAGGGTGTGACAGACAACTACAAGCCTCTCTGGAACATTATGACATTCATCACCTGGTACAGACTCTATGTGGCTGAGATTGAAGACACGCGCCGCAGAGTGCTCGCAGGAGAGCTTTAAACATCAATTTTGAGGCGGCAAAATGAGCGTAAAAGTATTTTTGAAAAAGACTCTGGAAGCTTTTACAATGGCACTCGGATTTGTCATTGTGGCAATCATGATATTCCACAGTGTCAAAACAATTGAATACGAAAAAATGCTTGCTTCTGCTGTCGAGATAGACGCAGATACTGAAACATCTGCCGAAAGTGACATCGACAGTTTCAACCAAACAATAAGTTTTCCTGTCTGTCAGGATATAAATGTAACTCTCGGCAGCAAGACCAACGACTTTTCTTACAGCAATCCCGAAACCAATGACTGCTACATCAGAGTCAGCATAACAAGACTCGACACTAACGAAACAATCTTTCAGTCAAGCTCAATGAGTCCCGGAAAGAGTATTTCCAACATCAGCTTCTCACCTGATTTCAAGTACCCGGGAACATATGATGTGCGTATAAAAATAGACGCCCACGCCATCGACAGAATGAAATACCTCAACGGTATCGTTGTCAACAAAAAGATTATTGTAAACTAAGGCAAGGATATGACCCTCAAAGACTCAAATCTCAAAATTGGAATAGTCGGCACAAACTTTATAAGCGACAGCTTCTGTGAGGCAGCAAAAGCTATCGGACTTGAACTTGCCGCAGTTTATTCAAGAAATGCC
The DNA here is from genome assembly GCA_045580005.1 of Eubacteriales bacterium. Taxonomy (GTDB): domain Bacteria; phylum Bacillota; class Clostridia; order Oscillospirales; family CAG-382; genus UMGS1052. Next base: position 8,961 of record JAZNMZ010000080.1, on the reverse strand, counting down.
GAAACGGCTGAGTGTTTTACAAAAAAACATTCTATAAAAAATTCATTTTGCGACTTTCAAGAGTTTTGTTGCAGCGGCAAAATCAATGCCGCATATATTGCAAGTCCTATCGCCTGCCACTATCAGCAGAGCAAAGCACTGTTGCAGCACGGCAAACATGTGCTTTGCGAAAAGACAATAACTTCAAACCTTGCAGAGTTCAAAGTGCTTCGCAGGCTTGCTGGCGAAAAGAATCTCATACTACTCGAGGCTATGCGTCCAGCATTTGACCCGGTATATAATACAATAAGGCAAAATATCGCAAGATGCGGAAAAATAAGGCGTGCTTATTTCAATTTTTCACAGTATTCGTCGCGATACGACAAATACAAAAACGGAATCACAGAAAACGCATTCAACCCAGAGCTGTCAAATGCAGCTGTTATGGATATTGGTGTCTACTGCACATATCTGTGTGCGATGTACTTTGGAAGACCTGACAGTATAATATCTCGTTCTGTAAAGCTAGCAAACGGATTTGAGGGACAGGGCGAGGCAATACTTGGCTACGGTGATATGACAGTGAACATTGTATACTCAAAGATAGCCCAATCACACAGCGACAGCACCATCCTCGGTGAGGACGGCGAGCTCTCTTTCGGACACGCTCTGCCCAAGATAAACAAGCTCGTCTTTGCATCAAAAAGCGGCGAAAAAATAGACATTCCCCTGAATGCTGCACAGAACAATATGGTGTATGAGATATATGAGTTTGAAAGATTTATTTCGCAAGGAGCAGGAAACGAAAAATATCTTGATGCAAGTGAAATCTCGCTTGAAATCGTTGATGAAATCCGCAGGCAAAACGGAATCATCTTCCCTGCCGACAATTTAAGATAAAAAAGAGGAGGACTTAGCGTCCTCCTCTTTTTTCAGCCTTCATAAATCTCGAGTTCTTCCAGTGCTTTAACAAGATACTCGCGTGAGCGTGTAACTCCGTCGAAAATATCGCCGGGAGCTTCATACTCAAGAGTGATATATCCATTATATTTTGCTCTTTTAAGTATTGTAAGGCACTTCTTTACATTGACAACTCCCGTTCCGAGAACAGCGCCCTGGAAATAGTTGCAACCTCTTGTGGGATGATATTCCTCTATAGGCTCAGCCGAGATATTCATATCCTTGACATGGGCATGAATTGCGTAAGGAGCTACTCTTGACATGGCAGAGAGATTGTTCTCATCAACAACAAGGAAGTTACCCATATCAGCAAGCAGGCCGAAGTTCGGATGGTTAACAGCATTGAACATTCTTTCAACTCTGTCACTGTCGTTTGCAACATATCCATGATTTTCAGCGCAGGTCTTAATTCCAAGCTTCTGGCCGTATTCTGTGATAGCTGTGATATTCTTTACAATCGTAGGAAGCATAAGATCAAAGCTTCTGCCGCTCTGTCCCTTGCCGAGTCCATAGCAAACATCGTGTCTCATAACGGGACAGCCGAGAATCTTTGCAATCTCGAGTTGACCGCAGATGCGCTCTACTTCCTTGCGTGAGTCCTCCTCGTTATCGTGATAAAGGATTGCACCGATAACATATGCATTGATTGTCATGCCATACTTGTCTGCCTCGGCACGAAGCTGCTTTGCGAGTTCTTTCTGCTCGTCGAGCGTGTTGCCGGGAAGATCAACAAACTCAATGGCAGAAAAGCCGAGTTCGTGAGTCTTGGCAACTGTTTCCAGAACTGTCATCTTGCCTGTGCTTGTGAGCGGATAAAAGGACCAGGTGCTTAATGCAATTTTCATAATATCCTCCTGAAAATTAAGTTGTATAAAATTAGTTCATCAGTTCACAGACTGCCTTGGAGTATTCAACGGGGTCCTCGATAGCAAGCCCCTCGATAAGAAGCGCCTGATTATACAGCAGGTAGGCAAACTTCTTGATTTTTTCGGTGTCGTTTTCTTCCTTTGCTCGCTTGAGTGTTTCGAACACCTTGTGAGAAGCGTTAATCTCGAGAATCTTGCTGCTCACAATACCCTCATTACCGGGCATATTTTTCAAAACCTTTTCCATCTCAATCGAAACAGGACCCTCGCTCGAAAGGCTCACCGGATGTTCCTTGAGAACGGCCGACAGGCGGATATCAGAAACCTTACCGTCAAGAGCCTCTTTCATAGTATCAAAAAGTTCTTTTGACTCGGCAGCGGCGCTTTCTATCTCTTTCTTTTGCTCGTCGGTTTCAAGTTCGAGATTGCCTGTGCCGATATTCTTGAATTCCTTTTCTTTATAAGCTTTGAGCATCTGCAAACAGAACTCGTCCACATCCTCTGTGCAAAGAAGCAAATCATAGCCCTTGTCAAGAACACTTTGCGCCGCAGGCAGCCTGGAGAGTCGCTCTATGCTGTCTCCTGCAGCAAAGTAAATATACTTCTGTCCCTCGGGAATTGCGGTGATATACTCGTCGAGAGTGACCATCTTGCCGCCTTTTGCACTGTAGAAGATAAGAAGGTCGGTGAGAGAATCTTTGTGTATGCCATAGTCAGAATAAATGCCGAATTTGATAATTCTTCCAAAAGCCTTGAAAAACTCCTCGTACTTATCACGCTCGTTGTTCTTCATGGAGCACAGCTCGTTTTTAATCTTCTTTTCGATATTTTTTGCTATCACCTTGAGCTGATGATCCTGCTGAAGCATCTCGCGGCTGATATTAAGGCTGAGATCCGAGCTGTCAACAACACCTCTTACAAAGCTGAAATAGTCGGGCAGAAGATCCGCGCACTTTTCCATAATCATAACGCCTGAGGTGTAGAGAGAAAGGCCTTTCTTGTATTCCTTGCTGTAAAAATCAAATGGTGCATGCGATGGGATAAACATAAGGGCGTTATAATTGAGCACACCCTCTGAGCTTGCCGTGATTACGCTTGCTGGGTCCTCGTAATCATAAAAAGCCTTTTTATAATAATCGTTATACTCCTCCTGTGTAATCTCGCTCTTTTTGCGTTTCCACAGAGGTATCATGCTGTTTATTGTTTCAAGCTCGGTATAGCTTTCGTACTCGGGCTTATAGTCATCGGGAGCGTTCTCGGGACGGGGTAGCTGCCTGCTCTTTGAGCGATAGGTCTTTATCGGATAGCGGATATAGTCGCTGTATTTCTTGATAAGGCTTACAATACCATACTCGTCAATAAAGCTGTCGTAATTGTCGTTTTCGGTATTTTCTTTTATTTTGAGGATAATATCTGTACCTGCAGTTTCCTTTTGAGTCTCCTCAATGGTATATCCGTCAGCCCCCTCGCTTTCCCAGATATATGCAGTATCTTCGCCAAATGCGCGGCTTATAACAGTAACCTTTCTCGCCGCCATAAAGGCAGAGTAAAATCCCACACCAAACTGGCCTATGATATCGACAGACTCGTCCTTGTTCTCTTTTTTAAAGTCAAGGCTTCCGCTTTTTGCGATAGTTCCGAGATTAGCTTCAAGTTCATCCTTTGTCATACCGATACCGTTGTCGGAAATAGTAAGAGTTCTGGCTTGTTTGTCGGGGGTTATAAGAATAAAAAAGTCATCGCTGTTCATACCGACAGTGCTGTCTGTAAGACTCTTGAACCGAAGCTTGTCTATTGCGTCACTTGCATTGCTGATAAGCTCGCGAAGAAATATTTCTTTGTTGGTGTATATCGAATTTATCATCAGGTCAAGTAGCTTTTTGCTTTCGGCCTTAAACTGCTTTCTTTTCATAAGTCGTCCTTTCACTTAATTATTTTTTCAAGATAATCTATCTGGGTATCTATAGAGACTTTTCCGGTGCCGCCTGCAGAAATTCTCTTTTCAACGCAGGCTTCAAGAGAAATCTCATTATAAAGGTCGGTATCAAAAAGCTCGCTATGAGCCTTGTAATCCTCAATCGGCATCTCATCAAGCACAATATTCTTGCCGATACACTCGGCAACGATACCGCCGACAAGCTTGTATGCGCTTCTGAAAGGAAGTCCTTTTTTCACAAGATAGTCTGCAAGGTCGGTTGCATTTATAAAACCCTTTCCCGCAGCCTTGTACATATTGTCGGGCAAAACCCGCATAGTTTCCACCATGGGAGAAAAAATCTCAAGACAAGCCTTTACTGTGTCGATACTGTCGAATATTGCTTCTTTATCCTCTTGCATATCCTTGTTGTATGCAAGTGGAAGTCCCTTGAGCATTGTAAGTGTTGCTATAAGGTCACCGTATACCCTGCCTGTCTTGCCGCGCACAAGCTCTGCCATGTCCGAATTCTTCTTCTGAGGCATAATACTTGAGCCTGTTGTATAGGCGTCATCAAGCTCAACAAACTTGAACTCCCACGACGACCACAAAATAATCTCCTCTGAAAATCTCGACAGGTGCATCATAAGTATGGCAAAAGCCGACTCGAGTTCGACGCAGAAATCTCTGTCTGATACGCCGTCGATACTATTGAGCGTAATGCCGTCAAAGCCGAGGTCGCTTGCTGTAAAATTTCTGTCAGTATTATAAGTTGTGCCTGCAAGAGCGCAGGAGCCAAGAGGCGAATAGTTCATTCTGGAAACTGCATCATCTATTCTCGAAATATCTCTTGATAACATCATACCATAAGCCAAAAGATGATGAGCAAATGATATAGGCTGAGCACGCTGAAGATGTGTATATCCCGGCAAAATTGTGCTCTTATGAGATTTTGCAACACCGACAATAGCGGAAATAAGGCTCTTTACAAGCTCAATAATATTCTCGGCTTCAGCTCTTAAGTACATACGCACATCAAGTGCAACCTGGTCGTTGCGGCTACGAGCCGTATGGAGCTTCTTACCAACATCGCCTATGCGCTGAGTAAGCACAGATTCCACAAACATATGGATATCTTCTGCGTTCATGTCTATCTCGAGCTCTCCGCTTTCGATATCGGAAAGTATATTCTCAAGCTCGGCTATAATTGCGTCGCTTTCTTCTTTTGTTATGATATTCTGCGCCGCAAGCATTGCTGCGTGACTCATAGAACCGCAGATGTCCTGTCGGTACATTCTTTTATCTACATGAATTGATGAGTTAAAGTCGTCGGCCTTTTTGTCAAGCGACTTCAAAAAACGGCCTGCCCACATTTTTTCCATATTATTACTTCCTTTAAACTTTATAACAGCGTAATTATACCACACATGGGATATTTTTGCAATAGTCATATCCGATTTTGCTAACTTTTTATCCTTATTTGGACAACTTTCTATTGACTTTTCACCCGAACTGCTGTATAATATGAGCGTTGCAAAAAGTGCATTTGCTGGTGTGGCTCAATGGCAGAGCAGCGGTATCGTAAACCGCAGGTTGCAGGTTCGACTCCTGTCACCAGCTCCAACAAAAAGAGTACAGTTTCTACTGTACTCTTTTTGTTATTAGTGGGGATTTGAAGCCTAAGAGGGCAAAAAGCGTAAAAAAACAGTCCTGTGCGACTGTTTTTAGCAAAACTTATTCATTAAAAACATTTTCAACGAACCAATTTAATCCACACACTTTGACACCACGAATTAAATCGTCGTTGTTATAGAGTGTAGTAAGTGTTGCTCCGTCTGCTTTCGTGATTGATATCGGAGCAGGATTCAAGATTACATATTTTTGATGATTATTATTCGACGCCTCAAATTCTATTTTATATTTTCGGACAGTGTATACACTGTCTATAGCACTGATGTGGGTAGGTCTAGGGGCTTTCGGGCCTCCTACATGAACAGCTCTTCTCTCAACAATTAATTCCAATAACTTGTTATTAATATTGAAATGGTATCGTACTCGGCGAAGTGGCGTTGTGATAACGGAGATATCTATTGTTTTTTTCGTAATCGTAAAGAAATATCCGCCTTGCCATCATGCTTGAAAATAGATATCATTGGGTTACGACAATATTGCATACTACCGTTATGCTTTTTGATCTGTTTACCTATTTTTCTTAGAAGATAAAATCTCTTAATAATCAAATAAAGGTATTTTAAAAATACAACAATGACAATCAACAATAGTATCCACAAAAGCATGTATAGGATATCTCCCTTCATTAAATTCATATTTATCGAACTGTTTATAAATATCTTTTATCTAGTTATAGCACAAAAATGTGAATAATTCAATCTGTCTTGAAATGTTCATAATCTTATGATACAATAAAAACATAATCAGCAGCACCTAATAGCAAGATTTTCGTTCATCAATTACCGATTCGGTCAACGCTGACCAAAAGTAAGGTTTTAAAGACTAATAAAAGGTGTATTTAAGGGGCTATTTAGACCTGTTGATTCGTAATCAATAGGCCAGGGGTTCAAGTCCCCTTACCAGCTCCAAATCCCATCTGATTTTTTCAGGTGGGATTTGGTTTTTTATGCATCTATACTGCAAAGAAAGTTTCTTTATAATAAAAAATAATACAAAGCCATTGACAGGATAGTCTTACAGTGATAAAATATAATTTAAGTTGAAAAATTTGTAAAAGTCTATTGACTTTATCGTGGTAAAGTGTTAAAATAATAAAGTCTTTTTAGATAATAATATTTTTACGGTGGTATTATGAGTATAGATGTATCGATTTTGAGATATGACGAAAAGGCGGTTTTATCGCTTAGATCGCTGTATGTGAAATATGGGTATTCACAATTCAAGATGAACAAGTTTGAAGAATACGACTTATATATGCGAAACAAGGATTTTCTTGTGTCAGACGGTATCATTACATTTACCGACACAAACGGCAAGCTGCTTGCCCTAAAGCCTGATGTCACGCTTTCTATTATCAAAAACTGCAATGAGAGTGACTCTGAGATAAAAAAGGTATACTACGACGAAAATGTATATCGCATATCGGGCGGAGAAAAGTCGTACAAAGAAATAATGCAGACAGGACTTGAGTGTATAGGCAATATAGGAATTGCCGAAAAAAGCGAGGTCTTATCTCTTGCACTTATGAGTCTTGCAACGCTCAGCTCAAAATACATTCTTGACATCTGCCACATAGGCTTTTTGAACTCTCTGCTTGATTACTGCAAGGTTGACGGACAGCACAAAGACAAGATTATTAAGGCGGTTGCCGAAAAAAACCCTGATCTTATAAAAGCTCTTCTCCCTCGTGAACAATGCGAAAAGCTCAATTTACTCTTTGACAGTTACGGCAACTTTGAAGATTTTGCCTTGGCAGTAAAGTCTGTTGATGAGGATCTTTGCGGCACAGACGAATTTTGTGAGTTCTCATCAATGTGCGAAAAGCTAAGTGGCGAGTTTTTGTGCGACAGAATAAGAATAGACTTTTCGTCTTCCGAATCAAAAGGATATTACAGCGGTGTTATCTTCAAGGGATATATCGACGGTATTTCCGAGGCGGTGCTGTCGGGCGGACAGTATGACGGTCTTATGAAAAAAATCGGCAGAAGCTCCGGCGCTATCGGATTCGCTGTATACCTAAACACTCTTGAAAGACTTGAAAACGGGAAAGACTGCGATGAAAAAGTATTTATAAATGTTGCCCTGCCCAAAGGCAGACTCGGCGAGAAAGTCTACGATATGTTTGAAAAGGCCGGCTTTGAGTGTCCGTCTATAAAAGAGAACAACCGCAAGCTCACCTTCGAAAACGAAAAACTCGGCATTCGCTTTTTCTGGGTAAAGCCATCTGATGTTGCAATATATGTCGAGAGAGGCGCGGCAGACATCGGCGTTGCCGGCAAGGACATTCTGCTTGAGTATTCGCCTGATGTGTACGAGCTTATCGACCTTGATATAGGAAAGTGCAGAATGGCGGTTGCAGCAAAGAATGATTTTTGCGACAACCCCACAACGACGCTGCGCGTTGCCACAAAATTCTCTAACATCGCAAGAAAATACTACGCAGAAAAAGGCAGAGATATAGATATAATACACCTCAACGGCTCAATAGAGCTTGCTCCGATACTCGGACTTTCGGATGTTATTGTTGATATTGTTGAAACAGGAAAAACTCTGCTTGAAAACAATCTTCGCCCGTATGAAACAATCGTTGACATAAGCGCAAGACTTGTTGCAAACAAGGCTTCATATCAGTTCAAGAAACAAAAAATCGAGAAAATAAAAGAGGGTCTTTCTAATCTTGTTTTGGAAAACCCAAAGGTGATAAAATGATAAAAGTTTTAAAATACAACGAGATATCCCCCGAAGAAATTTTTGCAAGAGGTGACAACACGCCCGATGTGTCGGCAGTTGTTTCTGAGATTATTGCAAATGTAAAACAAAACGGCGACAAAGCTGTTTTTGAATACTGTAGAAAATTTGACAAGGCCGAGCTTACAAGCCTCGAAGTAACAAAAGAAGAAATTGATGAGGCACTGGCAGGCGTTTCTCCCGAATTTATCGGCATTATAAAAAAAGCAGCTGCAAACATCAGAAAGTTTCATGAGAAGCAGCTGCGCGAGAGTTTTATTATAAACGACACCGATGGTGTTGTAATGGGGCAGAAGGTAACGCCTATCGAAAAGGTCGGTCTTTATGTTCCCGGCGGCACTGCGGCATATCCGTCAACAGTGCTTATGGACTCTATTCCTGCCAAAATTGCGGGCTGCAAAGAAATATGCATCACTACCCCTCCGGGAGCTGATGGTAAAATTAACCCTGTTATTCTTGCGGCGGCAAGTATTGCAGGAGTTGACAGAATATTCAAGACAGGCGGAGCTCAGGCAATAGCCGCTCTCGCATACGGCACAGAATCAATTCCCAAGGTTGACAAGATTGTAGGCCCCGGCAATGCGTTTGTTGCAGAAGCAAAAAGGCAGGTGTACGGTCTTGTATCAATTGATATGATCGCAGGCCCTAGCGAAATACTTGTAATTGCCGACGGCAAGAGTAATCCTGCCCATGTTGCCGCCGATCTTCTTTCACAGGCTGAGCACGACAAAATGGCAAGTGCCGTACTTGTTACAGACAGTGAAGAGCTTGCAAAAAATGTAAGCTATGAAATAGAAAAGC